>JABWBC010000027.1 GCA_013360695.1 Phycisphaerales bacterium
ATGGGGGCGGTGGTGGCCGCGGCGATCGTGGGGACCGTGGGGGCGGCGGGCGCGACGACGGCGGCTGGTGATCCGCTTCTCGGACGCTCATCCTCTGGAAATCCAAGCCCCGGCCCGTCCGGGGCTTTTTCGTGGGCTGATACCGGCTCAACTTGCCTTGGACGCTCGGGCTTTGCCGGGTAAGGTGGAGACCGACACGGTCAGACCATTCACTTCTCTTCGGGAGATGTTCGATGTCAATCTGCGCTCGCTCCGTGGCGGCTTTGGTGGCGCTCGCCACGCTCACGTCCTCGGCCATGGCCGACGGGCAGGCGGTGATCAACCTGGCTGGCCTGAAGATCAAGCACGCGACGAACCAGACGAAGTCGAGTTCGCCGGACACGATCGACGCCGGGCCGCGGTACTCGTATGTGGTGGACGGGATGGTGAAGGGTGACAGCGGGCTCTTGGCGGTGCTGTATCCCTCCCCCACTCCTCTGGCGACGATTCTGGAGTCGTTCCAACCCGGCGCTTCGGAGGCGCTGGCGGGCGCGGTGAACAACCTGGCGGCGACGCACCCGGTGGTTCTGCTTGATCAGACGTTCAGCGGGACGACGGTGATCCTGAGCGTGACGGTCAATTTCAGCGCGCGGTTCACGGTAGGGATCGACGCGGGCAACAACGCGTACTTCAGCCTCACCAGCGTGGTGATCGATCCGTCGATCATCGTGGGGAGCATGAGCTTTACGAGCGGGACGGCGACGATCAAGCGGGTGGCGTGCGCCGCGGACAGCAATTGCGACGGATTCGTGAACGGGGACGACTTCGACCTGTTCGCGACATGGTTCGACACGGCCTCGCCGCGCGCGGACCACAACCGCGACGGGTTCGTGAACGGGGATGACTATGACCTGTTCGCGGAGGCGTTCGAGGCGGGGTGCTGAGAAGGAAGGCACCGGGCATCCGGGATTGGGCATGCGGGGAAGCAAACCAGGATGCGGGCGGCCCGAGCGGCGCAGGCTTTGGGCGCGGGGCGTGTGCTCTTGTCTTGGGTGATTCGCCGGAAGATCGAAGGACGCTTACGGGAGAGAGAACATCGTTTAAGGGAGAGAGAACATGTTGATTCGTTGCATGTCGGCTTTGGCGTTGGCTTCGCTGGCGGGAACGGTGTCGGCGCAGTGCGCGTACAACTCGTCGATTCTGAGCGCGTTCCTCGGCCAGGGAAACCCGGCCAACGGGCAGCAGCAACTGTCGAGCGTCGACTGGACCTATGAGCGCTCGCAGTCGAACGGCTCCGGGAGGACTCTGCTCGAGGGCGTGACGTCGACCTCCTGGAACGTGCCGAACGGACGGGGGGCGTGGGGCTCGCCAACGCAGGCGTACTACGTGCCGCTCGCCGGTCCGGTGTATTCGCCGACCACCTCGCAGAATCAGGTTCCGTTCTATTACCGGTTGCCCTCGTTCGACGGGATCATGCTGCACCCGAACTTCGGGGCCGAGGTCGCGCGGGCGCTGATGACAGCGCCGGCGAACATGACGCTGTCGACTCTGGTGGTGAAGACCGAACTGCTTGGACGGGCGAGCGGCGACGCGCAAATCGGCGCGAAGGTGGAACTCGCCGCGGGCGGTGAAGTCGTGCTGATCCCCGCGACGACGATCGTGTCACTCGCGGCGGCGCAGACGCTGTCGCCTTCGAGCGGCCTGCCGCGAACGCTGGCGGCGGGCGATCGCGTGGTGATCTGGACGGGGAGCGGGAGCGGCGGGAATGCGGCCGAAGACTGGATGAACGTCGACGCAACGCTCGGGCTTGCGGGCGTGCCGTTGCTCAATTCGGGGAATCAGATTTTCGCGAACTGCGGCGAGGGTGTGACGCTGGGCGTGTCGGCGGCGGGCGCAACGTCGTACCGCTGGTACAAGGACGGCACGGCGCTCTTCGACGGGGCGTCGGGCTCCGGTGCGACGATCAGCGGCGCCGGCACGGCCCTGATGTCCATCGCGGGCTTCAGCTTCGAGGACGAGGGGATGTACTGGTGCGTCGTGGGCAACTGCATCGGCGATCGCCAGACGGCACCCTCGCCGGTGTACATGTGCTTCGGCGATTTCAACTGCGACGGCTTCGTGAACGGCGACGACTACGACTCGTTCGCGTCGCTCTTTGAGGCGGGCGATATCGGCGCGGACTTCAACCACGACGGGTTCGTCAACGGCGACGACTACGACGCCTTCGCCTCGAGGTTCGAGGTGGGGTGCTGAGCTTCGTTGAGAAACCAGCAAAGGGCCGAATCGCTCAATGGCCAAATGAGCACAATGACGGGCGAGAATTCTGCGAGAGAACAGCCGGGCTGTAGGACCCGGGAGTCAGTCGGAAAGGAACGACATGTCGATTCGTGTGATGCTGGGGGCGTGCGGCGTGGCGGCGGGCGTGTGCGGCTTGTCCGGCATGGCCTCGGCGCAGAGCGAGCTCTATATCTCCGAGTACAAGTATCAGGACGCCCAGATGTCGGCGGTTAGGACCGATGGCACCTCGCCGCGGACCATGTTCTCGCTCTCGCCCTCGCTGTGGCTGCCGATCGGGATCGCGTATCGCCCGTCGACGGGGCGGCTGCTGTGGATGGACTCGGCGGGCGCGAGCGACGTGATGTCGGCGACGACCACGGGAGCATCGCAGCAGACGCTGGCGACGGTGCCCGGCTTCTGCAAGGGCGTGTCGCTCGACGCGCAGGGACGGATCTACTTCGGCTCGGACAACACGGTGCAGCGCGTCAACGCCGACGGCACGGGGCGCGTGGTGCTGTTCACGTCGGTGAGCCCGTACCCGGTCGGGGCGCCGTATGTCGACGCGACCAACGGGCACGTCTACTTCGGCGACGACGGCGAGATCAAGCGCATCAACCTCGACGGCACGAATCTCAAAGTCGTGATCCACGGCATCAGCCAGGCGCGGGCGATCGGGCTCGACATCGCCAGCAGCCGCATCTACTGGATCGACGCGGACACCATCTCGGACTACATCGGACGCGCCCGCCTCGACGATACGCAGTTCACGGTGCTGATCGACGGCTCTCCCAGCGTGGTGCAGAGCAGCGGGCTCATCGACTTTGTCGTTCATCCGGCGGGCAACGCGATCTACTTCGCGGATGATTTGGTCGACGAGGTATACAAAGCCAATCTCGCCGGCGCGGGCAAGCAGGTGATCTTTGCGAGCGTGAGTGACCGCTCGCCATCGGGCCTGTCGCTCGACACCGGGGCGATCACGCAGTCGCTGCACGACGTTGATCACAACGGCATCGCGGACGACGTCGACATCGCGGGCGGCGCGGCGGATTGCGACAACAACGGCGTGCCCGATCGGGCCCAGATCAAACCCTGCGAGCAGTTGAACCTGCTGCTGGACAGCGGCTCGAACGCGGCGATCTCCAACGGGCACGCCATCGGGAGCGTGAGCCAGTGGCAGATGCTCCAGCCCTTCGACGTGCCGGGCGGCGGGTGGGATATCGACCGCATCGGCCTCGATGGGTTCACGGTGAACTATCACGACGGCTCGGGGATGGACGTCGCGCTCTTCCCGGACGACGGGTCGGGCCAGTATCCGGACGAAACCAGCGCGCCGATTGCGGCGACGGTCATGAACTTCCGGTTCAACATCAACAAGGTGAACTGGCAGTATGCGCCATTGAAGGCGACGCTTGCGCCCGGGCGCTACTGGGTGCGGGTCGTGGCCCATGTACCCGCCGTGTATCAGTCGTCGCCCAACCGCGGGTTCACCGGCCTTGGCGCCTGGGCGCGGACCGGCTCGGGGAGCTATGTGAGCGTGCCGCCGATGGCGCTGCGGCTGATCGATGACTTGGCCTGCCCGGCGGACTTCAACGGCGACGGGTTCGTGAACGGCAACGACTACGACGAGTTCGCCAGCGCGTTCGACGTGGCGGACCTGGCGGCCGACTTCAACCACGACGGCTTTGTGAATGGCGATGACTACGACGCCTTCGCGGAGCATTTCGACGCCGGGTGCTGAAGAAAGGGCACGGGGCGAACAGTATTGGCAGGGCTTGATACGCCGCACATAGGAATTTGCCTTTGCTTGCAAGGCCGGCCTCGACGCGGGACATTGGTGGTCCGACGTCGCGGGGAGAAGCGAGGCTCGAATGAAACACGGCAAGCACGTGGCGGGCTTGGCCTGCGCAGCGACGGCACTGATGACCTCCGCGGGCCTGGCCCGGGCGGGGACGATCTTTGTCGATGCGTCAAAGCCGCCCAACTCCGGCAACGGCGCGTCCTGGGGCACGGCGTTTGGTGGGCGCACTGGGTTGCAGGCGGCGCTGGCGATCGCTCAATCGGGCGATCAGGTCTGGGTTGCGGACGGCGTGTATGCGCCCGGGCTGAATGGCGCGCCGAGGTCCAGCACGTTTGCGCTCAAGAATGGCGTGCGCGTACTGGGCGGGTTCGCGGGCGGCGAGACGAGCGCCGACCAGCGCGATCCATCGCTGCACGTCGCGGTGCTGTCGGGCGACATGGCGGGGAACGGCAGCAATTGGCCGAACTACGCCGACAACGCGTACCGCGTGGTGACGTGCATGAGCCTGGGCCCAACGACGGAACTCGACGGGTTCACGATCCGCGACGGGCACAACGATGATCCGGCGTTTCCATTCCAGGGGTACGGGGCTGGGATGGTCGTGTCTGGCGGCGCGATGACGATCCGGCGCTGCGATTTCACGGCCAACTACACCGATTGGCTCGGGGGCGGGCTGGCGATCCTGGATGCGTCACCACTCGTCGAAGACTGTGTGTTCAGCGGGAATCAAGGCCACTCGGGCTGCAACGCGGCCCAGGCGCGGAGCAATGCGATCTTCCGGAACTGCGCGTTCGTCGGCGATTCGCACGTGACGGGAGGGACCGCGGGCGTGGGCATCCTGAGCGGACCGCTGCTGCCCAGCGGTGACGATGGATCGAATCTCACGGTCGAGGACTGCCTTTTCTCGATCGACGAGAACGAGTTCAGCTGCCCAACCGGGATGAGCATCTACGTCTCGGCGGGAACGGCCGACATCCGGCGCACCGACTTCTTCAACAACATCAGTTGCGGCGGCGGCTCGGGCGTATCGGGCGACGGCGAGGTCAGGATCGATCGCTGCCGCTTTGTCGGCAACGAGGGCATGTCCGACGGCGGGGCCGCGATCCACACCTTCGAGGGTTACTACACCGTTACAAACTCGCTGTTCCACGCCAATGACCGGAGAGGCTTTTCAACCATCTTTTGCGGCGGTCGCCTTCGCGCCGTGAATTGCACGGTCACGGACAACGGAGAGACAACCCACTTTCACCATGCCGTCATGGGCGGCGGGGATATCTCGCTTGAGAACTGCGTCGTTTGGGGCAACAGGAGCTTCAACGGCGATGCCTCGGCGGTTGCGTTCGAGGGTTCCGGGCCCTTGCCCCGGTTCGACCGATGTCTTGTGCAGGCGTGGGACGGGCGCTTCCCCGGGAACGACTCGTTCGCCGCGGACCCGCTCATGGTCGATCCGAACGGCGCGGACAACGTGCTGGGCACGCTCGACGATGATCTCTCGCTAGGCGCGGGCTCGCCCGCGATCGATCGCGGACGCAACGCGGCGCTCACGGAAACCGGTCAGGGAACGACGCTCGATCTCGCCGGGAACCAGCGCTTTCGCGACGACCCCGACGCGCCGGACCTTGGCGTCGGCACGCCGCCGCTGATTGATCTTGGCGCGCTGGAACGCCAGGCGGCGTGTGCCGCGGATCTGAACGCCGACGGCTTCGTCAATGGTGACGACTACGACGCGTTCGCGGACGCGTTCGACTCAGGAGACCCAGCGGCCGACTTCAACGACGACAGCTTTGTGAACGGCGATGACTACGACGCCTTCGCGGAGCGCTTCGAGACGGGGTGTTGAGGAAGAAGGCACTTGGCACGAAGGAAGAAGAGCACAAGGCAGCAGCGGAAGAACTGGCAGCAGCAACAGAAGAAGAAGGCGGGGATGAGCGCCAAAGCCCGGAGCGGATGATCACACCCGAATCACTCCTTCTTCGCCGGGGTCTTGCGAACCTTGTCCTTGGGGATGTGCAGGTCCTGGAGCTGGCGGCGGAGTTCTTCCTGCCGGGCTTCCTCGGCCTTGCGCTCGATTTCGGCGCGCTGCTCGGGCGTCAGCTCGGCGGGCATTCCGGGGAGGAGTTCTTTCTGCTCGGGGCGCACATACGGGATCGGCCTGATGCCCTGCTCGCGCGCATCCTTGATGAGCACCTGGAGATACTGAAACTCGCCGGCGATCGCCTTCTGGATGTCCGCCTCGAGGTTCTTGGTGCCGGTGTCGAGCGCGCCGTCGAAACTGGCGAAGGAGGCCTGGTCGAAAGTGGTCTCGTCGCCCAGGAGCGCGCGGAGCTTCTTGGTGCGTTCGAACTCTTCCTTGCGGGCCTGGCCCATCATCGTGGTCTCGAGGCCGACCATGTGCTCGCGGTTGGCGTCGGTGAAAAAGCCGATGTAGCAGTGTTTGGGCGTGAGCATGAGAAAGGTGTCGATGCCGATCTTGCGGAGCACCGAGGCCAAGAGCACGCTCCCGTCGACGCAGTTGGCCTGCTTCATGTCGAACGATTCGTCGAGGAATCGGACGTGCTGGCTGGGCACGCGCCCTTCGCGGGTGGAGACGCGCGAGATATCCGAGTACGTGATGCCGCGCTGCTGGAGCACGTTCCACACGGCGTAGACCTGCTTCAGCACCTCGTCGACCGAGCCGCCCTGGTAGCCGATGAAGTTCTCGACGGTGCGCGAGTCGATCGCCTGCTTCAGAATCTGATCGACCCAGGGATGGTCCTCGTTCACATAGGCCGCGAAGAGGAAGCTGATGTTGTGCGCGATCATCTCTCCCTTCTCGTCGGGCGGTGACAGGTGCAGGTATGGGCAGTCGTTGATGGTGTGGAGCGTGCAGACCTGCACGTCCTCCTCGGTCTCGGCGTCACCGAGCTTCACCTTGAACACGACGTTGACCGGGAGCGGCTGGCGGACGCGCGCCAAGTCCTTGTACTTCCATCGGATCTTTGGCGCCACGCCGTAGGTCGCGCCCTCGGTCGAGAGCACGCCCTTGAAGGTGCTGGGCTCCATGACATCCGGGCACTCGATGGTGACCTTGATGGGCGTATCGGCCTTGGGGGCCTTGACCATGACGTAGAGCCAGCCCTCGGGGTCTCCCAGCGTCTGCTCGATCGTCTTGATCTCGATCTTGATCTGCTCGATCATGGGGAGCTCGGAGAGCTCCTCGCGCGCGTCGCCGGCCTTGGCGGTCGCCATCGCGATGATCATCGACGGATAGAGCTGGTTGGCGGGATCAACGTGGCAGGTCCATGCGTCGGACTTGGCGCGGTCCGTTTCGCCTGTCGTTCCGCGTGTCGTGGCGCCCGTATCGGCAGCGAGGGCGTGGTTGGTCAGCGCGGGCGCGGGTGCGAAGAAAGACGCGGCCGCGACGATGATCGCAAAGCGAGAGAGCATGCAGTCCTCCAATGGTCGGGGATCATACGTCCGCCGGCGGCGGAGGTGCCCCGAATCGGCGATCGTGACACCGGCGATACAGAGTTCTCGGACATGGGAGCGAGCATCCGCGGGTTTCGGACAAACCCGCGCACACGCCCAGGGTTGCGCGGGGGGGGCCGCGCGAGGGCCTCGCCCCGGCGGGCGTACCATGATCCGCCGCTCCGGAAAGGCCCGGCGGCACGGAGACGATCATGGCCACGACCATCGGCGAAGTAATGACCAAGAACCCCGTGTGCGCGACGCCCGGGATGAGCATCCGCCAGCTCGCGGCCCTCTTCTCCGAGCACGGCGTGTCGGGCGCGCCGGTCATCGGGCCCGACGGCAAACTCGTCGGCGTCGTCTCTCGCACCGACCTCTTCCGGCGCGTGACCGCCGAGGCGAGCGGCCCGAGCGCGGGCTACCTCTTCGACCTGCTCAACGACCGCGCCCCCGCGGAGCGTCAGCCCATGCCCGAGCCCCTCATCGTCGTGGGCGATTTCATGACCGAATCGCCCGTGACGGCGGGCGCGACCGACTCGGTCAGCGCGATGGCGCGAAAAATGGCCGAGCGGCGCGTTCATCGCGTCGTGGTGGTCGACGCGAACAAGAAGCCCATCGGCGTGGTGACGACGCTGGACCTTCTCCGCGTGTTCCCGGCGTGAATCGGCGTTGCTTTCGCTCGCCCTCAGATTGACCTAGGAAAGGACCCGCGCCGGTGCGCGGGTCTTTGTCATGGATAACTGTGTCGATCGAATCGAACGTTGCTGCACCCGGCGGCGGACTCAGCACCCTGCCTCGAAGGCCGACGCGAAGGAGTCGTAGTCGTCGCCGTTGACGAAGCCGTCGGCGTTGAAGTCGGCGCGGATATCGCCGATCTCAAAGTACGACGCGAAGAGGTCGTAGTCATCGCCGTTGACGAAGCCGTCGGCGTTGAAGTCGGCGGGACATGGGGGCTGAGGGTCGTCGAATCGCAGGTCGTCAAACCCTACCGTCGCGCTGGAGGAGTACATCCTGACGCGATGGATGCCCGGCACGGACACAACCAGCGGCAACGCGTAGTTGTCGTTCCGCGTGTCGGACGCGATCATGATCCCGCTGATGTCGTAGGCTTCGAGCGTCTTGGTGCCGGGGATCGAGAAGAGGTCGCCGACCACCGACACAACCGACACGACTCGAGGCTGCTCGCCGGAATGATCAAAGAACCTCGCGTCGATTGGATTGGCCGGGTCGTACGTCAGCGTTCCGGCGGAGGTGGAACCGCCGATCACGTTGAGGCCGCTCGGAGTGCCCGGGCCGTGAACGACGACCGCGATAAACGGTGAGCCCGATGAGAATCGCACGCCGTGGGTCGCCAAGTACTGATCGCCGAGGCGCGATTGGACCGGGATCGTGGCCCCGGGTTGGTTGGTCATGCCGGGGAGCAGTTCAAAGTCGATGTATAGGGGCTGGGCCAAGGCAGGCGCAGCGGCCATGGCCACCATCAGCAAGGGGAACCGCGTCGGTCGAAACCGGATGGTCTCCATGGACAACTCCTTGTTCGATCGCCCGTCGCAGACGTCGAGCGTGTGGGACAGGCGACGCGGTTCCTTAGCACCCCGCTTCGAACGCCGATGCGAAGGCGTCGTAGTCGTCGCCGTTCACAAAGCCGTCGTTGGTGATGTCGGCCTGGGTATCGGCGACCTCGAACCAGCTGGCGAAGAGGTCGTAGTCGTCGCCGTTGACGAAGCCGTCGCCGTTGAGATCGGCGGGGCAGCGGACGCCGACGTAGTGGGTGGCGTCGTCGAGGTTGATCCAGCCGATGTTCTCGCCCCAGGCGTAGCCGCGGAAGCGGTGCGCGGGGGCGTCGATGCGGGCGGGCTTGGCGGGGGTGGCGAGGGCGCCGCCGGAGAAGTTGATCCAGCCGACGTTCTCGCCCCAGGCGTAGCCAGTGAGGTGGCCGGTGACGGTGTTGAGGTTGACGCCGAAGTCGGTGCCGTTGACGTTGGCGTAGGAGACGCCGTTGGTCGGAGTGCCGTCGCCCATGTTGATCCAGCCGATGTTCTCGCCCCAGACGTAGCCGGAGAGGAAGGAGGTCTCGATGAGGACGCTTTGGGAGCCAGGGGGGCTACCGGCATCGGCGAAGTTGAGCCAGCCGACGTTTTCAGACCAGGCGTATTTGTTGACGGCATCGATGTGCTGCTGGGCCAGCGCGGCGGGACCAGCGGCGGCGGCGAGCAGGGCGACGATTGCGGGGCGGTTCATGGGATGGTCCTTGTCGAATCGACCGTGGTTCAGTTTAGCGGAGGGGGTGTCGAACAGCCAAGTGAATATGCGTGACAAGGGGGACGGGAAGACAGCTTTTCGGGGTTCGGGCGGGGATAAAAAGGCCTAAATATGGAGTTACGGTAGCGATGAGGACGGACGAGCCCGGATCAGTACGTGATGTTGGCGTGGGGATCGGTGGTGCCCAAGGTGCTGACGGCGGAGTTGCCGTTGACGCCGGCGGTGGCGACGGCGCTTCGATCGACGATCGGGCCGTAGATGTTGTTGGCGGCGAACTGCCAGTTGATGGTGTTGTCGGAGCACCAGTTTCCGATGATGACGTTTCGTTCGCCGTCGATGTCGATGCCGCGGTCGGTGCCGGTGACGCGGTTGCCCTCGATGACCGAATCGGTGGTGAGCATGTGGATGCCGGCGCCGTCGGTGAAGACGGCGTTGGTGACGCAGGTATTACCGCGGATGGTGTTGCCGTTGAGGGAAAGGCGGATGCCGTCGCCGGAGTTGTACTGGGATTTTGAGTCAAGGACCTGAACGTGCCCGCCGCCGTCGATGCCGTGGGAATTGTTGTCGTTGACGAGGCAGCGGTTGACGACCGTGCCGCCGTTGGCGTAAATGCCGACGCCGTTGTTATTCGAGGCGACGCATTCTTCGAAGTGGGTCCAGGACCCATGGAAGCCGGTTCCGTTGCCCGTGGCGGTGCAGGCGCGAACCAAGCCGCTTTGCGCATAGATGCCGGCGTTCGTGTTTCCGGTGAGCATGCATCCCTCGGCGGTACCGCCACGGACGAGGCCGATGCCATAGAGGCCGTTATGTGCGGCGTTGGTGTTGACGGCGCGTCCCTGGTACTCGAAGTAGACGCCTGATTGGGAGTTGTTGGAGTACTCACCGTTGAGCACGGTGCAGTCGTTGTCGGCGTAGACGCCGTGCTGCGTATTGAGGCGCGCGACGCACCCGTCAATGACGCTTCCGTCGTCGAGGGAGAAGCCGTGCCCGGAGTTTGAGGATGCCTCGCAGTTGATGACGCGGCTCTTGGTGGTGGTGAGGCCGCCGGCGTAGTTGTTGAGGAAGCGCACGTTCTCGACGGTGGCGCCGACCACGGAAGCGAGGTTGGCGCCGCCCTGGTCCCAGAACCGGATCGTGCCGTCGCGGAGGTTGACGCGCGTGGCGGTGGCGTTGGTGACGGCGACGCCGGTGAGCGAATCAGCGCCACCGACAAGTTCGAAGCCCCGAAGATCGATCGTGACCGCGCCCTGGGAAGCCAGGGCGATCTCGATGCCGTGCTTCCCGAACTCGCCCTGCAGCTTGCCGGTGAGGTAGTAGGAGCCGGGCTGCGTGATCTTGAAGACGCTGTCGCTGTCGCCGGGGGTGTTGGTTGCGTTGATGGCGATGCGAGGCTCAACCTCGGCGAGCGTTTTCATGGTCGAGGCAACCGGGCCGCCGGGCGGCGTGAGCGGGCCGGCGATGAGCAGGCCGGCGGTGGCGGCCAGCATGAGAGCGCAGCAGGACACGGCGATGACGCGAGAGCGCGACAGCTTCATGGTCGGATTCCTTGAGAAAGTTTGGATGTCCGACTTCAGTGCGTTGCGGCGAGGGGGGGCGGCCAAGGGCGCGCGACAAAAAACGCTCCCGAATGGCGGGGCATCAACCAAACGCGGAGCGGTTGCGGCTCAGTACTGGATATTCGCCCACGGGCTCGTCGCCGTCGCTGCGCTCCCGATCGGACCCACGTCGTTGCCCGCGCTGATCCCGCCGTAGTTGTTGGCGCTGTTGCGAGAGC
Source organism: Phycisphaerales bacterium (assembly GCA_013360695.1). Lineage (GTDB taxonomy): Bacteria > Planctomycetota > Phycisphaerae > Phycisphaerales > UBA1924 > JABWBC01. The sequence goes on from JABWBC010000027.1 coordinate 11,538, forward strand.
TGTTGCGGATGATGACGTTTCCGCCGCTGGTGGTTTGGATGCCGTAGTCGGCGGAGATGAGAGTATTGCCCTCGATTCGTCCGGCATCGCCGGTGAGCCTGATGTTCGCGCCGACCGTCGCGCCGTTTCCGTTTGAGTCGAATCGCCCGCTCAGCACCACTGTTCCCGAGGAGCCCTCGACGCCGTCGCCGCTGTTGGACCGCGCGGTGCAATCGCGCCACACGTTCCCGAACCGACCGTTGAAACCATCGCCGGTATTCTCGTCCGCACGGCATGTTTCAAAGATATTGCTATCGCCCACCACGAACCCCGACCCTGCAGTGTTCTTGGCCGAGATGCACTCGACAAATGTGTTCCGACTGATCCCCACGAACCCGCTTGAGGCGCCGCCCGACACGTTGCACCGCGTCAGCACGCAGTCGCTGGCCACCGTGATGCCGTTGGCCGTACATGAGCGTGCGTCGACTCCCTCCAGGACCGACGCGTCCCCGACGGACACGCCCTGGGATGTCATCGTCTGCACCTGGACCCGACGCACCGCCGAGTTGTTGCCGACATACACGCCGACGGTGCCGCCGGACACGCGACAGTCCTCGACCACGGCGTAATCGCTGGCCGCGACCCCGAACACAAACCCCTGAAACTGACAGCGCGCAACCGAGATCCGATTCTGGCCGTACACACCGGTTCCGGAACCCGCGCAGGTCATCGAACAATCCCGAACCACCACGTCCACCTTGTTCAGGGCGTTGACGCCCGAAACAACGCTCGTCGCGGTCAGACCCTCCACAACGCACTGGTTGCCGACATTCACCGCAGCGCCCGCCGTGGACACGCGGCAGTTGCGCACCACGCTCCGGTCTCCCACGTTGATCGCGTCCACCGACGTGCTCGCCTGGATCGCCATCACGTTCTCGACCAGGGAATCAGCGCCAATGGAAATCGACAGATACGGCCCGGAACGGAAAGCGCCATTCCGCACCATGATCCGCCCGACCCCGCTGTAGCCCACGACCCCGTAGCTCGCCCCGCTCACACCCGTGATGGTGTAACCGTTCAGGTCGATCGACACGTCCGCGCTCGACACCGCGATCGCGTGCTTGCCCGACGTCATCGTGATGTTGCCGGTCAGGTAATAGCTCCCAGGCTGCGAGATCAGATACGTCTCGTTGGCGCCGCCCGGCGTGTTCGTCGAGTTGATCGCGATCCGCGGCTCGACCTCGCTCAGCGTCTTGTACGTCGGGCTCACCGCACCCACGGGCGGATCCAATGGCCCGGCGACAACGCGCGATGCGATCATCGCGGCCGAGGCCAGAATCGTCAACGAGGCGATCGTCGTGCAGGTCAACGCGGTGCGGTTCATGCGGAGTTTCCTCTGTTTGTACGAGCGGCGCGTCGCTCAAGGTCCGGGATGATTCAGTACGAAAAATTTGCGTTTGCATCCGTCGTGCCAAGACTGCTGGCGGCGGAGTTTCCCGTGACCGAGCCACTCCCGGGAGAACGCCGATCGACAATCGGCCCGAACACGTTGTTGCTGCCCAGCTGCCAGTTGGTGGTGTTCCCCGAGCACGTGTTGCGGACAATGATGTTGTTGTTCCCGGTCACCAGAATGCCGTAGGCGTTGCTTGTGCAGATGTTGCCCTCGATGCGGTTGCTGCTGGACGCGGTGTAGATCCCGATCGAGCTCCCACCGCCTCCACCGCCGTTCAGCGTGCTCGAGTTCGAGAGGGCCAGACACCGGTAGGTCAATTGGATGCCGGTCTGCCCGTTGTTACGGGCGGTGCACTGCTGGATGGTGCCACCCCCGGCTATAAAGAACCCGCTGTTCCCGTTCGACTCGGCGGTGCACGCGGTGATGACGCCGCCCTCTCCGACGGAGAACCCGTCCGCGTTGCCGCTCGCGGCCGAGTTATTGATGGTGCAGCCGGCGGCGGCGAGGAAGCCCCAGGAAAGGTTGGTGTAGGAAGAGCACCCGGCGATGCTGGATGCCGGACCGACATCGATGCCCGTCCCGGCGTTGCTGTAGGCCGTGCACTGGCGCACGACCACGCCGCCCTCGGCGGAGATGCCGCTGCTGCCGTTGCCGGAAGCCGTGCAGTCCGACAGCGTGCACGCGTTGGCGACGGCCAAGCCCGTCGAGCCGTTGTCAGACGCAACACAGCGTTGAACGACACTTGAATTCCACAGCGAGAGCCCGAAACCCACATTGGAGACGAGCTTCAGATCCTCCATGTGGCAGTCCGAGGCCGGCTGCGTTACCAGGTCAACGCCGCTCTCGCCCCAGTTGCGGATGGAGCCGTTGCGCACGATGATCCGCCTGAGCCCTGACGCGGTCGCGGAGACGCCGTCGAGCGAGCCCGCGGCTCCAACAACCTCATACCCCATGAGGTCGATCGTCACGCCGGATGTCGCGATCTCGATGCCGTGCTTGCCGCCGGCGCCCGTGACCTTGCCGGTCAAGTAGTAACTTCCCGGCTGGGTAATCTTGAAGACGCTGTCGGCGTCGCCCGGCGTGTTGGTCGCGTCGATCGCGATCCGCGGTTCAACTTCCGTCAGCGTCTTGTAGGTCGAGCTGACCGCCCCGCTCGGCGGGTTCAACGGCCCGGCGATCGCGATTACCACCGCCGCCGCACCAAGCACGCAACCGACCACCCCCAGTGAAACACGATGAAGCACTATATTTCGCATCGTTCTGTCTCCAATACGCGACGGCAAGCGGCCGCTCACCATTGCACAAACGGGTGCAGAATACCACGCGAGCTTTGCCGCCCCAAGCCAAAAGCCCGAGACTAACTTCGTTCTTCAGCCACGCCCTGTGCGGTGCTTCCGATCTCGGCACTGCGGCCTCGACATCGCCACGTCCGACATCTCAGAACGACACGTTCACGTTCCCGTTCGGAGCGGCGTTCATCTGGGCCTCGGTCGTCACGATCGTTCCCACGATGTTCGAGCCCGCGATGTCGAAGTTCACCGCGTTGCCGGTCGCGTAGTTCCGCACCACCAGGTTCCGCCCCGCGTCGACATCGATCCCGCGCGGGTTGTTGATGACGTGGTTTCCCTCGATCCTGCCGTACGGGCCCGCCATGTGCACGCCCGCGCCGCTCCCCGAGCGACCGTTGCTTGCGCACGCATTCTCCAAGATGAGCGACCCCGAGCCGGCAAAGACCCCGTCGAACATGTTGAACGCGCTCGAACAGCGCGATACCACCGAGCCATCGCTCGCCATGATCCCGTGGAACTGGTTGCTCTCGGCGGCACACTCTCGCGCGGTCGCTCCTGACTCAACAACGATCCCCGCGCCGCCGTTGGCGCCGGCCGAACTGGCGCTCACGACGGATCCGATCGAGATCCCGATGCCTGTCCCGCCGTTGCTCCGGGCGCTGCACCCCTCCACCACGCCGGATTGACCGACTCGGATCCCGTACTCACTGTTGAAAACCGCGCTGCACGAGCGAACGACCGCCGCATCGCCCGCGTCGATTCCGTGCCGGCCGCACGACGACACGCGGAGGTTCTCGATCACAAAGCCGCGTCCTCCCGACGCGAGCATCACGCCACCACCACCCCAGGCCGTGATGCTCCCGTGACGCACCGTGATGTCGCCAAAGCCCTCGTAGGCCACGATCGCCGCGCCGGACTCTTCCAGACCCGAAAGCGCGAACCCCATCAGGTCGATCGATACGCCGCCCGATTCGATGCGGATGCCGTCCTTGTCCGCCGCCCCCACCATGTCGGCCGTCAGGTAGTACGAGCCCGGCGCGCTGATACGGAACTGGCTCGTCGCGTCGCCCGGCGTGTTCGTCGCGTTGATCGCGATCCGCGGCTCGACCTCCGTCAGCGTCTTGTGCGTCGAACTCACCGCACCCGCGGGCGGATCGAGCGGCCCGGCGAAGACCATCATCGCGGCGGCGCCAACAACCAGGCCCGCCGCGCTCCAACCACAACGACGAATCACGCCCCGCCACATGGGTGTTCCTCCGCTGAAGCACCTTGCACGGTCGCGGACGCGCCCGATCCATCTTCATGCCAAAGCCCAGTGTTCGCCTTGCTTCGCGTCCGCGGCAGATCGTCCGGTGCTCCAATCCCAATGCCTGATGCCCGATGCCTCTCCTCAACACCCCGCCTCAAACGCGCTTGCGAATGCGTCATAATCGTCGCCGTTCACGAACGTATCGCCGTTGAGGTCCGCGCCGATCTCTCCAGCCTCAAACATCGACGCGAAGTAGTCGTAGTCATCGCCGTTGACGAAGCCATCAGAATTCAGGTCGGCCAGGCACAAAGCCACCCACTGGATATCGTCGATGCCCCAGATACTGTCGCCAGACGCGTCCATCTGCACGCGCACGATCGGCGGGCGCTCGTTCCGCCACACGCCGACGAACTCGCCGCTGCGGTACGAGCCCTCCGTGCCCTCGATCGCAAACGTGCTCGTCGATCCGTCGGAATGATGCACGATGAACGTGGTGCCGGTGTGGTCGATGTCCGAGAGCGCAAAGCCGTTCACGCCGCCGGGGAACAGCATCTCCAGGTACGGCTTCTCGTTGTGCTTGAGCCCGAAGCTCCCGTTGGGGTTCGAGCCGCCGAACACGCGCCCCGTGCGGATCTCCGCCAAGTGAGACGACGATGAATCCGTGAAGACCAGGCCGGCGGGGAACAGACCCGCAACGCCAGACACGTTCTGCAGGTCGGTGAAGCCGCTCTCAAAGTCGACCAGGTGCGTCGGCGTCGCCACGCCGCAGTCCGCCAGCCACTCGGCCCGGCGTGCCGCGATGTCTGGCGCGTCGTTGGTCGCCGCGTTTCGCACCACGATCTCGCCGGCGGCGCCCGCGCTCGAGACTGCCAGCGCGCACCCCACGCCGCCCATCCAGCCCGCGAGCTTCGCGTTCATCATGCACCTCCATTGCTTGTTGCCTCATGAGCCTAAAGGGCGAACCACGTCCGCGGCAATGGAGTGCAAGGCCCACGAACACAATGAAAACGCCCGCGACCTTCGCCGCGGGCGGTGCAATCAACTTCGGTCCCAACGTGAATCCGCCGCGAGTGACTCCACGCTCACGCATTGATGCCGCGGCCTTCGCTCGCCAGCGCCGCCTCGTGCACCGCTTCGTGCATCGTCGGGTGCGCGTGCATGGTGACGATGAGCTCCTCGCTCGTCGCCTCCAGCCGGCGCGCCAGCCCCAGCTCGCCGATCAGTTCCGTCGCCTGGTCGCCCATGATGTGCGCGCCCAGGATTTCGCCGCGCGGCAGGCCGCGGATGATCTTCACGAACCCGTCGGTGTTGCGGGCCGCGATCGCCTTGCCCGCGGCGCTGAACGGGAACTTGCCGACCTGGTAGTCCTTGCCCGCGACCTTGCCCATCGCCTTCAGTTCGCGCTCGGTATAGCCGACGCTCGCAACCTGCGGGTGGCAGTACGTACACCCGGGAACCGTCGAGTAATCGTTGCCGATCGGCTCGTGGTGCAGCTTCTTCTCGCGCCACGCGATCCGCTCCACGCACAGGATCGCTTCCTCGCTCGCGACGTGCGCCAGCCACGGCGGGCCGATCACGTCGCCGATCGCGTAGACCCCAGGCAGGTTCGTCTTGTAGTCGCAGTTCTGCTGCTCCTTCTTCGACGGGTCGTAGTCGGTCTTGATGTGGTCCTTCACCACCTCAAGCCCCAGCGACGCGTCGAACAGGCCGTCGAAGCGCCCCTTCACGCCCACCGCGAGCAGCACCTTGTCGGCCTCGAGCACTTCCTTCTTGCTCTCGTCGGCCTTGCCCTTGCCGTCCGGGCCGACGACCCACGGCGCCACCGTCACCTTCACGCCGGTCGCCGTCTTCTCCACACTCGTCGTGGTCGTCGACGTCTTGATCTTCATGCCGTGCTTGACGAACAGCTTCTCAAGCGTTGTCGAGATCTCGTCGTCCTCGACCGGCAGGATGCGCGGGAGCATTTCGACGACCGTCACGTCCGTCCCAAACGTCTTGTAGAAGTACGCGAACTCCATCCCGATCGCGCCCGCGCCGATGACCACCAGGGACTTGGGCATCGACTTGGTGTTCATCGCCTCGCGCGCGCCCATGATCTTGTCGCCGTCGAACTTCGCGAAGGGCAGATCGCGGGCCACCGACCCTGTCGCCACGATCACGTGGTTTGCGGTGATGGTCTCGCGCGCCGTCTTGCCCGTGTTCTCGCAGGGCGCGTGCGTCAGCTCGTCCTGCACCTTGCAGTCGTACACCTCGACCTTGCACGGGGCCGCGCCCTTCCGCGCCGACACGATCTTCGCGTTGCCGACGATGTGCTCGATCTTGTTCTTCTTCATCAGGAAGCCGACGCCCGCGTTCAGCTTCTTGGCCACCTCGCGCGAACGACCGATCGTCTTGTTCCAGTCCACGCCGATCGAGCCGTTCACCGTCAGGCCCCAGTCCGCGGCCTGCGTGTGCACCTTCTCATACAACTCCGCGTTGGCGAGCAGCGCCTTGGTCGGGATGCACCCCCAGTTGAGGCACACGCCGCCCAGCTTGTCGCGCTCGATGATCGCGACCTTGTACCCGAGCTGCGCCGCCCGGATCGCGCCGACATACCCGCCCGGACCAGCCCCGATCACGACAACATCGAAATGGCGTTCGGCCATTGTTCAGCCCTTTCCAATTGGACGCGACTATAGGAGGAAGCGGCCGCGTTTGGAGCCTTCCATGGCCAAGCCCGTGCTCACCAAGGGCATCACGCCTGAGAGCTTTGAACCCCTTCGACATCCCCATTTTTTTCTGGACTTGCCCCGGTCTCCGCGGTCTACTGGGTATTCGCCCCGGCTCATGTCTGCGCACGAGCAAGGGTCCAGAAACGCAAGGGCACAATATGACTCGCTCATTCAGCCGAATCTCGTCCGCCGCCATCCTCCTCGCCCTCGCCGGTGCAGCCCAGGGCCAGACACTCGTCGGCGCCAGCACCAACGTCGGCGGCATGACCACCCTCTTGGTCATTGACCCCGCTACTGGCGCAACCACGCCCTTCATGTCGGTTCCGATTCCCACGGGCTATGAAATCCGTGCCATGGCGTCGCTCCCGGGCTGCCGCCTGGCGGGCCTGGTTTACTCGCCGAGCGACGCTCCCAATGGCTCGGCACGGCTGCTCATCATCGACCCCGGTGTCGGTACCTCTGTCTTCCATGATTTCACCACTCCGCTTACCACTTCGTACTGTGAAGGAATGGACTGGTCGCCGCGCCACGATTCCCTGATGGTCAGCTACGGGCCGAAAGGCAATTTCGGAACAGTCCGCTTGGCGCTTGTCACGGAAACTGGGGTCGTCTCGCAGTTCAGCGGCGCGCTCCCCGTCGGCGATCTCGACACCATCGCCAGTTCATCCACGCTCGACCTCCTGATGGACCTGAACCGCACCGGCACGCCGCGCATCTACAACCTCTCTTCGATCTTCCCGTCACCAGGCGTCACCGCGTTTGCCAGCCCGCCTTCCATCACCGATTGGCAGGACGCCACCATCCATCCAACCACCGGCGACATCGTTCTCACCACCGGGCCGGGAGACCAGCTCGCCAAAATCGTCGGCAACACCTACGTCAATCTCGCGCTCGTCCAGAACTACAACCTCCGCGGCCTGACCTGGTGCTCACTCCCCGCCGTCATCACCAACCAACCCAGCAACACCATCATCTGCCCCGGCGGCGTTGCCACCATCTCCGTGGGTCACGTCGGCACCGGGCCCTTCGACTACCAGTGGTATGAGAACGGCTCGCCCATCGACACCAACGACAATCCCTCCGCCGCCACACCCAACCTCTCCATCAACACGCTCCCCTGCATCTCCGACCAAGCATCCTACTACTGCGTCATCACCGGCCCGTGCGCGGAAGTTACCACCGACACCGCCACGCTCCGCGCGTGCTTCGCCGATTTCAATTGCGACGGCTTCGTCAACGGAGATGACTACGACTCATTCGCTTCGCTCTTCGAGCCCGGCGACGCCGGCGCCGACCTGAACTGCGACTCCTTCGTCAACGGCGACGACTACGACCTCTTCGCCTCCGCCTTCGAGAACGGCTGCTGAGATCGACCCATAACTCTCGTGTCGAACGATTGGTTCTTTCGCCTCATCGCATTCATGCCGCGCCATCGCATCCCGTGCGATCGCGCGCCTTGCCTCCAACGCGACGTGGGGTATCGTCTCGTAAGAGAGGTGACCCATGAAGGCCCTGGTGTATTTCGCGCTCGCCACCGCCGCCGCCTGTCAATCCGTGCAAGCCAACATCTCCACCAGGTTCAACACCGACGTTGAGGGTTGGCGCGTCGTCGCGTTCCCCTTCAGCGGGCACGTCGCCAACCCCGCCACCACCCCCGGCACGTTTGACTCCAGCTTCGGCCTGCCCGCCGGGAGCATCCGCGTCGGCGACGTGTATTCCGACACCGGCATCTCCGCGCCCGCCGCGTTCCTTGGCAACCACTCCGACGCCTACGGCGGACAACTCACCTACGACATCTTCGTCCGCTACACAGACGGCGTGGACTACCCCGCGGTCGTCATCAACGCTGGCACCTTCTCGCTTTTCTACGTTACCGCCTCCCCCCCGCTCGAGACTTGGCAGTCCCGCGTCATTCCGCTCACTGAAACAGGCTGGCGCTACAACAGCCGAACCGGACCGGCCGCCACCGAAGCCCAGATGCGCGCCGCCCTCGCCAACATCGTCGGCCTTTACATCTTCACCGAATGGCGAACCGGCCCCGACGACACCAGCGTCGACAACATCTCCATGCCCGGCGGATGCGCCGCCGATCTCAACAACGACGGATTCGTCAACGGCGATGACTACGACTACTTCGCCTCCATGTTCGAGGCCGCTGACCCCGGCGCCGACATCAACAACGATTCCTTCGTCAACGGCGACGACTACGACGCTTTCGCGTCCGCCTTCGAGAACGGCTGCTGAGTTCAATTCCGCCCCATAACGCAGCGCCCAGTTCCTCCACCGCAATTCACGTCCGGGCTCGCCAAACCGCGAGCGAAGGCGATAACCGATCCGGCCCGGCCGCCCCGGTATCGCGCCGAATCGGATTATCAAGCCCGGGAAGGCCCGACGCGCACAAGAAAACACTTGTTGGCGGGCGCAGAGCTCGGTACCCTCGGTCGGTCCGCGCCACGGCGGGTTATTTCGGCCCAACCAAAGCTCCAATCCCGATTCGTAAGAGGAAAGCCAGACATGCCTGTGAAGTTGTTCGTCAGACTGGCCGGGCACGCGGCCGTGCTCACCTTGGCCGCCAATTGCAACGGACAATGGACCGTCACCAGCCTGCACCCCGCGGGCGCGACGAACTCACGTGCTTGGTCCACCAACAACGGGAAGCAGGGCGGGTGGGCGTTCGTCGACGGCGTGGGCGGCGCGTGCACATGGAACGGCACTGCGGCATCGTGGGCCGACCTGCGTCCGTCGGGCTATTCGTCATCCCAGATCAACGCCCTCTCGCCTACACAGCAGGGCGGATATGTCGATATCGGGTTCGGCCAGCCCCACGCCGCCCTATGGAGCGGCACGTCCTCCTGGGTCGACCTGAACCCCGCCGCTGCCTTTGCTGATTTCTCGGAAGTTTTCGCCGTCGCCGATGGCCAGCAGGTTGGATGGGCGCAGATATTCACCTGGACTCATGCGAGCCTGTGGACAGGCTCCGCCGGGTCCTGGGTCGACCTCAATCCCCCGGGAGTGACATTCGCCCAGGCCCGCGCCGCCGCCGGCGGCCGACAGGGTGGTTGGGTGCAGATGCCGAATGGGTTCCACGCGAGCCTGTGGAGCGGCACCGCCGAGTCCTGGGTTGATCTTCACCCCTCAGTTGCAACGGGCTCCGCCATCATGGCGATGACCGACACTCAGCAAGCCGGAACCATCGAAATGGGCGGGCCTCCACACGCATGCCTGTGGAGCGGCACCGCCGAGTCCTATGTCGACCTGCACCCGCTCGCGGCGGGCGATTCCTGGTCGTCCGCGCTGGCCATCAGCGGCAACACCCAGGCGGGTTACGTCATTCTGAACGACACCATCCACGCCAGCGCCTGGATGGGCACCGCCGAGTCCTGGATCGACCTGCACGCGCTGCTCCCCGCGGACTTCACCTCAAGCCAGGCGACCGGCGTCTGGACCGGCCCCACCGGCATCCACGTCTGCGGCTACGGGTTCAACGAAACCATCGGACGGAGCGAGGCGCTTCTCTGGACCCTCCCAACTTGTCAGGCCGACTTCAACCACGACGGCTTCGTCAACGGCGATGACTACGACTCCTTCGCCTCGCTCTTTGAACTCGGCGACCTCGGCGCCGACATCAACAACGATTCGTTCGTCAACGGCGACGACTACGACCTCTTCGCCTCTGCTTTCGAGAGCGGCTGCTGATCGCACGCCGTTCGCACGAACAGGTTGTGACATACGCGCGCCACCTCAAGACCGCTGAATCCTCGCGATTTGATCGATTGCGGATACGCGGGGATGTATACTGCTTTTGAGGGCGCGAGAGCGCAATCTCGCCGCGTCTCGCCAGCTCCTGCGATGCGGGCCAAGCGCACGCCGGGCCGCCTGTGCCCTTTGCGTCGCGAGTGGTCCGACAAGAAAGGAGTTGTGTGATGAGCGCGAAGAGTCATGCCTTGCGTACGGCGGCGGGCGCGCTGTTGTTGCTGCCGGTACTCTCGCAGGCCGAGAACAACGTTGTCACGCTCTTGCCCGTCGACGACGCCTACCTCAGCAACAGCGGCGCGGAGAGTGACATGCCCTGGAATACCGTGGTGCTCGAACAGTTCGGCTACTACGGAACGATCAAGAGACCACTCCTCAAGTTCGACCTGAGCCAGATCCCGGCGGGCGCCACCGTGATCTCGGCGCGCCTCACTCTGCAGCTCATAGGCATCTACGGAGGGCAGGGACACGAGAGCTCCGCGTGGCGCATGCCGAGCGACGCGTGGGCCGAAGAAACGGTGACATGGAACTCCTACGACCAATCGGGCGCGACGTGTGTCGCGGTTCTTCCGGGCACCAACGAGCACGGCCCGCGCATGTGGAATGTCGACATGTCGGAGTGGAACTACGCCGATGACCTGGCGGACGGTGCCGTCACCTTTATGGTCCGCTGGCACGACTTCGCCTCGGGATACGAGACGGACGGCTACTACAAGGCAAACTCTTTCAGCAGCAAAGAAGGAACCGCCCCGCCGACACTCACCATCGAGTTCGAATCGGGCTGCACCGCCGACTTCAACCACGACGGCTTCGTCAACGGCGACGACTACGACTCCTTCGCGTCGCTCTTTGAACTCGGCGACCTCGGCGCCGACATCAACAACGACTCCTTCATCAACGGCGACGACTACGACCTCTTCGCCTCCGCCTTTGAGAATGGCTGCTGAAGCACGCAGCCATGAGCCATGTGATCGGGCGCCGAGGCACCCGATCGCGTGAACGTCATCCGCCGTGGGCCACGCGGACATGTGCGCATGTGGTTCCTTGCGCCGCAGAACGAGTCGCCCGCAAGATTCTCTCGCACGTCGCTACTTCAACAACTCATACAGCTGCGCCGGGACGTCGGTGCCCGCCGCCTTGGCCGCCGCCGCGTGACGCAGGGCTTCCTGCTTGTCGCCCGCGTAGTACGCCGCGACCGCCAGGCGTTCGTGCGCCGGGCCATTGCGCGCGTCCTGGTCCAGGATCGCGCGGAACTGGGCCGTCGCCTCGTCCATGCGATTGGCCTTCCAGTATCCCATCCCAAGTTCATAGCGTGCCTGAATCCAATCGGGACGAAGCTCCAGAGCCGTGGCGTAGGCCGCGATCGCCTCGTTCGTCTTGCCGCGCATCGTTACCGAGTTCCCAAGCCCGAAGTACGCGTCGGCGTTCTTGGGATTCATGCGGATCGCGTTGACGAACTCGACGGTCGCAACATCGCGTGCGTTCAGGTTCACCGCGTCGTTGCCGCGCTTCACCGCCGCCGCCGATCCCGTCGCGCTCGCCGCGATCGAGTACCCGGGCTTCACGCTCACGCGTTCGTTCTTGAACTCCAGCGGCAGCACCGCCTTGTCGAACCGCTCGCGCTTGTCCACCGAGTCGATCGAATCCGGGCCGATCCCGTCATACGCCAGTTCCGCCCCGCTCGGCCCCGTCGAGCACGCGGCCAAGAACGACATCAAGAGGGCGGCGGGGACAACGGCGATTCGGTTCATGGCAAAGCTCCCGCGAATGGTGCGTGGAACCAGCCTACCCAAAACCCGCGCCACGCGAAAGCACAATTCGCCCCCGACCGCCCGCCGCCACGATATTCCTGCGCGTCAGGCTCCATTCCCTCGGATTTTGGGTTGTGCGCCGGGCTCGAATCGGGCAAACTAGAAGTTCCAGCGCACGGGCGCCAGCACCGGAGGTATCTCATGGGCCGCACCGATCGTTCCTCGTCCGCCCCCCGCCTCGCTGTCCTTTCGATGCTGGCCCTCGCCGGCGCCGCGTGGGCCCAGCCCTCGATCTCGGGCCAGGTCCGCGTCGATCCCAACGCACCCCTCAGCCGCTCCGCCAACGAAACCACCGCCTCCGCATCCGAGCTCCTCCCCAATCGCATCATCGCGGGCTGGAACGACTGGCGCCTCTCCCCATCCATCTCCAGCGAAGTCATCAACGGCGGCGCGTCCCTCTCCTTCGATGGCGGCGCCACCTGGAACGACTTCCTCATCCGCCCGCCACTCGCCAATCAGTCCGGCGTCGAGGGCGACCCCATGACCGCCTACGACGACCGCACCGGCACGCTCTGGTACGGCGCCATCAGCTTCGCCTCCAACGGCGGCATCTACGTCGCCCGACTCGATCCCACCAGCACCACTTTCAACCCCTCGAAGATGGCCCGCGTCTCCAGCGGCACCGACAAGTGCTGGATGGCCGCCGGCATCATCCCCGGCAATCCCAACTCCACCCGCCTCTACATCACCTACAACGAAGGCTGCATCCGCTCCGACAACCTCGGCGACACCTGGAACGCCCCCGTCAGCCTCGGCTCGGGCATCGGCTTCCTCCCGCGCGTCGCGGCCGACGGCACGCTCTACGTCTCCTACTGGGACTTCGGCACCGGCATGCTCCTCAAGCGCTCGACCAACGGCGGCACGAGCTTCACCCAGAAAACCATCGCCACCCGCCTCGACACATGGGGCACGCAGGACGGTTCACGCTTCCCGGGAAACTTCCGCGTCCCGCCCATGTGCTACATCGCCGTCGATCCCAACAACGGCACGCTCTACGCCGTCTACTTTGATCGCACCAACCTCACCGGCGGGCGCCACAACATCGACCTCTTCTTCACCAAATCCACCAACATGGGCGACACCTGGTCCGCCCCCACACGCCCCATCCACGGCGACGCTTTCAACCAGGATCAGTTCTTCCCCTGGATCGAAGTCGATAAGACCGGACGACTGCACATCACCTGGTGGGACGGCCGTCACACCGACCAGCCCGATTCCACCGCCGACGTCAACGCCTTCTTCGACAACTACTACGCCTACAGCGAAGACGCCGGCGCCACCTGGCACGAATCACGCCTCACCCCCTCGCCCTGGAACGGCAAGAACGACGGCTTCACCCGCTCGCAGCAGTTCCTCGGCGACTACAACGCCCTCGCGCAGGCCGGCAAACGCGCCACACCCGTCTACATCGACTCACGCAACGGCGATCCCGACGTCTACACCAACCGCATCTTCTTCTGCAAAGCTGACATCAACCACGACGGCTTCCTCAACGGCAACGACTACGACGCCTTCGCCGACGCCTTCGAATCCGGCGGCTCCCTCGCCGACTACAACAACGACGGCTTCGTCAACGGCGATGACTACGACGCCTTCGCCGCCGACTTCGAGGAAGGTTGCTGAAAGAAGTAGCCACGTTGTCCAGTCGCCCAGTGGTCTGATGGAATGACGTGCCCTCTTCGTCAACGGCGCGCCCGCGAGGCTTTGTTGCACTGAAACCCCGCATCCGTCAGTTCGCGATGCCCTCTTCGCATCTTCGGTCAGTAGCCCGACCGTCAGAGGAAGCGTCTTCTCTTCGTGACTTCGTGACTTCGTGACTTCGTGACTTCCTCAGAACAACTCCATCTGCTCGCCCGCCCCCGCGCCCGGCCTTCGGAAGTGCTTCGTCTCCAGCACGGCGCGTCCCGTCAGCCCCAATCTCCTCGTGAACAACTTGAACGACGCGCTCAGATGGTCCGCGAACGCACCCGTGCCGCGCATCCGCGCCCTGAAGCGTGAATCGTTCAATTCGCCGCCGCGCACATCGCGGATGAGCGACTCAACTTTGCCCGCGCGGGCCGGATAGCTCCGCCGCAGCCACTCCAGGAACAGATCCTTCAATTGGTAAGGCAGGCGCAGCATCACATACCCCGCCCCCACCGCTCCCGCGTCGCGCGCGGCTTCCAGGATCGACGGCACCTCGTGATCGTTCAGTCCCGGGATGATCGGCGCCGTCATCACGATCACCGGAACGCCCGCCTCTGACAATTCGCGGATCGCGCGCAGTCGATCCTCAGGCGCGCTCGCCCGCGGCTCCATCTTGACCGCAAGCGTCTTCTCCAGCGTCGTCACCGACACCGCCGCGTGCGCCGCGCCGATCTTCGCCAGTTCGCCGAGCAGATCGCGGTCGCGCGTGACGAGCCGGTTCTTGGTGATGACGGACACCGCCTGCCGCGCCTCCACGCACACCTCGAGGCACCGGCGCGTGATGCGCAGCTCGCGCTCGATCGGTTGGTACGGATCGGTCACGCCCGACAGTGCGATCGATTCGCCCTTCCACGACGCGTCACGCAGCGCCCGACGCAACAGTTCTGGCGCGTCGTGCTTGGCGAAAAGGCGCGTCTCAAAGTCCAGGCCGCACGAGAGGCCGAAGTACTCGTGCCCCGGTCGCGCGTAGCAATAGACGCATCCGTGCTCGCACCCGCGATAGGGGTTGAGCGTCCAATCGCCCGGAATGTCGGGCGATTCAACGCGATTCAGGATGCTCCTCGATTGATCGGGTTCGACGCGCGTCTCAACCTGAACGCCGTTCGGGCGTTCGCGTTCCAGTTCATCCAGATGCTCGCCCAGGACGTGCAGCCGAACATCCCCGAATCGACTCGCCGGGTTGAGCCCCGCCCCGCGCCCCCGCACCTTGCCATGCTCAATCGCGTCGGCGTGCAGCGATTCTCGCGCAGGTTTCTCCTCGGCGCACATGCCACGATCATACTGCGAACATGCTTGACACGACCTTGACATCTACTCCGCAAGTCTTGAACAGACAACAAGTTCTCAATATCTCGCACCGGCTGCGAAATTCTCTGGCCTGTCCCGTCGCGTTCTTCGCTTCGTAGATAATCGCAAATTGGGCTAAAAGTCCCGTCGACTTTTGGGCTCTTTCTTCTAGCCTGAACACTTGGAGATGGTGCCGACCCGTTCGGCGAACCGGCCTTTCACCCCACAACTCGAGGAGGATTACGATGAAACGCCACGTCACCTGCTGCGTTCTTGCCGCCGTCGCCGGCATGGCCCTGAGCGCCTACGCCCAAACCGCCGCCCCGCCCGCGGATAGGGTCGTAAACCCCGGCGAAATCAAGACCGCCACCAAGCCGCACGTCATTACGCCCACCCGCCAGGTCCTCCCCGACGGCTCGATCTTCGACTCCGCCTACGCCAAGGGCCCCTTCTTTGTCCCCGAAAAGGGCGTCGGCCTTCCGCCCAATGACCCCGGCATCATCTACGGCCCGGAGCCCCGCCTCTCGCCAAACGTCGGCGGCCTGTACATCCCCAAGTTCGGTGAAGACACCTACAGCGAGCCCGATCAGTCCGGCGACTGGGACACCCGCGCCCTGGGCCTGATCCAGGATTTCGCCGGGCCCACCGCCGGCGAATGGACACCCTCCGATTCCGATATGGCCGTCAACGGTGATTATGTCGTCGCCATCACCAACGACGACTTCGCCGTCTACGACAAGTGCGGCACGGAACTCGCCCGCCACGACATCAACACCTTTCTCGGGATTGGCACCGACTACAAGATCTTCGATCCCAAGATCGTCTACGACCCGTGGAACAGCCGCTGGGTCATGATGTGGCACCTCAAGAAGGACTCGACCGAGGAAGCCGAGCTCATCTTTGTCGTCACCGGGAACTCCACGCCCTTCGGCGTCTCGGGCTCCAGCGTCTGGTGGTACCGCTTCGACGTCCTTCAGGACGGCGGCACCGCCAACGCCAGCTTCGCCGATTACTTCGACCTCGGCTATACCGCCAACTACCTCACCGCCTCCGGCAACATGTTCAAGTTCGCCGGCGGGTTCCGCTGGGGCCGCATCATGGTCTTCGACAAGGCCGCCATGTACGCCGCCACCGGGGCCACCCGCTTGTCGTGGAGCCTCCTCACCAACCCCGACGGCTCAACCTTCGAAACCCCACGCGCCGCCAAGATGCAGAGCTCCTTCAACCTTGGCGGCCAAGCGATCGACGGCTACTTCATCAACTCCCGTTGGGGCGGCGGAAGCAAACTCACCGTCCGCCGTGTCACTGACGCTTTCGGCGCCAACACCCTGACGACGAACGACGTCAACGTGAACGCCTACGTCGTCCCGCCCAACGCGGTGGAACCCGACGGCACCGCCGTCGACACCATCGACTCCCGCCTCATGCCCGCCGTCATTACCAGCGATAGCCTCGGCGTCAACGGCATCGACCTCTACACCTCCCTCACCACCACCGATCCGGGTGGCAACGCCGGCGCTCGCCTCTACCGTCTCGACGCCTCTTCGCTCGCGGTTGAGCACGACTCCACCTTCTGGGCGACCGACGTCCACACCTGGTTCGCCTCGCCCGCCATGGACTACTCCGGCTCCTCGGTCTTCGTCTTCAGCCGCTGCGGCCCGGCCGCCGGCCAGTTCATCCAGGCCCGCTACGTCGATTTCAACAAGGGCACGTGGACCAACGCCTCCAGCCAGCTCCACGCCGGTGAAGCCCTCTACTCCGGCTTCCGCTGGGGCGACTATCTCGGCGGTCAGCTTGACTGGGGCGATTACAACCACAACTTCAGCACCCCGGGACGCCCCGCCAAGATGTGGTTCATCGGCATGTACGCCGGCAGCGACAACACTTGGCACAACCAGATCGGTGCCGCCAGCGTCTACTCACAAGCCTCGCTCGACTCCGTCGCCCCCGCCGGCCTGGTCCAGTTCACCGGCCCCGTCGGCGGCCCGTTCTCGCCCGGCTCGCAGGCCTACACCCTCGGCATCTCCGGTGACGTCGGCCTCACCTACACCGTCACCAGCCTCCCCTCGTGGCTCACGTCCTCCACCGCCCTCAACGACGGCTATTCGCCCAGCGCCGGCGTCACACTCTCCCCCAACGCCGCCGCCAACGCCCTCGCCAAGGGAACCTACAACGACTCCGTCAGCTTCGCCGATTGCTACAACGGCGGCAACACCTTCGCCCGCTCTGTCCGCCTCGTCGTCCAAGCCCCCGACCTCGACGTGATCTCCGTCAACGCCACCAACGGCACCTACCACCCGGGACAGCTCCTTCCCGTCGCCATCCAGTACCAGAACATCGGCGACTACGCCACCGGCTCCTACACCGCCAACTTCTACGCATCCACCAACACCACCATCTCCGTCGCCGACACCCTCATCGCCTCCCGCAACTACGGCAGCCTCGCCCCCGGCGCGTTCCAGAACTCCAACCACGTCTTCGCCACGCCCTGCATCCCCGTCGGCACCTACTACATCGGCGTTATCGTCACCGTGACCAACGACTCCGACACCTCCAACAACACCGGCTATGACGCCACCCGCGTCGGCGTCGATCGCTGCCCCGCCGACGTCAACAATGACTGCTTCGTCAACGGCGACGACTACGACCTCTTCGCGAGCTGGTTTGAAGTTGCTGACCCCAACGCCGACTTCAACAACGACGGCTTCGTCAACGGCGACGACTACGACGCCTTCGCCTCCGCCTTCGAGAACGGCTGTTAAACACCCCTTTCGATCAGCCTGATAATTCCGTCTGACCCATCAGCCCGGGGCGTCCGTTCCCCGGGCTGTTTCTTTCCACCCACGCCCCCAGATCCGCCTCGCCCGATGAAATTCCCCTTACCCGGGGGATCGAATCCGCCCGCCCATACTTGCAACACGAACCCTCCCTTCGATAGGCTACATTCGCGTGGACTATTGGTTCGACGCCTGCTGAGTCTCACAGGAGCAACATCATGGGCGCTTTGCTTGGCATCATCGGCGGCATCGTGGGCGGCGCGATCGGCGCCGGGGCCTGGGGCCTTATCGCGTACCTCACCGGCTACGAAATCGGCTGGGTCGCGGTCGGCGTTGGCTTCGTCACCGGCCTGGGCGTCGCCATCGGCAGCAAGGGCCGCGGCGGCGTGATGGGCGGGATCCTCGCCGCGATCATCTCCCTCGTCGCGGTCGCCGGCGGCAAATTCTTCGCTGTGGAAGTGGCCGCCCAGAAGTACACCAAGTCGAGCGAGTTCAAGAACGAACTCGCTTCGATCGAGATCACCGACGACATGATGGTGATGTACGTCGCCGATCTCGTCGTCGCCGACAAGACCTCGCGTAACGAGACCATCAGCTGGCCGACCGGCGTCACCGCCGACACCGCCGAAGAAGAGAAGGATTATCCGCCCGAGCTGTGGAAGGATGCCAAGGCCCGTTGGGTCGCGCTCGACGACGCGACCAAGGAACAGTACCGGATGGATGTCCGACGCAGCATCGAGCAGGCCGCCACCGCGATGGTCAACACCCTCGGCGCCGCCGAAGTCTTCGTCCAGTCGTTCTCGTTCTTTGATCTGCTCTGGGCGTTCTTGGCTGTGGGCGCCGCCTTCAAGGTCGGCTCGGGCGCGGCATCCAGCGACGACTGATCTCTACCTCACCTTGATCGACGCCAGCGCCGCGATCACCAGCAGGATCGACACAATCCACGCCCGTGCCACGATCTGGTGCTCCGTCCATCCGCCCAGGTGCAGGTGGTGGTGGTACGGCGCGCACCGGAAGATCCGCTTCCCCTTGGTCGCCTTGAAATACCCCACCTGCATCACGACCGACCCGATCTCGGTCAGGAACACCACGCTCATCACCAGCACCACGAACTCCTGCCGAAGGATGATTGCGTAGTACCCGATCAGCCCGCCCAGGCACAAAGACCCCGTGTCGCCCATGAACACCTGCGCTGGCGCGCAGTTCCACCACAGAAACCCCAGGCACGCACCCGTCGTCGCCCCGATCATCACGCCCAGCTCGTCGGCGAACGGGATGTGCGGCACCAGCAGATACTGGGCCGCCGTCTGCGACCCCGCGACCAGCGCCAGCACCACCAGCCCCAGCGTCACCACCGCCGAGATCCCCGTCGCCAGCCCGTCCATCCCGTCCGTGATGTTCACCGCGTTCGACATGCCCGCGATCAAGAGCGTCGCGATCACGATGAACACACCCTTGGACAGGTACACCAGCGACGCGTTCAGCGTCACCCCGCCGCCCGGCTGCGGGTCATACGTCTTCTGGAAGGGCAGGTTGAGCACGTGCGCCAGCGAAAGCCCCTCGCTCGACGTCCCGTGCGAATACGCGAAGTAGCCGATCAGCCCGCCCAGCGCCAATTGAAAGACCAGCTTCTCCCACGAGTACAGCCCCTGCCGCCCCGACCCGCGCGTCTTGGCCGTCAGCTTCAGCCAGTCGTCAAACCCGCCCAGCACCGCCAGCCACACCAGCACGATCAACCCGAGCTGCACGTAATACTTCGTGAGGTCCGCCAGCAGGAGCGTCGAGATCGCGATCGCCCCCGCGATCAGGACGCCGCCCATCGTCGGCGTGTTGGCCTTCCCCGCCGTCAGCCGGCGCAGCGCCTCGGCGTCGGTCGCGCCCGTGTCGCCGATCTTCATCTTGACCAGGAACGCGATCGTCCGCCGCCCCAGCACCAGCACGATGAAGAACGACAGCGCCGCCGCCGCCAGCGCCCGGAACTGGATCTGGTCGATCACGCTCACGTAGCGATAGACACCGCTCGAGACAAGCGATTGACGGATCAGGTCAAGGAGCAGGTACAGCATGCGCGACGCGTCGAATCAAGCCTTGACCACCGCCCGGCACACGCCGTCCGGTGCAACTCTCGCGGGCGTCGCGGCTTCCGATCTCCGCTCCCCGCCCCCGAACCATGCCTTATCGACCAGCGGCCGCGCTCTCCGTTGATGTTGGCGCCGCCGGGCGCGCCGCACGCTCTCGCAACAACTCTTGCCACGCCCCGATCACCCGATCCACCACCGTACCCCGCGACCCCTTCAGCAGCACCGCATCTCCGCTCCGCAGCACGCCGGCCGCCTGCCTCGCATAGTCCGCCGCGCCACGGTCGACCCACGTCACCGGGCACGTCCCGCCCGCCGCGGCATAGTCCTCCGCCGCAAACCGCATGTTCTTCCCCACCAGCACCACCACGTCGAACGCCGCCGACCCAGCCAGGGCCCGCCCGATCTCGCGATGGCACGCCTCCGCCTGCTCGCCCAGCTCCAGCATGTCGCCCAGCACCGCCACCCGCCGCCCGCCCGCGATCGCCCGCGGGAAAATCGCCCCGAACGTCTCCAGCGACGCCAGCATCGACTCCGGGTTCGCGTTGTACGAGTCGTTGATGAACTCCACGCCCCCCTCGCGCACCCGCTGGAGCCGCATCTCCGCGCCCTTGGCCTGCGCCAGCCCCTCCTCGATCATCTCCTGCGGCACGCCCGCGCGACGCGCCACCGCCACCGCCGCCGCCGCGTTCCACGCGTTGTGCTTCCCCAAGAGCGGCACCGAATACCACGTCCGATCGTTCAGCCGGAACCGCACCGACTCCGCCCCCGCCTCGATCTCCGTCAGCCGCAGGTCCGCGTCGCTCGCCTGACCAAACCGGATTACCTTCCACCCGCCCCGCGCCGACAGCACCGCCAGACGCTCGTTGATCTCCGGCGCGTCGGCGTTCACCACCGCCGTCCCGCCCGGCTTGATCTGCTTCAGCAACTCCGCGGCCTCGTCCGCCGCCCCCTTCATCGACCCCAGCCCCTCCAGATGCTCCCGCCCGATGCTCGTCACGACCGCGATGTCCGGGCGGACCACCTCCGCCAGCTCCTTGATCTCCCCCGGCGCGTTCGTCCCCACCTCGCACAACAGGAACTGATCGCCCTTCTTCGCGTTCAGGATCGTGAGCGGCACGCCCACGCGGTTGTTGAACGACTTGGGCGACGCCGTCCCCCGCAGCGAGCGCGACAGCAGCGCCTCGCACAGGCGCGTCGTCGTCGTCTTTCCGTTGGAGCCCGTCACCGCGATGACGCGCGTGCCGTCGAGGTACGTGCGATACGCCGTCGCCAGCCGGAGCAGCGCGTCGCCCGAGTCCTTGACCGCGATCAGCCCGAAGTTCGCGGGAAGCCCGGGCGGGAGCTTTTCGGGCCGGTCGATCACCGCCAGGGGCGCGCCCGCCGCCGCGGCCTGGGCCACGAACTCGTTGCCGTCCAGCCGCTCCCCGCGCAGCGCGAAGTACAACTGCCCGGGCTTGAGCGATCGCGTGTCGTTCGACACGCCGAACGGCCTCGCCGCCGCGTCCGGACGCGTGATCCACGTCCCGGCCAGCACCGATTTGATGTTCTCGAACGTCCAGAAACTCATGGCGTGCATCCGTGCGGGCCGCCGTGCGCCCGCGAGAGTGTATGAGCCGCCTGTCTATCGAACCGACACGCCCAAACCGTGCAACGGAGAACGCCCGGTTCTGCTCGGGTGGCCCCGCGGCCCCCACCGGTGTGCATTTCGTAGGTTGGCACTCTGTGCCGACGCCTCCTCCACCTTTATGCCCTTCTCGGCGCGCCGCGTCCAAGCCGCTTCGGCCTGACCGCGTCGACGCGTGAAAACCAAACCGCCGGGCATTCACCCGGCGGCATGCAATCTCAACATGTCTGCTCGTGCTCAGTGATTCATCGACGCCGGGATCGTCGCCGACGCCGCGGGCTCGTCCTTCGGCGCCG
>JABWBC010000171.1 GCA_013360695.1 Phycisphaerales bacterium
CGACCGCGCCCGCGGCGACCCGGCGCGGGTGCTTCGTCCTGCGGCGCATCCGCGGGTTTGGCTTCGGGCTTGGCTTCTGGCTTGGTCTCGTCGGGCTTGTCGCCCGGCTTGGCATCAGGCTTGGCGTTGGGGTCGTCGGGCTTGTCGCCTTCCTTCTTGGCGTCGGCGGGTTTCTCCTCGGGCAGCTTTGGGAACTCGGGTGTGAAGAGCGGGTTGTCGGCGATCACGAGGTCGGCGGACTTGCCCGCGGCGATCGTGCCGTGCGTGTCGGAGATGCCCAGCATCGCGGCGGGGATCGTCGTGAGCATCGCCTGGGCGCGCTCGGCGGGCAGCCCATAGGCGATCGCCTTCGAGAGGTTGCGATGGAACGAGTTGCGATCGCGCGTCTTGGAACTCGTGAGCGCGACGTTCAGGCCCGCGGCATCGAGACGGCGTGGATTCGTCGGGCCCTGCTCCCAGTTCATCAGCTCGCGGAGCGAGACCGACTCGGTCGCGCTGACCGTCGACACATCCGGCGCGCCGGGGAACGAGAGCGGGATGATGAACGAGACGTCGTTCGTGGCATCCGGAATCTTCCGCGCGGCCTCGGTGATCGCGCCCAGGCGCCGGAACTCAAGCCCCGAGCCCACGATCGTGATCGGGCGATCGAACTCGCGCGCGATCTTGATGGCGCGCAGCGTGTCCAGCTCGTCGCTCACCGAGAAGAGCAGGGGAGCGGCGGCCTGCCGCGACGGCGCGTTCAACGCGTCGAGCGAGTTCGCGGGGATCGTCGCGCCCGCGGTCCGCGACGCGGCCTGCCAATCGGCGTCGATGAACGTCTGGCGGATCAGCGCGATCGCGCCCATCAGCGAGCTGGGATAGCCGCCCCATCGTGTCTCGACGCCCGCCTCGCGGTTCTGGCGTGGCCCGCCGCCGCCGCCGCCGAAGCCTCCGAAATCGAACGAAAGCGACTGGAAGACGTGCTCGCGGATGACGGGCGAGACCGCCAAGCTGGCGTCGTCCGCGGGCTTGGCGAGGGAGACGACGGAGGTCGTGCCGCGAATCAGGCCGCGCGAGGGCACGAGGCCCGCGGCGGTGAAGCCCATGCGCCTGAGCGAGGCGGCGTTGTCCTCGGTGATGCTCTGGGCGGAGGCATCGGGCGTGATGCGCGAGTTCCAGTGCGCGCCCTGGCGGTTGGTTGTCGCGGTGGGCTCGACCTCGAAGTAGGGCTCGATGAAACCGGGATAGATGTGCAGATCGGTGCAGTCCCAGGCGCGGCAGTCGGCGGGCGCGGGGACGGGCAGATCGTCGGCGGTGTTGGGAAGGTTGTCGGGCCCGGGCGCGGCGGGAAGCAGCTGCGTCACCACGCCATCGCGGATAACGATGGTGGCCCAGCGGAGCACGACGCCCGGCGCGGGGTAGACCGTGGCGTTGACCAGGGCGTGGTCCGCGGGGCTCGTGATGCGCGGGCCGTTGAAGGGTGGATTGAGCGGGCGGGCGCTGGGCTGGAGGGGCGGCTGAACGGGCGGCTGAGCCTTGCCACCTTGCGTGCCGGTCTGGTTCGCGGGTCGGATCGGGCGTTCAAGGGCGAACGCGAAGGGAGCAAACGCGGCCAAGGTGAGCGCCAGGAGCGACGAAACGCGGAGGGTTGACATGGGGGCGGAGTGTACCAAGAGCGCATGGCGAGTTTCCGGGTGCCGAACGCCCGGATTCTGGAAAGTCACGCCGCGGATACGGAGGTCTGAAAAGCGGATGAGGGTGTGTGGAGCGTGGCTACGCTTGGCACGATTCGGGGTATGGGCGGCGGGTGTTTCGCCGCCCGGGCGGCCGGGAGGCCCGGCGGTCATTGAAGGTTGGGCACGGATTTCAAACTGCGGCCACCGGCCGCGGGCGCGGGAAGGAATCGAGTCATGGCGGAGAAACTCAGCAAGGGGACGGCGCTGATCGGGCAGTCCGGCGGGCCGACGGCGGTCATCAACCAGAGCCTCGTCGGCGTGGTGGAGGAGCTGCGCGCGAGCCTGGTGAAGCGCGGAATCGTCAATCGCGTGTACGGAATGCGTCACGGCGTGAACGGGCTGGTGAAGGGCGAGCTCGTCGATCTCACCAGGTACCCCGCCGCCAAGCTGCAGCGCGTCGCGATCACGCCCAGCGCGGCCCTGGGCTCCTCGCGGGACAAGCCCGATGCGGAGTATTGCGCGCGGATCCTCGAGCGGTGCAAGCTGGTCAACGCCCGCTATTTCTTCTACATCGGCGGGAACGATTCGTCGGACACCTGCCGCATCGTCAGCGAACTCGCCGCCGGCGCTGGCTATGAACTCCGCTGCTTCCATGTGCCCAAGACCATCGACAACGACCTGATGGGCAGCGACCACACGCCCGGCTTCCCGTCGGCGGCACGCTTCCAGGCCCTGGCGTTCATGTCCGACTCCATGGACAACGCAAGCCTGCCGGGCGTGAAGATCAACGTGGTGATGGGGCGTCACGCGGGCTTCCTGACCGCCGCGTCGGCCTTGGCGCGGGGTACAGGCAAGGGAACGCAGAACAACGGCCCGCACCTGATCTACTGCCCGGAGATCCCCTTCGATTCCACTCGGTTCCTGCAGGACGTTGAACGCGTCTACACCAAGCTCGGGCGCTGCCAGGTCGCCGTCAGCGAGGGCATCCAGGACGCCAACGGCGAGCCGATCGTCGCGACGCTGCTGAAGTTCTTGGAGAAGGACTCGCACGGCAACGTGCAACTCTCGGGTGTGGGCGCGCTGGGCGATGCGCTTGCCGACCACGTCAAGAACAACTTGAAGCTCCCGGGTTCGAAGCTCCGCGTGCGGGCCGACACGTTCGGATACCTGCAGCGCTGCTGGCCCGACCCGTCGCCGATCGACTCGAAGGAAGCGCGGATGGCGGGCAAAGTGGCCGTGAAGCACGCCGCCAAGGGCCAGATGAGCGGCTCGATCGCCATCACCCGCGCCAAGGGCAAGCTCTACAAGCCCGAGTTCAACCTCATCAAGCTCTCCGACGTGGCGGCCAAGACGCGTCACATGCCGCCGCACTTCTTCGAAGGGCATTGCGACATTTCGAAGGCCTACCTCGAATACCTCCGCCCGCTCGTCGGCACGCTGCCGGTGATGGAGCGAATCTAGAGAGTCCAGAGAGACGCAGAGACGAAGTGAGAATCCACGAGCGGCGGTGCAAGGAGCCACTATTCTCGCGGACCACCGAACATTCGATCTCGCTGGTCCGCACTCCGCCACTCGATGCCCCGCGAGGTGAAACCATGGATTCCATGCAGCGGCTTGTTCAATGGTGGCGCGCGCAGTGCGACGGCGAATGGGAGCACGAGTTCGGGATCACGATCGAGACAATGGACAATCCCGGGTGGTTGGTCAAGATCGATCTGTCGTACACGAATGCGGATGTCCAATCCTTTGAGCCGATTTCGGAGCGGCGATCGGACACGGACTGGTGCAGATGTACGATTGCGAGGGGTTCGGCGAGGGGATCGACGGAAGATGATCTTGAACACTTCGTGGGGATGGGCGGCCCGGGTAATCTCAACGAGATCCTCGAGCGATTCCTTCGACTCGTAGACGTCGATTGATGTCCCTCGTGCATCGAGGAAGTGAGGTCCCACTGACGAGGCGATCATGCGATGGCCGTGGTGGGCCGAAGTTTGAGCGTGATGCAGGTCCCGAGCACAAGCGGGTGGGTTTCGAGGGGTCCAGTCGCGATTCCGAACTCACAAGAGTTGCCGTGACTCGCGATTCGAGATGACATCGGCGATAAAAAAACGGACCCGATCTCGGGTCCGTTTCATTCCGCGTTGTTCAGCCTTTTCCGGCGCTATTCGCTCTCGCCGTGGCGGCGTGGCATGACGGGCATCTTCTTCAGGACCGCGTCCACCAGGCCGTATTCCAGCATCTCGTGGTCATCCAGCCACTTGTTGCGGTCGCAGTCCTTGGCGATGCGGTCGACCGTCTGCCCCGTGGCGTCGGCATAGATGCGATACAAGCGATCGCGCAGACGCAGCATCTCGCGCGCCTCGATCTCGATGTCGGTCGCCTGGCCCTCCATCACGCCCGACAGCAGCGGCTGGTGCATCAGGTTCCGCGCGTTGGGGAGCGTGAAACGCTTGCCCTTGGTGCCCGCCGCCGCGAGCACCGAACCCATGCTGGCGGCCTGTCCGATGATGTACGTGCACACGTCGCACGGAACGTGCTGCATCGTGTCCAGCATTCCCAGCCCCGCGGTCACGCTCCCGCCGGGCGAGTTGATGTACATGTGGATGTCGGCCTTGGCGTCCTCGTTGGCGAGGAACAGGAGCTGCGCGATGATGAGGCTCGCCACCTCGTCCGTGACGGCGCTCCCAAGGAAGATGATGCGGTCCTTCAGCAGGCGCGAATAGATGTCGTACGAACGTTCGCCGCGCGCTGACTTCTCGATGACGATCGGGACCAGGTATCCGGACATGGCTTTCTCCAGACGGGCTCGACGCGACGCGGCGCCGACCCGGAAGGGGCGGGGATCAATGACGCGCGATCAGCGGATTCCCGAGGCGGCCTTGGGCGGCTCGATGAGCACCTCGTCGACCAGCCCGTAACGCACCGCCTCCTCCGCGCTGAAATACTTGTCGCGCTCGCTGTCGCGGTGGATGTTCTCGATCGACTGGCCGGTGTGGCTGGAGATGATTCGGTTCAGCTCCGCCTTGGCCTTGATGATCTGCTCGGCCTGGATGCGGATGTCTTCCGCCTGACCCGTCACCCCGCCGTACGGCTGGTGGATCATCACTTTCGCGTGGGGCAGGATGTACCGCTTGCCCTTGGCCCCGGCGGTGAGGAGCACCGCCGCGCCCGAATAGGCGCGACCGAGGCAGTACGTCGACACGGGCGAGGACAGGAACCGCATGGTGTCATACAGGGCCAGAGTGTCGTCGACCGCGCCGCCCGGCGAGTTGATGTAGAAGTTGATGTCCTGGCCCCGCTTCTGGTTCTCGAGGTACAGCATCTGCATCATGACGCGGGCGGCGGAGCCCTGGTTGATCTCCCCGATCAGGAAGACGATCCGATTCTCGAGCAAGAGCTCGTCGATCGTCATTTCGCGGGTCCGCTGGTATGTGACCGAAGCTGCTGATGGCATGGGTGGTTCCTATCCGTCGATGGCCGCTCTGGCCGCGAACTACTCCGACGCTTTCCTTGGATGGTATTCCCCGGACACGCCCCGACCGATTCAGGCCAAGGGCGATCCCCGCCGCAAGATCGGCATAATCGGCATCGGTCAATAGCCCGACCGCCCCGAATATGGTCCCTGCCCCCGCCCGCCCCCGATTCGCACTATGATCCCCACCCGCCCCCCGGGTTTGGTTCGGAGTCGGTTTCATCGGGGGCCCAACCGGAGTCTTTGTGCCCACCGCGGTCATCAGCGACATCCACGGCAACGCCGAAGCCCTCAAACGCGTCCTCGAGGACATCGAGAAGCGCGGTATCAAGCGCATCGTCTGCCTCGGCGACATCGTCGGCTATGGCCCCGAACCCCTCGCCTGTGTCGACCTGGTCCGCGAGCGCTGCGCCTGGTCGCTGATGGGCAACCACGATTTCGGCGTCCTCTACGAGCCCACCAACTTCAACGCCAACGCCGAGTCCGCCGCCTTCTGGACCCGCGAGCAGTTCGACAAGGAGCCCGACGAGGCCCTCCGCACCGCGCGCTACGAGTTCCTCGGCCGCCTCCGCGTCCGTGTCGTTGAGACCGAGCCCGACGGCGCGTTCCCGATCTTGGCCGTACACGGCTCGCCGCGCCGCCCCATCAACGAATACATCTTCCCCGACGACGCGACCAACGCGCCCGAGAAAATCCAGGGCGTCTTCGACCGCGTCGAGCGCGTCGCGATCGTGGGGCACACCCACGTGCCCGGCGTCTTCACCAACGAGCCCGATTTCTATCCGCCGACCGAATTGGGCGAGGGCATCTTCCGCTTCCAGCCGAGCGAAAAAGTCGTCATCAACGTCGGCTCCGTCGGCCAACCGCGCGACATGGACCCGCGGGCGAGCTACGCCATCCTCCACGCCGACCGCGTCGAATTCACGCGGGTGCCGTACGACATCGACGTGACGGCCAACAAAATCAAGGCGATCCCGCAGCTGCACCCCTATCTCGGCGAGCGGCTGTACACGGGAAGGTGACGATACTTGGGTGGCCAGCCGGTCCCGCCGGCCCGCGGCCTTCTCCTCATTTGGCCATTTGGCGAATTGCTTCGCCGTGCCACAGACACGTCTTCGAGTCCGTGATAGTCGAATTTCGACACTCCGTGCCGAAGCCTTCCCACCCTTCAATGCTCGCCGCGCGGCGATTGGGGCGGTTGCTCGGACCTCCATCCGACAGCGCGCCCGCGGCCATGGCCACCGATAACGATCCGTGACGCCCCCTGAAGGTCGTGTGCGGTTCGGTGGTGATGGCCTCGGCCTCTTGAACCGGGCCAAAATCTCCCAACAGACGCTGGCGTGAATCGCTTGGACGAGAGCGGCGTTTCCGCTACCTTGGAGCTGCGGGCGCCGCCCGCGAAGGGAGACTCACATGCGGTGCATGATCGCGGGCGCGCTGGCGCTCAACGTCGCGCTGTCGGCCGGAGCGCTGGCCCAGGACTGGACGAACAACGGCGGCAATGCTGGGCGGAATGGGCAGACGATTCAGCTCGGACCCGACGCCGCGACGCAACTCTGGTCCGGCGGCCGCACGTCGGTGATCGCGTGGCAGCCGGTGATCGAGGGATCGCGCGTCTTCATGGTGCGCCAGACGGGTTTTCCGCCCGAGCCCAACTCAGACAAGTCGCCGGTCGTGTGCATGAACCTCGACACGGGCCAGGAGATCTGGTCGCGGAACATTCCGTACTTGGCCAACGACTGGACGACGTGGGTCGCGGGTGTCTCGAACGGAAAGGTCTTCGTGTCGCGCTCGGGCAACGGCGCGTCGGTCAAGGCCAAGCTGCACGCGCTCGACGCCGCCACCGGCGCGACGCTCTGGTCGTCGGTTGATCTGATCGACGCCGGCCCGTACGACGGCGTGGTCTTCGCGCCCAACGGCGATCCCGTCGTCGCCAGCTTCACCAAGATCTGGCGCATCAACGCCGGCAACGGCGCCACGTTGTGGACGGCAAACCGCGTCGGCTCGGTCTCCGGCAACTGCGGCGGAGCGATCCACGCGGGCGCGATCTACGTCGCCGACGCCGTCCCGGGCGGGCACGCGATCAAGAAGTTCAACCTCTCGACGGGCGCGTTCATGTACCAGAGCCCGACGCTCGCCGGGTTCACCATCCAGAACACGCCCATGGTCGCGCCGGACGGCACGATCTATCTCTCGCGCGTGCAGAACAACGTCTCCGTCGACTTCTTCTACGCGATCGACGACAACGGCACGTCGATGAGCGTGCGCTGGTCGGTCCCCGCGCATTGGACGACCGAGTCAGAGTTCGCGGTCGCGTCCGACGGCTCGGTCTTCATGATGGACCCGGGCAACAAGATCGCGCGCCGGCGCGCGTCCGACGGGAGCCTGATCGCGCAGAGCCCCGCGATCCCCGCGGACTTCTCCCAGCCGCGCATGGCGGTCGACTCGAACGATCGCCTTTTCTTCTCCAACGGCGCGTTCGCCAACGGGCGCTTCTATTCATTCAACCCCGACCTCACCGAGCGCTGGTCGGTCGGAGTGACAAACATCAACATCGGCGCGCCCGCGTTCGGGCGCGACGGAACGCTGGTCGTCGCCGGCACGGGCGCCAACATCAAGGCCTACCGCACGCCCCGCTGCCTCGCCGACTTCAACCACGACGGCTTTGTGAACGGCGATGACTACGACGCCTTCGCCGAAGTCTTTGACATCGCCGATCCAGCGGCCGACTTGAACCACGACGGCTTTGTCAACGGCGACGACTACGACCTCTTCGCCGACCTCTTCGCCGAGCACTTCGACGCCGGGTGCTGAGCCGGCGGGTCCTTCTCGTTCGCGTGCAGGTCCGAGAAACGCGGCCCCTCGTGGGCAAGAAACTGTGAAAATTATGTTGTGAGCGAACGCAGCGTCCGATAGATTCGTCCGATGACCAAAGGCGATTGTTGTGTGTGTGCCGGTTCTTCCCTGCGCCGAACTTTACAAGCCAAGCGATCCGCGCGGTTGATGATCACGCTGGCGGTGATGACGGCTGCGGCGTGCATGAACTGTGCATCGGCGCAGACGAACCTGGCGGGCGCGTACGCCGACGGACAGGTCTTTCTGCATTGGGAATTGGCTGCGGGCTCGGTGTACACCTACGACCTCTATTCATCGAGTCTGCCGGAAACCGACATCGCAAACATGACGCTGCTGGCGCGGCTGTTCCCGGAGGAAGTGACGGGCGAGCGGCTGCACAACCTGCAGCCATCCTCGACGCTGCGGGTGCCCAATGGGTCCGGCTACACGACGCTTACGTCGACGCAGGGCGCGCTGGCATGGACGCCCCACGAGGCGGGCGCCAAGTTCTTCGCGGTGGTGGTCAACGGCAGCACAAGCGTGACGACCGACAACCGCGTCCTTGTGAGCTATGGCTATGACCCGGTCAATGAGCCGGTTTGCCCGCACTTTCAGTTTCTCGGTACGACCGAGAGCGGGTATCCGTACGGCGCGTACGTCGTGTGGGTTGATGGGCGCGAGGACCCCGAGGATGGGCGTCCCGATTTCCCTGTCATGGCGAGCGCCACCCGCGGCTGCGTCCCGCATGTCTTTGCGGTGACCACGCCGATGACCGGCCTGCCCTCCGGGCCGTACCCCGCGGTGTTCTGCCTGCACGGCGGTGAGGGCGCGTATCAGAACTTCATGCCCGGCGATTTGAACCGCGCGGCGATGTCGATCGAGATGACCGACGGAATCGTGATCACGCCCGACGACAATCTGTACTGGCAAGCCGGCGCGGCACGGATGTCCAGCGTGACCGCGTGGTTCGGCTACGCGCGCCGCTTCGATCCGTTCTTCATCGGCGCGCGTGGCGATCTGCCCGCCGACGAGGTCATCACGAATTACACGAGCCGCCGGGTCTTCTGGATCGCTGACTGGGTCACCTCGGGTGCCGGGCCCTTCGATGTTGATCCACACCGCGTCTCGGTTATCGGGCACAGCGCGGGATCGCGCGGCGCGTCGCATCTTTCGCGCCAGCAGCCCTGGCGCTTCAGCGCCGCCGTGCTCCAGTGCGCGCTCTTCAACTTGAACCAGCAGGGCCCGTTCGTGGGCGATTGGTCGCAGAACCTAGCCACGAACATCATCTCGCCCGACTCCGGGCTGCCCCTTACGTATCAGCAGGTCCAAACACAGAGCAACCGCCTCAGCCCCGAGCCCTACATTCCATACACACGCGTCTATTCAGGCAAGCGCGACGAAAACGATGCCGGAGCGTGGACGCCCGTGGCCCGCGCCGGCCTCGACGCCTGCAACGACTCCCAGCTCGGCATGATCGTCAGTTGGGACGAGCGCGAGCATGGCGTGGACAAGTGGGCGTTCGAGTCGCCCGACCTGATCGACGATCCGGCCCACTGCGATCCCTGGCCGGACGTGGGGCAGTGGATCGCGCCGGTCAAGACGGAGCGGCACGGCGCGCAGTATCTGTCGGATCACTACCGCAACGACGTGTCGTACCCCGGCTTCTTCGATTGCGACGAGGACTTGAACACGCCCGGGCGTCAGCCCGATCCGGGCCCCGGCGATCCGTGCTCGCCCGCCGGCACGCCGTGGGGCACGTGGGGCGGCTACCTGGACTGGACTCCCGCGACGATCGTCGACCAGGCCGATCGCTGGGAGTGCACGATGTTCCTGCGCGGCAACTCCGCGGTGTCGATCGACAACGCGCTGGTGCCGCTCGTGCGTGTCAGCATCGCGCCGCGCCGGACGCAGGGGTTCCATCCGAACGTCGGACAGACGGTGTACTGGGTGCTAAGAGTGCCGGAGAATGGCCCGGTGACTCAGCACGGACAGGTGACGGCCGATTCGCTCGGCGTCCCCAAGATCTCGGGCCTCCTGATCCCGCGCGAGGATATCGCTAAGGCGAGGCTGATTATGGGCATCGTGCCGCAGTGCCCGGCCGACTTCAACCACGACGGCTTTGTGAACGGCGACGACTACGACGCCTTCGCCGAAGTCTTTGACATCGCCGATCCAGCGGCCGACTTGAACCACGACGGCTTTGTCAACGGCGACGACTACGACCTCTTCGCC
>JABWBC010000172.1 GCA_013360695.1 Phycisphaerales bacterium
CAGCAGCCCAGGACGCCCCAGTTTCCTCAGACCCAGTCGATCCCGCAGCCGCAGAAGCAGGGGCGTCCGCAGCTCCAGCAACCCCAGCGGCCGCAACCCCAGCGGCCGCAACCCCAGCGCCAGCAGCCCCAGGCTCGCCCGCAGGTCCGCCCGCAGGAATCACGCTCGTCGCGGCAGACCGGAGCCCAAACAACCGCCGAGATGTTCGCGGCAATGGAGCGTCAGCGTCTGCAGGACACCGGCGAATCCACCACACATCGGATCGTGCGCGACGCGACGCCCGCTCCCGTCGCAGCCGCGAAGGTGCTACCGCCCTCAAGCGGCAACCCCTGGCGTGACGCGTTCCTTCTGCAGGAATTGCTGAGCCCGCCGCTCTCGATGCGCGAGGCTCGCACGCCGGGCCTCGATTCGCTCTAATACACCTCCCCGGGGCGCTGCCCCGGTACCGAGGTACCCCGCGTGAAGTCTCTCCCTGGAGTCTGTTGCATGGCCGCGCGTCTTTTCAGCGTGCTTGCGCTCGTCCTGTCGTCCGCCTGTGCCGCGCTTGCTCAGACCGGCGCACCCACGCCGCCCGAGCAGTTGACGGTCGCGGAGAAATCCGAATTCAAGGCGACGGCCCGTTACGACGAGGTCGTGTCGCTTCTCGACACGCTCGCCAAGGCCTCACCCAAGGCGCGCCGCCTGGACATGGGCAAGACAGGTGAGGGACGCACGATTCCGGTGCTCACGCTCGCCGACCCGCCGGTCGCCAGTGCGCGCGAAGCCCGGGCGCAGGCCGACGCGGGCAAGCTCGTGGTGCTCATGATCGGCAACATCCACGCGGGCGAGGTCGACGGCAAGGAAGGCCTGCCGATGCTCGCGCGAGAGATCATCAACCAGCCCGATCACCCGCTCCTCAAGAACATGGTGCTGGTGTTTGCGCCCATCTTCAACTGCGACGGCAACGAGCGCGTCTCAAAGGACAACCGCCCCGGGCAGCACGGCCCGGACGAAGGCATGGGCATCCGCGAGAACGCCGCGGGCCTGGATCTCAACCGCGACTTCGTCAAGCTTGAATCGTCCGAGGTTCGCGCGCTGGTGAAGTTCATCAACGAGTGGGACCCCGCGATCTTCGTCGACACGCACACGACCAACGGGTCGTATCACCAGTACGCCGTCACCTATGAAGGCCCGCGCCATCCCGCGGGCGACTCAGCGCTGATCGAATACGTTCGCGACACGATGTTCCCCGCTGTGTCCAAGGACCTCGAGGCCAAGACCGGTCTCAAGACGTTCTATTACGGTGATTTCAACAAGGAGCACACACGCTGGGATAGCTTCCCGCTCCAGCCGCGCTTCACGACGAACTACGTGGGCCTGCGCGGGCGGATCTCGGTCCTCTCCGAGGGCTACTCGTATTCGTCGTACAAGGAGCGCGTGCTGGGAACGCGCGACTTTGTGCGCACCTGCCTTGAGTTCGCGTCGAGCAACAAGGACCAGATCAGGAAGCTGCTGGCGGACGCGGATCGGCGCACGATCGACCTTGGGCGCAATCCACCAAAGGATCCCAAGCCCGAACAGCAACTCGCCGTCCGCCCCAAGGCCGCCAAGGCGCCGGAGACCATGAAGGCCGCGGGCTTTGTCGAGGAGGTGCGCGACGGGAAGACGGTGTCGACCGGCGAGAAGAAGGACTACGACGTCGAGGTATGGAACCGCGGCGAGGCGGACATGCTCGTGCCGCGGGCCTACGCCTACATCATCCCGCAGCCGCTGGTCTCGGGGCTCAAGAGCGCGGTCGAGACCTTGCAGCGTCACGGCATCGAGGTCGAGGAGCTGCGTGAGGACATCGAGCTCGACATCGAGGCGTGCAAGGTCACGCAGATGGCCCGCTCGCCCCAGGAGTTCCAGAAGCACAACACGGCCCGCGTCGACGCCGAACGCCGCGCCGAATCGCGGTTGATCCCGGCCGGCTCGATCGTCGTGCGCACCGGACAGAAGCTCGGCCACCTCGCCTCGATCCTGCTGGAGCCCGCGTCGGACGACGGCCTGGTCACCTGGAACTTCTTTGACGAAAAGCTCGCGATGGGGCAGGACTTCCCCGTCCTGCGCGTCCCCTTCAGCACCCACCTGCACACCACCTCGATCCGCCCCCTGCGCGACGAGTCCTTCGTCCAGGAGTCGCTCAGCTACAAGCGCGTCAACGAGAGCGATCGCGGCGTGAACTTGAACGGCAATCCGAGCGGCGGCGGCGCGTGGATCGACGACGACACCTGGCGCGTCAACCGCAACGGCGGCTGGTTCAAGGTCAACGCCAAGACCGGGCGCGCGGAGAAGCTCACCTTCGACAACGAGGCCATCGTCAAGGCCCTCGCCACGCTCCCTTCGCTGGGCGAGAAGGGCGCCGGAGAACTGGCCCGCACGCCGTTCCTCCGTACCGACGCGGGGCGCACCGGCGCGCTCTTCGAGCGTGACAACGACCTCTATTACGCCAAGCTCGACGGCTCGCTGGCGCTGCGACTCACCAGCACGCCGGAGCCGGAGGAGTTGAGCGAGTTCAGCCCCGACGGCAAGTTCGTCGCGTTCGTCCGCAACTTTGATCTCTACGTCGTCGACACCGTCACCGGCGCGGAACGCCGCCTCACGACCGACGGCACGGATCTGCTCCGCAACGGCAAGCACGACTGGGTCTATTTCGAGGAGCTGTTCAACCGGAGCTGGAAGGGCTATTGGTGGAGCCCCGATTCGACGCGCCTGGCGTTCTATCGCACCGACGCGTCGATGGTGCCCGAGTACACGCTGGTCGACGACCTGCCCCAGAAGCAGCGCGTCGAGCGCGTCCGCTACCCGCGCGTGGGCGAGGCAAACCCGCAGGTGAAGCTCGGCATCGTCCGCGTCGCGGGTGGCACGCCCGTGTTCGCCGATCTCTCCGACTACGACGCCCAGAACATGCTGATCGCAGGCGTCGCGTGGTGGCCCGATTCCTCCAGCGTCTTTGCCGGAATCCAGAACCGCTATCAGACCTGGATGGACTGCGTGGCCGTCTCACCCAACGGCGGCAAGCCCGCCCGCCTCTTCCGCGAGACCACGCAGGCCTGGGTCGAGTTCCTCGCCGATCCGGCCTTCCTCTCCGACGGCTCGTTCCTCTGGCAATCCGAACGCTCCGGCTGGCGACACCTCTACCACTACGCCAAGGACGGCACGCTCAAGGGCCCCGTCACCACCGGCGAGTACGAGGTCCGCTCCGTCGTCAAGGTCGACGAAAAGAACAACGTCGTCTTCTTCAACGGCACCAAGGACTCGCACATCGCGTCGAACTTCTATCGCACGCCCCTCTCGCCCGCGGGCACGCCCACCCGCCTCACGACCGAGCCCGGCTCGCACAGCACCAGCCTCAACCCCGGCGGCACGCTGTTCGTCGACAACTGGTCGAGCTTCAACACGCCCGGCAAGGTCGCGCTGCGCTCCGCGGCCGACGGCTCGCTCGTCCGCACCCTCGACACCAACCCCGTCTACGCCATCGAAGAATTCAAGCTCGGAAAGTCGGAGCTCGTGCAGATCCCCGCGGCCGACGGCTTCGTCCTCGAGGGCTACCTCGTCTATCCCCCCGACTTCGACCCCGCCAAGAAGTACCCGGTCTGGATCACGACCTACGCCGGCCCGCACGCGCCGACGGTCAGCGATGGCTGGGGCGGCGGACGCGTGGGGCAGCACGCGTACGCGCACGACGGCTTTCTCATGTTCGGAGTCGACCCGCGCTCCGCCAGCGGTAAGGGGGCCGTCTCCGCCTGGGCGTGCTACAAGCAGCTCGGCGTACCGGAACTCAAGGACCTCGAGGACGCCGTCCGCTGGGTGACGTCCAAGCCCTACGCCGATCCTTCGCGTGTCGGGATCAGCGGATTCAGTTACGGCGGGTTCATCGGCGCGTATGCGTTGACGCACAGCACGCTCTTCTCCGCCGCCATCGCGGGTGGCCCGCCGACCGATTGGCGCGAGTACGACACGATCTACACCGAGCGCTACATGCTCACGCCGCAGGAGAACCCGGAGGGCTATGACAAGACCTCGGTCGTGAAGGCCGCGGGGAATCTGGTCGGGCGGCTGATGCTGGTGCATGGCACGCTGGACGATAACGTACATCCGGCGAACTCGTGGAAACTCGCCAAGGCGCTGCAAGACTCGGGCAAGCAGTTCGAGATGGCGATGTATCCCGGCTGGCGCCACGGCATCGGCGGACGCCAGTACCAGCGCATGAACTATGAATTCATGCTGCGGACGATGAAGCTGACGGAGAAAAGCGAAGAGGCGACAAAGTAGAGCGAAGCCACGCCGTTGTGGACAGCCCGTCCATTGCGACGGTGTGTGCTGCGCGCACGCGCGCTGAAGTCACTATCCAAGCCGCCCGGGCAACTCCGCCGGCATTCCCGTCGCCCCGATCGACTTGAGGTGCTTGCGGACGCGATCGAGCAGATTCCAGTACATGACCAGCGCGATCAGAGGGCCGATGACAACGATCGCGCCGACGACGTAAATGACCGGGAGGAGCCAGCGGTACAACTTCGCGCGGCGCACGACGAACTCGTCGGGCACGCGCCCACCCACCCACGCCGTGTAGTTCATGACGCCCAGGAACTGAACCACCCACGCCACGAATGAGACCAGCCCCACCAGCACCACGAGCATGGTTCCGAACGCCCAGACCGAACTCGCCGGGGCCGTGCCCGGCGTCGCCACGAAGAACCCGAGCACGAACTGCGTCAGCGACACCGCCGCGCCAACCGCCACCGCGATCCGCACGACATTGCGAGCGCTCGAAGGCTGCTCGAAGATCACATAGCCGGGGTCCGGCTCGGTGTATTTCCAATAGCCCAGCAGCATGATGCAGCCGACAAGGAAGCCGACGCCGTTTGCGATGATCCTCGGCCAGGCCGCCGACCCCGCGACATATCCCAGCACGATCGACCCAACCATGACCACGACCAAGAGCAGGATGCCGTTGAGCACGAGCGACAAGCCCAGCTTCAGCTTGCCGCGATACTCCGGCGATGCGTCCTGCAGCATGAAGCCCTTGATCGAGTTGGCGATCGGCTCGCCGCATTCCGGGCAATTGCGGTTCGCCGGCAACCCGCGCAGGTTGTACGAGCAGCGCACGCACGCGACGTCGCGATCGAGGAACGGCACGGCGCTCGCCGCCGCACCAGCAACACCGGCACCAACCATGGGAGCATCACCCGAAGAGCTTGCGTGCAACTGGTCCATCCGCGCAGCATAACAAACGCGGCTCCCCGCAAGCATCGCGTCTTTCGTGGGAACCCGGACCTTCGGAAACCCTCAGGTCCGGCGTCCGAAGCCGGGTTCCAAGTCGTTCCTTTTATCTCCCCGCCGCCTTCGCCAGCCCCGCTTCGCCGATCACGCGCTCCGCGTATTCGTTCATCGCGTCGCGCAGTTGCTCGAAGCTCTCGAGCACGTAGTACACCGGCTGGAAGTGGTCGATCTCAAAGTCGGTCTCGCACACGCGCTCCAGGTCGAACGGGCGGTACACCGGCACGGGGCGCGCCTTGCAATCGCTCACCTCGCGCCCCTTCTTCTCCCATTCGCCCGACAGCGAATACGCGCTCTCCGCGTGGCTGCTGACCAGGCCGCTCCCGTAGACCTTTACGCGCCCGTCCTCGCGGATCAGCCCGAACTCGACCGTGAACCAGAAGAGCCGGCCCAGGCGCTTGACGTGAGCCTCGTCGTCGCACAGGAGCGCCGCCTTGCCGTAGGTCTGCAAGAAGTCCGCGAAGACGCGGAGCGTGTGGAGCGGCACGTGCCCGAAGACGTCGTGGATGATGTCGGGCTCGGGGAGATAGTCCATCACCTCGCGCGGCCTGATCAGCACGGTCGTCGGGAACTCGCGCTGCGCCAGGCACGCGAAGAACGCCTTGGCGGGCAGGTAGCCCGGCACGCCGTAGCTCGCCCAGTTGCTCTGCGCGTGCAGGAACTTGTTGATGCCGTCGAGCTTTGTGCCCTTGGCGATTTTCACGCCCCCGGCGATCTCGATGTCGCGATCGAGCACGAGGTCGTCGAGCAGCGGGATGCGATCGGGCGACAGGCGGAGGATCTTCATCCCCTCGATGAACTGGCGCGACACCTGCTGCTCGAGCACGCTCCAGCGCTTGACGTACATGTCGTGCCACACGTCGTGGTTGTCGCGCGTGTACTTCCAGTACTGCTGCGTGATATAGAACTTGTCGGCGTCGATGTCCGCGGCGTGGAGCGAGGGCGTGCGATCCGCCTCGGCCTGGGCCAGTCGGGCCTCGTCGCTGTCGATGATGTTGTTGTACCGGATGTCGGCTCGCACGGGGCACCTCCTGTACGGCGTTCGAGCGGGTCAGGACCGTCGGCAAGTATATGACCGACGAACCCTGCCCGATACCGTGCTGTCCTTCCAGGAAAGTCCAGCGATCCCGCGATTTCGCGCCGCGGTTGGCCGCGCTTCCAAACCCGCGAGTCACTCCATCCGTAGTGTCTCTCGGTGCCCGATGCGTCGTCCCGCCCTCATCGGTGATCTTGTCGCCGCCTTCGTGCTCGGCCTGGGCACGTTTTATGGCATCCTTGAGATCCGCCCGGCGCCGGACTTCCTCACGGGTCTTTTCATCGCGTTTCCCGGGCTGCTCTTCTTTGCCGCCATGGCCGCGGGCGCGGCATTCCTCGGGCACGGCTGGCCGGTGCGCCGGGGCGGGGCGCTGTACTGCGCCTCGTGCGGACACGCCGTCGCGGCAGAAGACTCGCGCCTCCTCCCCTACTGCGGCGAATGCGGCAAGCCCTGGCGGCATTTTGGGCGGCGCGTCCGCGGCCGGCTCATCACCCATCACCCGCGCCTCGTGATCGGTGCCGCGCTCCTTGCCCTCGCGATGCTCGGCATGTGGGCACGCACCTTCGCCACGCGCCAGTTGCTCGCGCAGACGCCCGACTGGCTCCTCATCCGGCAGGTCGGCGTGCTCTCGTGGGGCGACCTGCAGGAAGAATGGCGCGAGCTCGGTCGGCGCACGCTCTCGCCGCCGGCCGATCGCCAGCTCCTTGTGACGCTCCTCAACCGGCGCGCCCGCGACGGCTCGCTCCCCTCGGCTCTCGCGGTCTACATCCAGTCGCGCGCCAACTCCGCCACGCTTCCCTCCGATCTCGCGACGCGCTGGCTCGCCGAACTCTTCGACGCCCGGCTCATCACGCCAGAGTCCGTCGAGGCCGGCGAGCGCATCCCC
Organism: Phycisphaerales bacterium; assembly: GCA_013360695.1. Classification (GTDB taxonomy): domain Bacteria; phylum Planctomycetota; class Phycisphaerae; order Phycisphaerales; family UBA1924; genus JABWBC01. The sequence continues at coordinate 7,221 of JABWBC010000172.1, forward strand.
ATCGACATCATCGGGCGATTCTCCGCCGGATGGACCGGCGTCGCCGACGAGCCGCAGGTTCTGCTCTGCGGCGTTACCATCGACGGGAGCGAGGTTGCTCAGTCGCGCTGGGAGCGCCCCGTGGCGACCTCTCTCTTCGGCCTTGATCGCGCCGTGTTCGCGCACTCGCAACGCACCGAGAAACCGGGAACGATCACCATCGAGGCCCGCGGCTGGTTCTTCGTCGGCCAGCCCGACCAGCGCGTCACCTACGACGCCCTCGGCTCGCCCACGCTCCCCATGAACGTCTACGCCCGTCCGTTTTCCTTCTCGCGCACCGTCGAGGTCCGCCCGGCGCTCCCCAGCACCAAGAACGGGACGTGACTTTCGCCTCCATCCCGCCCACGATGGGGCATGACCACGCCCACATCACGCCCGCCCGTCATGATCGGAAGCTGGAACGCGATCCCCGCGATCGCCCACGCCGCCCAGCGCCTCCAGGGCAACACGCCGCTCCTCGACGCCATCGTCAGCGGCATCGCGCTCGTCGAAGATGATCCCGACGAGATGTCCGTCGGCTTTGGAGGCTTGCCCAACGAGGACTGCGTGGTCGAACTCGACGCCGCCGTGATGGACGGGTCGCACCTGAACGCC
>JABWBC010000173.1 GCA_013360695.1 Phycisphaerales bacterium
CGGCGGGGCACACGCCGGGGACCATGCCCGCGCTCCCCGGGCCGCCCTCCCACGCGCAGCGGGCCAGGTCGCCGGTGACGAAAACCTCGGTGTGCCCGGGGATCGAGAGGTCGCTCGCGACGACGACACGCCCGGCGCCGTCCGTGGGCACACCAAGCGACGCGCCCAGTGGGCTGGCACGCACGCCAGCGGCCCAGATGATGTTGTCGGCGTCGATCCGCTCGGGCGCGGCATCCCCCGATGCGGAGAGCAGCACATGCGGAGGATCGTCGTTCGCGCCCGGCGCGACGTGCGTCACGCGCGTGTTTAATCGCACCTCAACACCCATCGCGCGAAGGTCGGCGAGCGCCCGATCGGAAAGATCGCGCGGGAATCCGGAAGGGAGCACGCGGTCCATCGCCTCGACCAGCACGACGCGGGCGCGCGACGTGTCGATGTGCCGGAAATCGCGGCGGATCACGGTACGCGCGATCTCCGCGATCGCGCCCGCGGTCTCCACGCCGGTCGGGCCCGCCCCGATGATGACGAAGGTCATGAGCGCCCCGCGCCGGGCGTCGCTCGCCTCGTTCTCCGCGGCCTCGAAGGCGAGCAGGAATCGACGCCTGATTTCCAGCGCGTCGTCGATGGTCTTCAGGCCGCGGGCGCTCGCGGACCAGTCGTCGTGCCCGAAGTATGAATGCGTCGCTCCGGTCGCGAGTATGAGGTAGTCGTACGCGATGTCGCCCTGATCGGTCTCGAGCACGCGCCGCGCGGCGTCGACCCGGCGGGCTTCTGCGAGCACGACCTCGGCGTTCTTCTGTTTCGACAGCACAGCGCGGATGGGTGCGGCGATCTGGGCCGGTGAGAGCGCCGCGGTCGCGACCTGGTACAGGAGCGGCTGGAAGAGATGATGGTTCCGCCGATCGACGAGCGTGACGCGCACCGGCGCGTTCTTGAGTCGCTTGGCGGCGGCCAGGCCCGCGAAACCTCCGCCGACGATGACGACGTGCGGGAGTCGACCACCGCGACGAGCGGTCTGATTCCCGGCCGTGCCCTTCGACACGCCCTGTGTGTCATCGAAAGGACTTGCCTGATTGTGTGCCTGGTCCGTGCCGTCGCGATCGCGTGGGTCGCTCATGGGGTCTCCGGAGGATGATGCTAGTCGCGATCATCGCGATCTCAACAAACGGACACCCGTAGCGAGTTCGGCACTCGCGTCCTTAAACCCGTGCATGTGTCTCCCGCGGCCCCGAATCGCGCACGGGCCCCCATCAAACGTTCCCGCGGTACACTCGGGCGCGTGAACGAGTTCGGCGTTGACATCGCGCGCGTCTCACACGCCACTCCGCTGAGCGAGCTGAACCTGGGCCCGCGCCGGTCGCCGTGGCGAGACGCCGCGTGGCGCGAGTGGTGCTTTGCGCGGGCGGTGGCCCGCAAGATCGGGCCGAAGTTCGCGACCTTCGCGCTCGTGCTTCTGCTGGGCTCGCTGATGTTCCAGCGTCTGGGGCCGCGCCCGGACCTCTCGATCGTCGAGGGGATGTACAACACCTGGAGCCTGGTGTTCGCGCAGCCGCCCATCGATTTCCCGAGCAATCCCTGGCTGCGCGTGCTGTTCTTCGCCGTTCCCATCCTCGGCATCGGGTTCATCATCGACACGATCATCGAGCTCCTGCGCCTGCTTCGCGATCGGCGCGGGCTCGAACAATCCTGGTCCAGAATCATGGCGGCATCGATGCAAGACCACATCATCATCGTCGGCATGGGCAAGCTCGGCTTCCGCAGCTTTCAGATCCTGCGTCGCCTGGGGCACCGCGTCATCGCGATCGAGATCGACCCGAGCAAGCAGTTTGTGGACGAGGTGCGGGCCGAGGGCTCGCCAATCCTGATCGGCGATGCGCGGCGCGAGGGCCTCCTGCTCGACGCGGGCGTGACCAGGGCCCGCGCGATCCTGGTCGCCACCAGCGACGACCTTGCGAACCTCGAGATCGCGCTCGACGCGCGCCGGATCGCGCCGAGCGTCCGCGTCGTGCTCCGCATGTTCGACCAGTCGATGGCCGACAAGGTCGCCGGGGCGGCCGGCATCCACGTCGCCATGTCGCAGTCGTGGATCAGCGCGCCCGCGTTCGCCACCGCGGCGGTCGAGCCCGGCGTCGTGGGCAGCATCGTCGTGGGCGATCGATTGATCGCGATGCAGCGATGGACCGTGCGCCGCGGCGGGCCGCTGGAGGGCGCGTCGATCGCCGACGCGTTGTCGCGCCACTCGATCGCGATCATCGAGCTGGTGCGGGCGGGCGGCCCTTCGCCTAACGAACCGGGCGACGGCAAGGGCGGCGCGGAGGACGCGCTGTTTCCGCGGGCCGACGCCGTGCTGCGGGCCGGCGACCGCGTGATGGTGCAGGGGCGCTACGACGAGCTTTCGGCCCTTCGCCCCGCGGCGGCGGAGTAGGTGCGATCGACCCGGGCGCGATACCCTTGCGTCGTGACAAGCCCCAACGACACGTACACCTCCCCACTCGCCGAGCGGAACGCCAGCCCGGAGATGCTCCGCCTCTGGTCGCCGCGCCACAAGTTCAACACGTGGCGGCGGATCTGGCTCGCCGTCGCGGAGGCCCAGCACGAACTGGGCCTGCCCGTTACTAAGGAACAGGTCGAGGAACTCCGGGCCGTCGTCGAGCGGAAGAACCCCGATGGCAGCGTGGGCATCACCGACGCCGAGATCGAACTGGCCAAGAAGTACGAGCGCGAGCTGCGCCACGACGTCATGAGCCACGTCCACGCGCTGGGCGACGCCTGCCCAAAGGCCAAGGGAATTATCCACCTGGGCATGACGAGCCAGGATGTGGTGTGCAATGCAGACATACTTGTTTTCAATGAGGCGTTGCGGCTCATTGTCATCAAGCTCACGCGCGCATTAGTGTCGCTGGCTAATCAGGCGCAGAGCCACACTAGAGTCCCAACACTTGGCTATACGCACTATCAAGCAGCACAGCCGTGTACGGTTGGGCGCCGCATATCGCAGTGGGCGTACGAGCTCTACATCGTTTACGAACGCGTCAGCGGCGCTTGGACTCTCATGCCGCTGGACCGCATGCGCGGGCTCCGCGGCGCGACCGGCACCCAGGCGGCGTTCTTGTCGCTCCTTGTCAACAACCATGCCGGCGTGGATGAACTAGAGGCGCGTTTCGTCGAGGAGTTGCTTGAGGGGTGCTCGAGCGAAACGTTTTCCGACGAAAGACTCCGGCACACCCAGCAGCTCGCGGTCGATGGTGCTCGGGAAGACTCTGCTCGGGCCGCGGCCGAGGGCAAAGGCGGAATCGCCGAGGCGTATGACTCCCTGAGCAAGCAGGAGGCCGCGGTGCCGCCGGATCGGCTTCGTCAGCAATTGATCGATCGGATTCGTCACCACAACACATACGACCTGACCACCCAGACCTATCCCCGCGTCGTGGATACCTTCATCCTCGCGGACCTCGCCTCCGTCGCCTGTGTCCTCCACAAGATCGCCACCGACATCCGCCTCCTCTGCAACCGCAAGGAACTCGACGAGCCCTTCGAGGACAAGCAGATCGGCTCCTCGGCCATGCCGTACAAGCGCAATCCGATGCGCTGCGAGCGGATCTGCGGCCTCACGCGCTTCGTCATGAACCTCGTCGGCAACGCCTACGACACCGCCGCCACGCAGTGGCTCGAACGCACGCTCGATGATTCCTCGAACCGGCGCCTCTCGCTGCCCGAGGCGTTCCTCGCCCTCGATGGCGCGCTCGACCTCATGCACAACGTCGCCAGCGGCCTGGTGGTCCACGAGGCAACCGTCCGCAAGAACCTGATGGCCGAACTCCCGTTCATGGCGACGGAGAACCTGCTGATGGAGTGCGTGAAGCTGGGCGGCGATCGCCAGGAATATCACGAGCTGATCCGCCGCCACGCCCAGGCCGCGGGCATGCGCGTCAAGCAAGAGGGACTCGACAACGACCTGATCGACCGGCTGAAGGGCGACAAGAGCTTCAGGGGCGCCGCGCGCGGCGGGCCGCTGCGCGACGAACTGAACTGGGACGGCCTGCTCGATCCCATGAAATACGTGGGACGGAGCGTGGAGCAGACGGAGCGGTTCATCCGCGAGGTCGTCGAGCCGCTGCGCGAGCAATACGGCGACGCGATCGCCAAGCTCGGCGACAGCGGGCCGAAGGTGTAAAGACTCACCCGGGACGAAATCCGACCGGGCGTCCGCGTTCGTAATCGCTCGCAACTCGCCTCTCAAGGAGTTCACATGGCTGGCAAGGGTACGCCTCGGCTCGGCACGTCCGGCGGCTTTGTTCTCGGCGATCACACGTTCCTTGTTCCGGGTGTCGCGGGCCCCGCGTCGCGTCTCCGCGCGCCCAAGAAGGCCATCCGCGGCGCGATCCCGCCCACCTATCTCGATGGGCTGGTCCGCGAGTCGTCGCCAAAGTCCCCGGCCGCGGTCGAACTCTTCCGCGGCAAGTTCTGCGGGCACGCCGAGCCGACCATGGCCATCTTCGACCTTGTGATCGAAGGTGAACAGGACCTTGAAGTCTCCGTCATCGCCCCCGAGGACGAGGGAAACGTGCCCCTCATGGTCGCTCGCCGCCCCGGCGGATCGTGGTTCACGCTCTTCCGCCGCACATGGGAGGACGAGCAGAATGGCCTGGTCGGCGTGCGTCAATCTCCGCCCACCAAGAAAGAGGAGGCGTTGTTCCGCCCGCACATCCGAACCGGCCGGGTTTCGATCGGATTCGAGTACCCGTGCGATGCGGACTCACGCGACAGCGTGTCGTGGCTCACGATCGACGCGCTCTTCGAGCCCGGCACCAAGCCGCTCTGCGCCGTGGACGCGGAGATGGCCTGAGCCAGCGCCGCCCCCGCCTTGGTACACTCCCGCAAACGCACCCAAGGAGCACGTCATGGCGAAGAAGTCAAAGAAGAGCCCCGCCCCAAAGCCCGCAGCCAAGAAGTCCGCGAGCAAGAAACCCGCCGCCAAGAAGCCCGCCAAGTCGGGGGCAAAGTCGGGCGCGTCGAAGCTCGCGCCCAAGCCGGTGTCGTCGGGCAAAGGCGCGACGCCCGCCGAGATCGGCGCCGCCGTCGTCGCCCACCTCAACAGCGGCGCGATGAGCGACACGCCGCTCTGGGACAAGTTCTGGTCCGACGCGATCGAGAGCATCGAGGGGAGCGGGATGGGCTGGGCCGGGCGCAAGGCGATGGAGGCCAAGTGCGCGGAGTTCATGGGCGAGAACGAGATTCTCGGCTGCCGCGCCAGCGGGCCGTTCGTTGGCGCGACGGGCTTTGCTGTCCACATCGAGATCGAGCTGAAGCCCAAGGGCGGCGACGTGATGCAGATGAAGGAAGTCGCGGTCTACACCGTGAAGAACGGCAAGGTCGTGCGCGAAGAGTTCATGTACGGCGGGTGCTGAGAAAAGAAGTGGCCAAGTGGTCGTGCGGTCCAGCGAAAGACCACCGCGCGACGCCGCGCGCGCGAGATTCTCGCGCCCGCGCCGCAGAGCCCGCCCAACTGGCACTCTCCGCCGGCGTGCATTGCCTATCGTGTGAAAATCGCCAGGCTCGGCCTGACCACTCGATCGCCTGACCGCTTCTTCCCGCCTCAACCGCCCAGCGCCAGTGAGACCATCATCTCCACGCCGGTCTCGATGGCGTCGTCGTTGAAGTCAAAGTCGGGCTGGTGCAGACCGGGGAAACTCGCCGAGTGCTCCGGGCGCAGCCCGAGCAGGAAGAAGCACGCCGGCACGTGCTGGGCGTAATAGCTGAAGTCCTCGCCGCCCATCGTCGGATGCTCCGCGAGGCGCACGCGCCCCGCGCCCAGCGTCTTCTTGGCGACCTCAAAGAAACGGGCCGTCGCGTGCTCGTCGTTCTGCGTGACGGGATAGCTCTCGTGCCACTCGATCGCGGCGGAGCACCCGAACGACTGCGTCGTCGCCGTCACGATCTCAAAGAAGCGTTGCTTCACGGACGCGCGGAGCTTGGGCGTCAGCGTGCGCACCGTGCCGATGAACGTCGCGGTCTCTGGGATGATGTTGTTCGCGGTGCCCGCGTAGATCTGGCCGACCGTCAGCACCGACGATTCGAGCGGCCCGGTGTGACGCGAAACAACCGTCTGCAGCGCCGTGATGCAATGAGCGGCGGCGACGATCGGGTCCTTCGCCAGGTGCGGATACGCCGCGTGCCCCCCCACACCGTGAACCTCGACCTTGAAATCGTCGACCGCGGCCAGGAGCGGTCCGGGGCGCGTCGTCACCATGCCAAGCGGAACCGAGGGCCATCCGTGCAGCCCGTAAATCCTCGCGACCGGTGGGCCAAGCCCGCCCTTGTTGTCACCGAGCAGCGCGCCGTCCCTGCACATCAGGTCGCCGCCGCCGCCGCCCTCTTCCGCGGGCTGGAAGACGAACGTGACGGGATTGGGGCGCTGCTCAAGCCTCGCGAGCACGCGCGCCGCCCCGAGCAGGATCGTCGTGTGCCCGTCGTGCCCGCACGCGTGCATCACGCCCGGATTCCGCGAAGAATACGCCCGCCCTGTTTTTTCAACGATCGGCAGCGCGTCCATGTCGGCGCGCAGCGCGATCGCGGGCTTGGACGCATTGGCGGGGTCGGTCGGCGCCAGGTGCGCCACCACGCCCGTGCCCCGCGCCAGCCCCGCTCGGAACGGGATGCCGAGCGCCGCAAGCTCGCGCTGCACGATCTGGCTGGTGCGCTTCTCTTCGAAGTGCAGCTCGGGGTTCTCGTGCAGATCGCGCCGGAGCGCAACAAGGGCCTCCAGCTCGTGCTTGATCAGCGAGCGGACGTCGGACGCGTGGGTCGTGGGCATGCGGAATCGTAGGGCAATTCCTACTTCAGCACGCGATCCGCGATCGCCGCCGCCGCGGGAGCCGCCTTTGAAACCGCCGCCAGATCGACGCTCGCGGGCTCGGGCACGCGCGTCCGCGGGTCCTTCTCCGCCTGGGCCTTGGCGAGGGCGGGCCGCACCGGAACGTTCCGCGAATCGCTGTCGCCCAGGATCGTCTCGACCTCGGCGCTCAGCAGAAACTCCGCCAGCGCCCGCGCGTCCTTGGTCACGCCGCCCGGCTTCTTGATGAGGCCGACGGTGTTCGGCAGCATGATCGTGCCAAAGCTCGGCAGGCCGCCCGCTTTCTCGGGGTCCGCGTCGCGGCCTTCATAGATCAATCCGACCTGCCACTTGTTCCGCTGGCCCGCGAAGACATCGTCGCTGTCGGTCAGACCGACGTCGATCTCCGCGTTGGCGATCGCGCGCACGACCGACGCGTTGCCGTCGTACAGGCGCGCGCCGTTGTCGCGGAGCGCCGTCAACCACGCTTCGACTTTCGCCTCGCCCGCCAGCGCGACCAAGGCCGCCAGGTGCGTGCGCGTCGTGCCGAACTGCGGGCGCGCCATGCCCACGCGCCCCTTCCATCGCGGATCGGCCAGATCACGTAATTGCGTCGGCGCGTCGGCGTCCTTCACGCGCGAGGTGCTGTACACGATCACACGGGCGCGGCGTGCTATGGCGAACCACCGGCCTTCAGCATCGCGCAGATCGCTCGGCCACGCGGTCGCCTCATCCAGCTTCGGCGCGGGATCCATCGGCGCAAGCACGCCCGCCTCGGCCAACGACACCGAGCTCATAGGCTCGCTCGACCACCACACGTCGGCCCTCGGCGCGTCCTTCTCCGCGATCAATCGCTGCACCAGCCCGAACGTCTTGGTCGCCTCGGTGTCCCCCACCGCCTTGACCTTCAGGCCGGTCTTGGCCGTGAATCGATCGATGACGAGGTGCAGGTACTCATCATCGGCGCTGCTGTAGAGAACCAACTCGCCCGAAGCCTCCGGCACCCCAGAC
>JABWBC010000174.1 GCA_013360695.1 Phycisphaerales bacterium
TGGAACAAGCGGACGCCGAGGTGTCGGGGGCCGCCCGTCGCGCGGCGGACGGGCAGGCGGTCATCGGAACGGTGGGCGCCGTCGTCCCGGGCGCCGCCGGCGTGACCGGGATTCTGGCGGTCGTCTACGGCCTGGCGCGGAAGATGATGTCGCTCTCCACGGCGGTGTCGATCCTCAAGGGCACGAACCAGACGGCCCAGAAGACGGTGCGGTCGGTCGATTCGGCGATCGCCAATCTGCTGATCCTCAAGCCCGAGCTGGAACCCGCGATCGATCAGCTCAAGTCGCTGCTGCTCGCCAACCAGGACCCCGAGGTCAAGGCGTTCGTGGACCAGGCCCAGGGCAAGGCGCCGATCTCCGCCCGCGTGGGAGGTGCATCGGCATGAGCGTGGGCGACGTGCTGAGCATCATCGGTCTGGTGATCGCGGTGCTCGGCTCCGTCGTCACCTTCATCGTGAGCGGCAAGCTCAACGAGCAGAAGACGCAGATGCTGGAGGCCCAGATGGCGGCGCTCAAGGCCGAGTTCGAGAAGAAGGTCGACGACCTGGCCCGCGACATCGACCGGGCCGAGGCCAAGGCGCACGAGGCGAGCAAAGAACTCCGCGAGAGCATCGAGGAGTTCAAATCGATGATCGCGCCGATGGCGGCGGACATCGCGCACATCAAGGGGCGGCTCGACCGTCACCGTGAGTAGGAAGCAACGGCATGGCAACCACCTGGTACGTCGAAGACACCATCGGGAACGACCTGGCCGCGGGCACCAAGGCCGCGCCGTTCAAGACGCTCGCCAAGGCCCAGGCGGTGCTCGCCAGCGGCGACACGGTCCGCGCCCGCGGGCAGTTCCGCGAGCCCTGGGACGTCACCGACAAGAGCAACGTCACGCTCACCAACTGGGATGACTTCGACGCGCCGTGGCCGGTCATCCGCGGCGACACCGTCATCACCGGCGCGTGGACGTCGACCAGCAACCACTGGAACATCAACATCGGGGCCGGCAAGAACATCGTGAGCGTCGTCGTCAACTGGGACACCAGCGCCGACGCGCAGGGCCGAAACTACGGGCACGTCAAGCTCGCCGCCGACGAGGCGACGGTCGACGGCACGAACAACTCGTGGTTCTACAACTCCGGCACGGGCGTGATGAGCTGGCGGGGGAGCAGCCCCCTGGAAGACCCCGCGACGCTCACCATCGCCTGGTGCAAGGGCGGCGTCGACGGCGTCCGCTTCATCGGGAGCGCGGGCACCTGCGACAACATCGTCGTCCGCCGCGTGAAGAGCGTCCTGTGGAGCGACAAGACCGCGGGGCTCGGGTACTGCTTCAAACTCCAGAACTGCCGCAACTCGCTCCTGGACGACTGCATCGCCCAGGATTCGGGCTACCACGGCTTCGGGTTCATATCGTACGGCGCGAACAAAAACGAGGGGAACTACGACCGCAACATCATCAGCAAGGGCGGGCACGTGCAGATGGACTCCGGGCACGTGTACTACCACGAATCGTCGCTCAAGAGCGGATCGTTCTACGCGACGATCCACTGCTACCCGCTCCTGGGTCGCGACGGAAACCCGGTGCCCGTGACGGGCGTCACCAACGCCACCGGCAACGGCTTTGCCATCCACACCAACGGCACCGCCAAGCACGCGGCGGGCGCGTTCACCTCCCGCGGCATGAAGATCGTGCACTACGACACCGCGCCGACCTTCACCAACCGCATCAACTCGATCCGCACCAGCGACGCCAACCAGCCGAGCGACGAGCTCGACGAGTCGACCTACCCGATCTGGTTCGACCGCTCGAAGATCGTGAACGGCGTGTGGTCGCAGCTCAACTCCGGCGGCGCGTTCACGCGGGCCGAGTGGTCGTTCGACCAGGCCGGTCCCTCCGGCGCCGCGACCGCGGGCGTCGTCGGCGACAACGCCAGCATCCCCGACCACGCGACCATCCTGTACAAGGGCTGTTTCGTCGTCGCCAACCTCGACAACGCCGGCGGAACCTACCTCATCCAGGCCCGCGGCAACACCGGCACGGCCAAGACCAGCAAGGTCATCGGCGTCAACTCCACGTTCTGGAACAGCGGGACCAGCGGATCGACGACGCGGTCGATCTTCTCGATCCAAGGCTCGGCCACGGGCAGCGTGCGCATGATCCAGAACGTCTTCGGGCATCGCACCGCCAGCGCGACCAACTACCTCGTCATCAACGACGGCTCGGTGGGCGGGCCGGCCCATGCGTTCAGCGATAACGTCTATTGGAACATCGGCACGGCGCGGTGGAGCGGCAACACCAGCTACGACACCCAGGCCGAATGGCTCTCCGCCATCGATCCCACGATGATCGTGCCGACGGTCGCCCCGCTCGAAGATGTCACCGGCGCGTCGCCGCGCCCGCCGATCGCGATGTGGAGCCAGCGCAAGTTCGTCTCGAGCCTCACGCACGGCGTGAACGGCGCACGCTACAACGGCAACTACGGCTGCTGGCAGGTCCCGCCGCCCGGCCGCCCGAGGCGCGGATCGCGCGCGTCGATCTCCCGGCCCATGCGAAAACAGTGACCCACGCCGCACGTTCGGCGGCGCGTGCCGCCGCGTTCACCGATCGCCCTCCCGCTCATCACGCCCCCACCCACGACCCCACCCATGAAGGAACCGACCATGACCTGCCAGCCACAGTCGTACGAAGCGCTCCGATACCTCACCGCCGCCGGGACCGCCGACGCGACCGCCACGGCGCCCGCGACGCCGGCGAAGACCATCTACGCGAACGTGAAGGAACTCACGGACGAGATCCCCGCCGCGATCGTGGTGCCCAACGTCGAGGGCCCCGACGTTCGCCCCGACCGCTTCACGTTCTACCCGATCGTGGCCGACGCCTCGCCGACGAACAAGAACGTCACGTTCGACATCTACGTTCTGCGGAGCTGCAACCTCGGCGGCGACAACCTGCAGGCGCTCGAGTACGTGGGCCGCGTGGTGGGCACGTCCGCCGGCGATTACCCCGTCAACGGCGGGCGCACCAACCACAAGTTCTGCTCGTCGCTCACATGGAGCGGCTCGGGCTACATCGAGAGCCGCGGCGGCCTGGCGTGCCCGTTCAACAGCGTCACGGGCGGGATCGGCAAGCCCGCGGGCATCTGCTTCACGGACATCGGCAACCCCAACGCCATCGTCATCCTGCCCGCGACCGCCGCGTCGAACGCCGCGGCCGGCGCCAGCGCGATGGGCGATCGCTGGCAGTAGGAAGAGGCACGAGGCACAGATACCGCTTGATTCAACCCCCACTTTGACGGGTACGAGGTCCCGGCGTCGGAGAGATCCGGCGCCGGGCATTGAACCATGAGCACGGACGCCGACAACGCGCAGGACGCGCGTTCGCCGGGGACGGAAGCACCGACCCCGGCGGATTCGAAGAAGGACGAGGGCGCGCACACCGAGGCCCCCGGCCGTCCATTGGACGACCCGCGCGACGAATCTCCCACCGACATGGGCGCCGAGCGGGCCGCGCGCGAGCCGTGGTACGACGTCAAGACGCTCGCCCGCCGCTTCGGCTGCACCGAGGCGATCCTCCACATGTGGTTCCGCGCCGAGGGCGGGCCCAAGCACCGGGTGGTGCGCGGCGACGTCGGCAACAAGATCGTCGCCCGCGAATCGGTCGTGCGGGCCTGGGCCGAAAAGAACGGCAAGCGCGCGATCAAGCGCCCGCCCCTGGCGCCCGGAGAGCCGGAGCCGATCGACACCACCCCCGCCGCTTCGCCCCCGGCCTCACCCCCGGACTCACCCACGGACTTCGCCTCCGACGCGGGCCCGCTCTTCTCGCGCGCGGACGATCCGCCGCCCGCGAACGAGGGCCGGGTACCGGCGGGCGTAAGCGTCCCAACGGCTCCTGGAGACGTGGACGAGGCCGCCCGCCTCAGCGGCACTGAGTAAGGCGTCTGCTACCGGATAGGCCTTGGGACGAGGCATCTACCCGGAGGCGCGACTTTGAATGTCGCGGCGGCGACATCCGATGTCGCCGGCTCGGCGATCGGCGGATGGGCCGCTCCGATCGCCCCGTCGCCTACGTCCCCCGCCGAGACCTCCCCCTCGCCTACGGCGCCGCCGCCTCTGTCACCCAGCGATCGTTCGGGTCGCCCTTGTATCGGAGCACGCCGCCGGTCTCGATCGATCCCGACAGATGCCGGCCCAACGCAGCGTGCCGCGCCGCGATGCTCTTGATTGCGCGTTCAATCGCCTTCGACACGGCCTGCCGAACACGTTTCGCCTCCGGCGACTCGGTCGCTGTAGAGCGGCCAGCCTCTCGCGCGTCCGCCTCCGTCATGCTTCGGATCTCCCGAAGCTGCTTCAGGCGCTTCGTGTCTCCCGCCCGCCGCGCCTCTGCTTCAGCCCGATCGAGCGCCTCGCTTCCTTCACGGAGAGGAGTCGTGTCCTCTGGCCCCCGGGCTTTCGCGAGTCGGGACTCGGATCGCCTGACCTTCGATCGGACGGAACGCCCCGCGGAACCCGCCACCTCGATTGCGTTCAACGACGTCGATGGGCGGTCGAGCACGTAGCTGAGGTACGTCATCCCAAGCGAGTGGCCGATCGTCGTGGACTGCCCACCGTAGGCCACCCTCCAAGTCGCACCGTCGCGGCAGAATAGGCGGAGGTCCTTCGAGACTCGCCTCTTCTGTCCAACGTCGGGCGCGCCCAACACAATCTCCCACGATACAGCGAGCGATCCACGTTGCGCGGCATCCCAAAGCGGTTCGATGAGCACACGCGTCGTGTCGATAGCCCTGCGCCGTTCCGGAGATCGCGCGATGACCGTCGGAACGAGAAGGACGACGCTACGCGGCGAGGTCTCCGGTCGGAGGTGTCGGCACGCAGCGAGCAGAGACGCATCATCACAGAGACCGAACCCGAGGTAGACGTCGACGGCGCCCCAGCCCTCTACGCGCCGCTCGCCGAGCGCCATCACACGTTGCGAGGCCGCGTAGCCGGTGCCGTCGATCGCGTTGTCGCCCCGAATGCGATCGATGAGGCGGTCGATCGAGACCTCATACTGCCGCACGTCGTCCTCGATGAGAGGGATCGGGTCGAAGTACGGATCGCCTTCGCACGGACAGCCGAAGAGGCCCTTCGCAGTGCGACAAACAGCCAATCGTCCGCCCCTGCGGAAGCGCGATGGCCTATCGATCTCCTCGGCGGGGACACCCTCGTACACGATGCCGTCACGGAGGAGGGTCGCGAGGTCAGCGGCGGGGAACCGGGCGAATTCCTCGTGAGAGAACACGGGCGACTCGAGCTGGTCGAGACGGGCGAGCACGAAGGCGAGCGCGGACCCGATCAACGAAGTACCCCCCAGTCCTCCAGGTACGCGAAGACCTCGTCCGCATGCGTCGCGCGGTTGAACTTGACCGAGTTCGTCCCCGAGAGTTCGACCCGCTTGCCGCGTGCGTCGTCGGGGAAGGTGATCTTGAACGTGGCCCGCTGGATCCTCCCGGCGGCGAGGTGTTGCCGCAGGTGGTTGTTGTCGAGCGTCGCGAGCACGTTCTTCGAACGGATCTCGAACGCGGGCTCGAACGCCTGCGGAAGTGAGAATCTCAGCGCGACGAGGGCCGCCCTATCGCGGGGCCCGACCCTCGGCTCAAACCCCGGCGCCGCGATCCTGCTGAAGTCAATGCGGCTCGCGGCGTCCCCGTCATCAAAGAACGTCGCGTCCTCGAGGCAGCACTCGGCGAAGGCGCTGCGGATCGACGCCTCCTCCTTCTCGAAACGCGTCTCGATCTCGACCTGCCCGGTCGTCCGGTCGTAGCTCACGAAGTCCTGCTGCGCCGGACGGAGCACCGTGGGCGCGACCTTGAGGCGAGCCTTCGTACCGGCGAAGGTCAGCTCGGCCTTCGTCTGCCGCTCGTGGTAGATGACGAAGTTCGTCCGGTTGCCCTCGGTGTAGTGGCGGATGATGACCCGCTCACTCTTCTTGTCGATCTTGAAGATCGTGGCGAGCTTCTCCCGAAGCCGCTCGGCCGCGGCGGCGGGATCGGCGATCGGCCTCGCGCTCTTGCCGCGGACTATCGTGAATCGCTCCGCCTGCCACAAGGTGTTTCGGGCGTACGCGAAACCGAACGCATCCTCGTTCTCGGTGCGGACCTTCAGGCTCAGGCACTCGACCGGCAGCTTGCCGTCCACGTCGGGTTCGAAACCGGGCCACGCCTGGCACACCGCGAGGAGCGCCTCGTGGCCGTGCTCGGTCGAGAGGTCGAAGGCCTGGTAGAGCCCCTGGACCAGCTCGTCCTTCCCTTCGCTCTCGTCGCGGACGAGGAACTCCTTGAAGCCGGGCACGTCGAGCCCGGCAACCTCCAGATTCACCTTCTCGAACTTCCTCACATACGCGCGGATCAGGTGCTCCTGACCCTGGAACTTGTCGAGGAACCGATCCGCGTTGAACTTCCGGTGCTTCGCCATCCTGCAGTTCCTCTACGCTGGCCGCTCCCGGTCGGGGAGGCGCGCGAGGACAGGCAGGGACGCTGGCGCGGTCGAGACCATGGGGACGGCGGACCTCTTGGTCCGCGCCACGGTGGCGTCAGCGGGTGGAAGGGCGGATGCCATTCCACCCCCCTTGCGGACGGCCCGATCGTAGCGCCGTGCGCCGACAGTCCTCGCCGTAGGGATCTCACGTACGCCAGCACCCGTACCAGCACGCCCCCGAAATCCGGCGTTGATCGGGGGGTTATCGGGAAGCCACGCCCACGTCGCCAGGGAGCCGTGAATCGTCGTAACCGTTGTGCACGTCGCCTCTTAGATCGATTCCTCCGAGGCGGTTTCCTAAACCGAAGGTCGTGGGTTCGAATCCCGCCGGGGACGCCATGTCAGCGCGAGGCGCTACGGCGGCCGCCTTCCACGAGGCCACGCGCCCACGACCGCCGCCACCACGCCGATCCCGAAGATCGCGAGCGAGCGCGCGACATTCCGGAGGTCCACGGCCATCCGGTCGGTGTCCTCGATCCCCTCCGTGGGGTTCCACCACGGAGGCAGACCGAGCCAGCCGCCTGGTCCGCTCGTTGCGGCGTACGCCGCGAGACCGGCCCCGAGCGCGGCGAGCGCGATTCGGGTGGACGTTCGCATCGGACTCGTCGCATTGTGGTCGGCGCGCGAGGCGTGGCCGTCAGCCTAGCATCCCGTCGCGGAGCGCACTCCACGCCACCGGCGACCCGTGCATGAAGGCGGACGGCGCTGAGACCTGGTAGGCACGCGCGCCTCCACGGTCCTTCTCGCCCCTGCCCGCCGGCCCGGTGATCACCCTTGCCCCCATGCAGCGCCGTGGCAGCACGGGTCCTCGATCGACGCGACGGACCGAGGGCGGTGGCTACCTCGGTGCGCCCGGCAGCGGGGCGCCCACCCGAGTTCCCGAGACACGCTTGATGAAGGCGCGCTCACCCGCCACGAGCGGCTCGGAGATCGTCGGAGGAGGCCGTTGAAACAGCGAATCGGACTTGTCGACGAGGACGCGATCCGCCGCCGTGGCGAGGACCGCGGGCATCGCGGTCGGCCGGGGCCACGTCGACTGGACGACCATCGCCGCGGCCGCACTGCCTACGACGACAACGGCGATCGCGGAACGGTGTCGCATGGGGCTCTCCGCGAGTCGGATGATACATCGACGCCCGCGGCCGGACCATCGGATCGTGGAGCTCCCGGCGGATCACCCGGTCCCGGTCCGCCGGGAGAAGCACCACCCCGCGGCCGTGCCCCGGTCGGGACGTCGCCGGACAACTCGTGGACGGTGTCGTCGCCCGCAGATCGATGCGTCCCATGTCCCCGCCCCCCCACGCCCCCGCGCCCCCGGCCAACCCCAGGCCGGGGGCGC
>JABWBC010000028.1 GCA_013360695.1 Phycisphaerales bacterium
GAGCGCCGGCGGGAGCGCCCCGGGCGGCCGGAGCGTTCCGCTCCCGGGCGAGCCCGAGAGGCTGGGCTGGTGGAGCGACGCGCGTTTCGGCATGTTCATCCACTGGGGGCTCTACGCGATCCCCGCGGGTGTACACGGCGACAAGAACACCTACGGCGAGTGGATCCGGAGCGAGGCGCGGATTCCGGTCGACGAGTATGACCAGTATCGGAAGCAGTTCAACCCGGTGAAGTTTGACCCGGACGCGTGGTGCCGCACCGCGAAGGCGGCGGGGATGAAGTACATCGTGATCACGTCGAAGCACCACGACGGATTCGCGCTGTTTGATTCGGCGGTGACGGACCACGACGTGATGGACACGCCGTTCAAGCGCGACATCCTGAAGGAGCTGGCGGACGCATCGCGGCGGCACGGGATCAAGATCTGCTGGTACTACTCGATCATGGACTGGCACCACCCGGACTATCTGCCGCGGCGTGATTGGGAGAAGGACCGACCGACGGCGGGGGCGGACTACGAGCGGTATGTCGCGTTCATGAAGTCGCAGTTGAAGGAGCTGCTGACGAACTATGGGCCGATCGGCGTGCTGTGGTTCGATGGGCAGTGGGAAGGGACGTGGACGAACGAGCGCGGGTATGACCTGCAGAGGTATGTGCGCTCGCTGCAGCCGGAGATCATCATCAACAGCCGCGTGGGGCGCTCCGGGGGCGCGTACGGGCTGGAGGCGGATCGGGCGGAGCGGCTCGGGGATTACGGCACGCCGGAACAGTTCATCCCGGAGACGGCGCCGGCGTTTCCGTGGGAAACGTGCATGACGATGAACGGGCACTGGGGCTACAACGCGGCGGACAAGAACTTCAAGAGCGCGGACGACCTGGTGCGGAAGCTGGTGGACATCGCGTCCAAGGGCGGGAACTTCCTGCTCAACGTCGGGCCGACGGCGGAGGGAGAAATCCCGGCGGAGTCGGTCGAGCGTTTGCGCGCGGTGGGCCGCTGGACGTTTGTGAACGGCGCGTCGATCCACGGGACGGTTGGGAGCCCGCTCTCGGCGCAGAGCTGGGGGCGATGCACGGCCAAGTACACGGAGGACGGCAACACCACGCTGTTCCTGCACCTGTTCGATTGGCCGGCGGACGGCAAGCTGCGGGTGACGAACCTGCTGAACAAGCCGCTGCTGGCGACGCCGCTGGCGGACAAGAAGCCCTCCGGGCTTGCAGTTGATCGCGACGGCGACGCGCTGGTGATCACGCTTCCCGCCAAGCCGGAGCGGATGGAGCCGGTGACGGTGGTGAAGCTGGTGGTCGAGGGGAAGCCGGATGTGGTGACGCCGCCGACGATCGATGCGGACGCGGGGATCTTCATCGACTCGATGAGCGCGCGTGTGACGAGCGCTCAGCGGAACGTGGAGATTCGCTACACGCTCGATGGGAGCGAGCCCACGGCGGGTTCGCCAAAGGCGACGGGCGCCATCGCGATCGATCGGAGCGCGACCCTGAGGGCGAGGACGTTCCGAGATGGGAAGGCGATGAGTTCGGTGGTGGAGAGGAAGTTCGAGAAGGTGATGCCGCGCGAGGCGATGAAGGGTGTGACGGCGAAGGAAGGGCTCGGGTACGAGTTCGTGGCGGGCGACTTTGATCGCGTGCCGAAGTTTGAAACGTTTGCGGATCGGTCGCGGGGCGAGTGCCGCGGGCTGGACCTGTCGAAGGCGACGGCGCCGAATCACTTTGCGATGCGGTTCACGGGGTACCTGGATGTGCCGAAGGACGGCGTGTACACGCTGACGCTGGGGAGCGACGACGGGAGCGTGATGACGCTGGGCGACGGCGTGCTGATCGATCACGACGGGCTGCACAGCTATGAGGAGAAGTCGGCGACCGTGGCGCTCGCCAAGGGGCTGCACCCGTTCAGCGTGTCGTTCTTTGAGAAGTCGGGCGGCTACGAGCTGAAGCTCTTCTGGAGCACGCCGGGCGGGAAGAAGGAAGCGGTGCCGGTGAAGGCGATGGTGAGGTGAAGAAGGCGTTGGGCACGAGGCACTGGGCACTTGCGAAGAAGAATAGCGAGACAGCGAGACAGCGAGACAGCGAGACAGCGTTGGATGGTGAAGCGTCGCTCGACCAAGTCGGGAGAACACCAGCCGCGCCCATCAAGTGAGTTGAGTTCCAATGCAGGACTTTGAGAAGCTCGGCGCGTTCTATCTCGGCAGGGTCTACGACGTCGATGCGCGGGCGCGGCGCGAAGAGATCGTCATGTACGACTCGAAGGATCTGGTCACGCACGCGGTGTGCGTGGGTATGACGGGGTCGGGCAAGACGGGGTTGTGCGTGGGGCTGATCGAGGAGGCCGCGATCGACGGAATCCCGTCGATCGTGATCGATCCGAAGGGCGACCTGACGAACCTCTTGCTGACGTTCCCGGAGTTGCGTGCGGCGGATTTCAGGGCGTGGGTGAATGTGGAAGACGCGACCAAGGCGGGGCTCTCGCCCGACGAGTTCGCGGCCGCTCAAGCAGCAAAGTGGTCCGCGGGGCTGGCGGAATGGGGCCAGTCGGGCGAGCGGATCAAGAAGCTGCGCGACGCGGCGGACTTTGCGATCTACACGCCCGGGTCGAGCGCGGGGATTCCGGTGTCGGTGCTGCGGTCGTTTGATGCTCCGCCGCCAGCGCTGCTCGAGGATCGCGAGCTGTTCCGTGAGCGTGTGTCGGGGACGGTCTCGAGCTTGCTCGGATTGATGTCGATCGAGGCCGATCCGTTGCGCTCGCGCGAGCACATTCTTCTTTCGACGATCCTGACGGGCGAGTGGAGCGCGGGGCGCGGCGTTGATCTTGCGGCGCTGATCCGACTTATCCAGCAGCCGCCGACGGCACGGATCGGCGTGATGGAGCTCGAGACCTTCTTCCCCGCGGCGGATCGGTTCGCGCTGGCGATGCAGATGAACTCGTTGCTCGCGGCGCCGGGGTTCGAGGCGTGGATGGAGGGCGAGGCGCTGGACATCGCCTCGATCCTGTACACTCCGGCGGGCAAGCCGCGGGTCGCGGTGTTCTCGATCGCGCATCTCAACGACGCGGAGCGGATGTTCTTTGTCTCGCTCTTGTTCAACCAGATCCTGGCGTGGGTGCGTTCGCAGAGCGGGACAACGAGCCTGCGGGCGCTGGTGTACATGGACGAGATCGCGGGGTACTTTCCGCCGGTCGCGAACCCGCCCTCGAAGAACGCGATGCTGACGCTGATGAAGCAGGCGCGGGCGTTCGGCGTGGGCATGGTGCTGGCGACGCAGAACCCGGTCGACATCGATTACAAGGGGCTCGCCAACGCCGGCACGTGGTTCCTCGGGCGGCTGCAGACCGAGCGGGACAAGGCGCGCGTGCTCGACGGGCTGGAGGGAGCGGCGGCGGCGGCGAGCGCGGCGTTTGACCGCGACGCGTGCGACAAGATCCTGTCGGGGCTGGGCAGCCGCGTGTTCCTGATGAACAACGTGCATGAGGACGGGCCGGTGGTGTTCCAGACGCGTTGGACGTTGTCGTACCTGCGCGGGCCATTGACCCGGGGGCAGATTAAGCAGCTGAGTGGTTCGAGGAACGGGGCGGGATCGGGCACCTCGCCGGGCGCGGCGACCAACACCCCAGGGGCTGCGCCCCTTGGCTTCGGCGCGCCGACATCGAGTTCAGCGTTGGCGACTGAGGGCGCATTCACACCCTCGACCTCATCGAGTTCGGCGCGCGACACGCGGCCTGGTTCGATGCAAGGGGCATCACCCGCGCCTGGGATGACTCCAGCGCCCGCGTCAGGGCCGGCGCCCTCGCGGGTGAACATCTCGACGCCTGCACCGGTCGGAAACGATCGATCGCGGCCCGTGCTCGCGCCCGAAATTCCGCAGTATTTCCTGCCGGCACGCTCGACCGACAGCGTGGTGTATGTGCCGATGGTGCTGGGGCTGGGCAAGGTCTTCTTCAGCGACAGCAAGCTCGGCGTGGAGGAAACCGAAACGCACTCGTGGCTCGCGGCGTTCGGCAGCGGACCGATCGCGATCGACTGGGAGCACGCGGAGCGAGTCGACATGTGGGAGAGTGACCTCGACAAGTCGCCCGCGGGCGGCGCATCGTTCGAGACCGTGCCCACCGATGCGGCCAAGGCCAAGTCGTATGAGGTGTGGAAGAAAGACCTGGCGGCGGAGTTGTACCGGTCGACGAAGCTCGAGCTGTTGCAGAGCCCGTCGAGCGGCGAAATCAGCAAGCTCGGCGAGGGCGAGAAGGAGTTCCGCCTTCGCCTGCAGCAGGCGGCCCGCGAGGACCGCGACGCCAAGGCCGAGCAACTGCGAAGGAAGTACGCGCCGAAGATGACGACGCTGCAGGATCGCATCCGTCGGGCCGAGCAGCAGCTGGCGGTGCAGGAAGAGCAGGCCAAGAGCGCGAAGATGCAGACCGCGATCTCGTTCGGGTCGGCGATCCTGTCGGCGTTCCTCGGGCGGAAGAAGATATCGAGCGGGAACGTCGGGCGCGTCGGCACGGTTGCGCGGGGTATGACTCGACAGTCCAAGGAATCGAGCGACGTCGACCGCGCGGAAGATACGGTCGAGGCGCTGCGGGCGCAGCTCAAGGAGTTGGAGACACAATTCCAGAGCGATCTTGACGCGATGGTGAGCAAGATCGACCCGCTGACGGAGGACCTCGAGACGATCACGCTGAAGCCCAAGAAGACGAATGTGACGGTGCCGGCGGTTGTGCTGTGCTGGGTGCCGCACGTGCGGAGCGAGAAGGGGCTTGAAGGGGTGTGGAGGTAGGGAAGACGAAAAGTGATTGAGTGGCAACGTGGAGGAAGTAGTCACGGAGTCACGAAGGCACGAAGATAAAAGCGCCTTTCGCTGACGTCGAGGAAAAAGGCTACTCACGCGAGCGTCAGCTCGACCACCAGCGATTGGCCTTCACGGACGGTCGCGTCCATTGCCAGCGACACGCGCGGCCCTTCCTGCGAGATCCTGGCCTGCACGGGCTTTCCGTCAACAACAACGGCTACGGCCGAAGCTCTCTTCGCGGCGTCGATTTCGAGCGCGAGCGTCTTCAGCGCGAGCTGGCCGTATTCGAGCTTGAGGGCGCAGCGCTGCGAGCCCTGGGACCGCCTCTGTTCGAAGGTCCCCCACCCCTGGCAGGACGTGAAGGGCGCCTTGAAGTTGTCGGCGTTCAACTTTGGCGCAAAGGCGATGAAGCCCTTGGGCCCGTGGTGCTCGAAGCCGCAGGACGCGGTGAACACGCCGTAGCTCGCCATGGAGCGGGCGTAGTGGTTTGAACACTCGATCTCGTTCCAGGGGTTGCGTTTGGCGGGGTGATAGCGATCGTGGAGCATGCGGGCGATGGCGAGGCCCTCGGTGACCATGCCTTCGTAGACCATGTGGGCCGCGACCTGGTATTCGAAGCCGTTCATGCACTCGTTGAAGTATCCGGCGGCCCAGGCGTCGCCGCCCTTGCCGGTGCAGCGATCGGCGCCGCCCTTGGGGAACGTGCACATCAGCAGGCCGCCCTCGCCGGGCATGGCGTACCAGCGCCCGCCCTTGACGGTGTCCTTGAGCGCTTCGCGATAGGGTCCGACGTCGGGCGTGAAGCTGTACTTGTAGAGGCTCTTGAGCGCGGACAAGGTCTCTCCGCGCGGGATGACGCGCCCGAGGCCAACCTGCATGACCCACGCCTGTCCGAAGACCTGGTCGATGTGGCAGCCGTCGTTGGTGCTGTTGGCTTCGGGGTGGGCCGGGTCGGCCTTGTGGATGAAGTACTCGCCGTTGTAGAGCTTGTCAACGAGCGACTTGGCGCCGACCTCGCAGATCTTGGTGCAGCGCTTCTCGAACTCGGCGTCGCCCATCTCGCGGGCCATCGCCTCGCCCGCGCGGACGGCGGCGAGGTAGAGCGACGAGATCCAGCCCATGGGCCCAAACCACGCGGCGTCGAGGGTGTTGTACTGCGCGCCCTCGAGCAGGCCGTCGGAGTCCTTGTCTTCACCGATCAGGCATTCGATGGACTTCTTCACCTTGGGCCAGTGCTCGCGGAGCATGCGCCCGTCGGGGGTCATGGTGTGCTCGCGATAGAATCGGAGGATCGTGCCGCACTGCCCGTCGTGGGCGACGATCTTGTGGGCCTCGGCGCGATAGTCCATCGCGCCGGTGTCGGCGTGGAAGGCGATGCCGTAGTCGACCATCTCGCGCGCGGACCGCTCGAGCGACGGGAGCATGCGGGCAAGGCCCTGGGCGTATTGCCAAACGTGTGTGCACGTGCCGGCGCAGCAATAGGTGCCCTCCCAGCCGTAGAAGCGTCCGTTGTCGAAGAGGTGGCAGGTCGCGGTGGCGGCGATGGAGTTGTTGAGGATGGAGCGCGTGAGGAGCCAGTAGGGAAGCGTGGAGTCGTACCAGGTCTTGACCCAGCGGCGCGTCAGCTCGGAGAGGCGGGCGCGGTCCTTGGCGGTCTTGGCGATGACGTCTCCCGCATCTTTGTAGCGCGCGGCGTAGTGGCGTTTGAGCTTTTCGATGCCGGTGACGTTGCGGAGCGAATCGCGCCAGGGCGTGGCGAAGTGCCAGGCGATCGCCATCACGACGGTCGTCGACTCGCCCGGCGCGATTGTCGCAGCGGCGCGCACGGCGGCCGTCGCTCGCTCGCCGAAGTTCACGCGTGACTCGTCCGTGCTCGATTTCCACGGATTCTTGAAGACGACATCGGAGGCGTCGGCGGCCTGGGCGGCGCCGGCGGTCGAGGCCTCGCCCTTGCCGCCGCCTAGGTGCGCGAGCACGATTGTGCCGAAGTCGGGGCGCGATGCGAGGTCTTCCTCGGGCGCGGTGGGCGTATCACTGAATACGATCTGGTCCACGCCGATCTGGCCCCACGAGCCGCGCTCCGAATCGACGATCTGGATGGTCGCGGACTTCCCGGCCAGTTCGCGCACGTCCCACGATTCGTCGCGCATGAAGTTGGCTTGGCGGCCGGTGCTCGAGCGGACAACCTTGCCCTCCACGAGCAGCGCGATGAAGGCGGTCTTAGGAAGCCGCCCGCCGCCCACGCGGAAGTTGATGAAGTCGCGCTCGATGGTGAAGACGCGGCTGGTGAGCGTGCCGGTGTGCCCGTCGCCCTGAACGAGCTGGTCGCCCTTGGTAACCGCGTAGGTGTTCACCGCGCCCGTGCCGGCGCCGTTCAGCTGGCCCATGTGCTCGGGTGCCTTGGCGAGGTTAAGCGGGCCGTCGCCAAAGGCGTCGCCGACCGCGACCCACCCTTCGAACGTCGGCTTGTCGAAGGTCTCGAAGACAATGTCGGGGCGGGTCGGGTTGCGCAGGGCCTTGGGCTTGATCGCCTCGGCGCTGCAGGAAACGCCGGTGTATCCGTCGCCCCTGACCGCGCGGTTGATGAGCACGCCCTTGCCCGGTTCGCGCATGCCAAGGCACACCGGGTTCTCCATCGCGCCCAGCAGCTCCGCATTGACCGCGGCATTCGACGTGTTCTTCAGCGTGTAGTGCAGCAGGACGATCGGGATCGTCGAGTCCTTCTCTTCGAGCGGGGCCATCGGGCTGAAGGCCTCAAGCGTGACCTCGAGCGGGCAATCGGCGGCGCGATAGGTGACGACGCCGATGGGCCAGCGACCCTCGAAGGTGATGGACCAGTCGCCGCGCGAATCGAGCGAGCGCGGCGAGCCACCATTCCATGCGAGCGAGAAGCCCTGGGCGAACGGAGACTTCTGCCGGGGCGGGTTGGCGTAGAGGCGGCCGTCGGATTCGTTCCAACCCGGGCCGGGCGGGAGGTTCAGGATGTCCCAGTGCCAGAGCTTGCCGTCGCCGCCCAGGTAGAGCTGCCCGCAGCACACGCCGCCGACGGGCATGCCGATGTAGGTGAGTTGGTTCTTGTCGCTGGTGAAGACCTCGGGCTGCCCTCGGTCGGTGAGTGACTTGATCCACTCGGGCGAGAACTTCTTGTCGGCCGGGACGGGGTGGTCGGCCACGTCGCTCCATGCGAACGGGCCGGCGACGGCGCGCCCGCTGGCGGCGATGAGCGTGGTGAGCCCTGCGACCTGCAGGAAGTCGCGGCGCGTCGGGGTGCAGCAGCCCGGCGCGCAGGCGCACGACTCCGCGCTGGTCGCTTCTATCGCGGCGGATGCGTTGATGGATGCGGGGGACTTGGTCTCGAGCGCGGGGGTGTGGCGCGAGCGCTCGCCGGCGTTGGCTTTGAGTTCCATACGGAACTCAGGCTACCGACTTTTCACCCTCGTCGCCGGGATGTTTCCAGCGCCGGCAGGTGGCCACGAGCAGGTCCCGATCGATGGGCTTGGTGAGGAAATCATCGCAGCCGGCCATCAGGCACTTGCCGCGGTCGTCGGCCAGAGCGTGGGCGGTGAGGGCGACGATGGGGACTTCGTACCCGGAGCGCCGCAGCTCTCGCGTCGCCTCATAGCCGTCCATCTCCGGCATCTGCATGTCCATGAGCACCAGGTCGAACTTCGCGCCGCGCTTGATGAGGTCGACGGCCTCGCGCCCGTTGGGCGCCACGGTGACGGTCGCGCCGGCCTTGCGGAGCAGAAACGCGACCAGACGCTGGTTGTCCGGGCCGTCCTCCGCGTAGAGGATGTCCATGCGCAGCGACGAGGTGTCCTTGAGATTGATCACGGGTCCGCCGGGCGCGGCGGCGCGCACGCCGGCGACGGCGTCGATGGTGAGGGTGAAGACGCTCCCCTTGCCGAGCTCGCTCTGCACGTCGATGCTCGCGCCCAGGGGTGCGGCGAGCCGCTGGCAGATGGCCAGGCCCAGGCCGCTCCCGCCGAATCGACGCGTGAGCCCCTCGTCGCTCTGGGTGAAGGGCTTGAAGATCGCGGAGAGCTTTTCGGGCGCGATGCCGATGCCGGTGTCGGCGATCTGAATGATGACGATCTTTCGATCGTGAGGTCGGTCGTCGGTGGTCATCGTGACAGTCACGCCGCCCAGCTCCGTGAACTTGACCGCGTTGCCGATCAGATTGAGGAGCACCTGGCGCAGGCGGAGCGGATCGGACTTGATGACGATGCGCCCGGGGGGCGTGGCGCAGGACATCATGATGCCCTTGCCCGCGGCCCGCGGCTCGAGCAGCGCCGCCGCGTCGCGCAGAAGGCGGGCCACATCGACGTCGGCCTGCTCGATCGCGACCTGACCGGCGTCGATCGCCGACAGGTCCAGAAGATCGTTCACCATGGTGAGCAGGTGGTCGCTCGCCAGGCGGATCGTCTCGGCGTGGGCCTTCTGCTCGTCGGGCGTGGCGGTTCCGTCGGCCAAGAGGTCCGCAAAGCCCAGGATCGCGTTGAGGGGCGTGCGGACCTCGTGGCTCATGTTGGCGAGGAAGTTGGACTTGGCGCGGTTGGCGGCGTCCGCGGCGGCGCGGGCCTCCTCGGTCTCGAGCGCCTTCAGGCGGGCCTCGAGCGCTTCGGCGACCACGCGCGCCATTGCTTCGAGCGACGACGTCTGCCACGACAGCACCTCGCGCTCGCGCGTGTCTTTCACGCACACCGCGCCGATCGTGATGTTGTTCCTGGTGACGATGGGTGCGCCGCAGTAGAAACGCACGCCGTTCCGAAGCACCTGGGGGCGATGGCAGAACCGCGAATCGCGCCGCGTATCTGGGACAATGAGGGTCGCGGTGCCTTCCACCACGGGCGAGCACATCGCCTCGGCCCGACCGCCGGGAGGGAGCTCAAGCCCGACGCGGGCCTTGAACCACTCGCCGCGCCCGCCCACGAAACTCACGGACGAAAACGGCGCATCGAAGATCAACCCCGCGGCCCGCGCAATCTCGTCAAACAAGGGCTCCGGTTCGGTGCCCATGATGCGGAGCCGCTGGAGCTCGTCGATTCGAGCTTGATCGTGTTCCGCACGAATCATCAGGTGCTCCCGCCGAATGGCCCAGCCAAAGGCCCAGTGGAAAATCGGCATAGTGCATCCCCCCATGCAAAACTCGTGATTGATCCGCGCAGTTTCGTGGAAAGCCCGCACCAAACTAGGGGATGCGCGCAGGGTGATTCCCCGGCTTGAAATGCCCGATTGCCTGTGTTCAATTCCGATTACTTGACATCATGGTCAGGGCCACAATGTCATATAATGCGTGAACGGCGACGACGATGCCGAAGCCGCGGACGACAAAGAGGCCCGCGAAATACAGGCCGGAGAGCACATAGAACGTCGCGAGGGGCAGGCCCATGGGTAATCCGGGGACGTCGTGATACCACGCAAAGGCGCCGGCGGAGATCGCCGCCGCGACCATGGAGCCGGGCACGTTCTTCATCCGCACGACATCGACAAGCAGCAAATGCAGCCCGGTGATAATCACGAGTCGGAAAAGCAATTCCTCGTATAGACCCGCGCCGACCGCCAGGGTGACCTTGGCCTCGGTTGATAGCGCCGCGAGCTGGGTCGTCGCGGCCATCGCCGCCTGGCGCTGCGTCACCATCCCGAGCACCAGCAAGGGCATGGTGAGCACGGCGGATTCGGCGGCCATTCCGACGAGCACCGAGACCCGAACCCTCCAGCGATCCTTGAGCAAGAGGTGCCACAAGAGCAGCACCACGACCAGGGCCAATCCCGGGAGATAGAACGCCGCCCCGCCGAAGCTCTCGAAAAGCCGGAAGAGCAGGCGGTGGGCGACGATGGTTTCAACGACGCCCTTGCTCTGGTCGGCGAGATAGCGCATGGAGCCGACTTCGTAGAGCAGGATCAGCGGGAGGAGGAAGGCCAGGACGTGGAGCGGGCGCTTGGAGAGTTCCCAGTAGGACTCTCCGCGTGCTCGTGCCCCGGAATTGCTGGGCCGCTCTCCCGCCATCGGCGGCTAGGGTAGAGCGCGACGGGGCCGGTCGCGCGCTCAAAACGAACATCGCCGCCCTTGCGAGCGGCGATGAGTGAATTCGCACGATGAACTCGCGGACCAGATCGTCCGCGTCGGCTTACTTGGCCGTCTTCTTGGCCTTGAGGCTGGCGGAGAGGCGGCTCTTGCGCCGTGCGGCCTGATTCTTGTGGATCACGCCGCGCTGCGCCGCACGGTCGATCGCCTTCTGGCACTTGAGGAACGCCTCGTTGGCGGTGGCGGCGGTGCCGTGGAGCACCTGCTCCTGGAAGTCGCGGACGGCGTCGCGCATGACCTTCAGGCGCCAGCGGTTGAGGGCCCGATGCTTGGCGTTCTGACGGACGCGCTTCTGAGCCGAGAGCGAATGAGCCATGCCGAGTACCTACCCCATTCTTCGGACGGGCGAACGCCCGCCAAGACCAGTCGGATTGCAGGACGGGCCGCCCGGACAGGCCGGGACCGACCCAAGGCCCCTCGCAGGGCCGGACTGGAATAGTCCCACCCTGGCCCCGAAAATCAACTCCCGAGCCCGGCGGACTTGCCGCCCCGGTGGGAGCGGATTACGCTTGCCCAGTCCGTTTCGGAGGCCGTCGGGCGTCCGGGCCGGCCGGAGCGGGCGTAGCTCAATTGGATAGAGCACCTGACTACGGATCAGGAGGTTAGGGGTTCGACTCCCTTCGCCCGTGTTCCAAACGACAACGACCGCCGGGGAAACCCGGCGGTTTGTCATTTTTGGGGGCCGAGGCACGCGGCTGTGGCACGCTCCCGTGCCCGGGCCTGGCCGGGCTCGGATTGGTTCAGGCCGCCCTGGATTTTCGGACGGGCTTGGCCGACTTCTTGGTGGTTGTCTTGACCACGGGGGTGGGCCTCTCCGATTTGTCGGCGGGCTTGAGAGAGACTTTTTCGGTGGGTTTGGCGGGCTTTCCGGCCGCCAGTTCGTGGCGGAGTTCCTCGCGCATGTGGGTGAGCACGTCGGCGAGCGGGCCGTGGATTTCGACGCCGTTCTTTCCCTCGATCAGCGCGCCCTTGAAGGGGCGGATGGTGGTCGAGAGTTCGTCGATCACGTCCATCACACCGCTCTCCCCCACCGCCAGCAATCGCTCGGCGCGGGTGCAGAGTTGTTCGAGGCGCGAGGTGCGGTCCTCGGCGATCCCCTCGAGCGACTGGCCGGCCTGCTCGGCCCTGGCCCGGAAGGCGTCGATCAACTCGAGCATCTGGCTCTCGAACGAGGACAGGATGGGCGCCATGGCACGCTCGATCTCGGCACGCGTTTCGGCGCCGGACTCGGGCTTCACGGCCAGCATGGTGGCCAGACCGGCGACCTTGGCGGCCAGGTCCTGGCTCAGCTTCGATATGTCGTCGCCGAGCTTTTCAATCTTCTGGTCAACGCGGGCCTCGACGCCGGCGACCGCCCAGTTGATCATGTGCTGGACGTCCTCGCGTGAAAGCGCGGGCGAAGAATGGGAGCGCGCCAGCTGATGGCGGGCCTGGTCGATCATCGCCTCGACCCGAGGGATCGCCTGTTCGAGCTCGCGGTCGCGGTGCTCGATGTCGTGGGCGGCTAGGTTCAGGCTCTCGCACGCAGCCGCGGCACGCTCGACCATCGGCAGGATCGTGTCGGCCAGGTCGTAGTGGTCGGGCGCAGAGAGGTCGAATCCATCGAACGGACGGGAATCGTTTGGTGTGGTCACGTCGGCGCTCCTGGGCGGGCGTTACAGCCCGCACAGGCGTCACCATCGACACGAATCGGTCCCGACTTCGCAAATCTTCTCGGAACTTGGCGTTTCCGATGGGCGGCTCAGTCGCCGTCCAGCATTCGGCCGATTCCGCCCAGCACCGATCCCTCCTCGCGGCCCTTCCCGCCCTGGGACGGGGCTGCGGCGATGATCCGATCGGCCAAGCGCGAGAACGGGAGGGTCTGGAGCCAGACGCTGCCGGGACCGGTCATGCGGGCGTAGAAGAGCCCCTCGCCGCCGAAGAGCTTGTTCTTGATGCCCGGGACCATCTCGATGTCGTAGTCGACGCTGGTCTCGAACGCGACGAGGCAGCCGGTGTCGACGCGGAGGGTCTCGCCGGGCTTGAGGTCCGCCTTCACGACCGTGCCGCCGGCGTGGCAGAAGACCTGGCCCTGCCCATTGGCGGAGGAGAGTTTCTGGAGGATGAAGCCCTCGCCGCCGAAGAGGCCGGCGCCGATGCGCCGGGTGAAGGCG
Source organism: Phycisphaerales bacterium (assembly GCA_013360695.1). Lineage (GTDB taxonomy): Bacteria > Planctomycetota > Phycisphaerae > Phycisphaerales > UBA1924 > JABWBC01. The sequence goes on from JABWBC010000028.1 coordinate 13,029, forward strand.
ATGTCGACCTGCACGCCGTGGGCGGCGCAGAGGAACGAATCCTTCTGGCACAGCACCTGCCCGTTGTGCTCGCCCAGTTCGAGCGGGACGATCTTGCCGGGATAGGGCGCGCTGAACGCGACATCGCGGCGCTGCGACGCCTTGTTGCCGAAGAGCGTGATGAAGAATGAGTCGCCGGTCAGGACGCGCTTCCCGGCCTCGAAGAGCTTGCCGAAGATCCCACCGGAGTCTTTCTTCATCGAGAGTTGCGTGGCCATCTCGATGCCATCCTGCATGTACATCATCGATCCGGCCTCGGCGACCACGGTCTCGCCGGGATCGAGGGTGATGACGACGGCCTGCAGGTCTTCGCCGATGATGCGGTGGTCGATCACGTCGGTGGACATGGGGCGCTCCTTCGAGTGGATTGCTCGTGAGATGGGGCGAACGGTTTCAGAGACAGGCAGAATACCCGGCGAGAAGGCGAATTGTCAGCATGGAGGAGATGCAGGCCGCGCCTCAAACCAGAGGCACAGAGACTCCGAGAAGGGCGAGATAGCGAGGCGGAGCATCGAAAGAGTTGGCGACATCTGCGGCATGGCTTTCGCCTGTTTCAGAAATCCGCAACGAGACGCCCTCGCTCACGCCCGCGTTACTGATCAGTGCCGGACCACTTGAACACTTGACCACTCAGCAACTCCTTCAAATGGTGCTTTGAGCATTGGCGATTTCACCTCACCTCGCCCAGCGCTCGTCCATCGGCGGGAGCGGCTTCACCGGCGCGGACGGCAGGGTCTGGTACCAATACGCCACGCTCGCGATGTCGTCGGTCAGCGGCTGGTATTTCCCGCTCTGGACCCACCACCCGATCGCCTGCACCGTCACGCGCAGGTCCTTCTGGAAGCGCACCGGATCAGGGATGTGCCAGCGATACAGATTGTGCTGCGGAGGGCGCGGTCCGATCTTGGGCGGGCAGCCGTACACCGCCTGCGTGTAGCCCATGAACGCCGTCGAATACGTCGTCGGCGTCAGATCGGTCGTGTGGTCCATTACGAAGCCCCACGCGCCGCCGAAATAGTCCTCGGTGCCCGTGCCGCAGATCGTCGGCCCGTCGGCGGGATCGCCGTCGATGAAAAACTTCACTTCGCCCTCGCCCCACCACCAGGTTGAGAGCTGGGCCCACACGAGCGCCGTGCCGACGTAGTGCCCCGCGCCGCGCACGCCGTCGAGGATCACATGCTCCGGGTTCTCGCGTGTGGTCATCGATCGTCGCCACGACGCGTGGAGATACGCGGCGTCGCTTGGCACGTCCTGCAGCGCGTAGGTGATCTGGTAGAAGAGCTCGTTGATCGCCTTCGGGCCGTCGTTGGTGATGGTGATGCGGATGCGCTTTCGGAACGGCATGGGCCAGTAGCTATTCATGCCACCCTTGGGGTTGACGGCGATGGGCATGGAGTTGACGAGCGCACAGCCGTCCAGGCCGTTGGCGAAGAAATCGCCGAGCGGGCATTCGATCGACGCGTGCGGCTGATCGTCGTAGTAGACGCGGAGGGCGAGGCAGCGGTGCACGTCGGTGAGCACGGTGAACCACATGTGCTGCACCACGCCCGGCCCCTGGATATCCGCGAGCGTGACGGTCTGACCGGGCGCGAGATCGCGAAGGCACGGCCTGACTTTCCAGCCGCGCCCCATCGCCGACGCTGCGGGGGTCGTGCCGGGATCGCCGGGGCTGGCCTGCGCGCCGCCGGACTTTCGGCCGTCGGGATTCTCGGCGCAGATGGAGCGGGTCTGGGCGTTTGTGGTGCGAGCAATGTCAGCGAATCCGAACATCGAGTTTCCAGGGTTCATCAGGCGACTCCCACGATCAGACGGCTTTCATCGTCACGCTTTGCGATGATGGCAGTTTCATGGTGCCGTCCATCACACGGCTCGTCATCTTTCCCGACTCAAAGACATACTCCGTCAGCGCGTACACGCCGCGCTGGTAGCCGAAGCCGTCGCCGGCGTCGTCGTAGCAGACGCCGCGTGCCTTGCCGTGCTCATCAGACGCCACAAGCAGCGTGCGCTCGGTGCATGTGGTGCCGGAACCGGCCGCGAGAATCTCGTCCGTGTGCTGCACCGCCGGGCCGACGGGCACGATCGCGCCGGGTCGGATGAAGAGCTTCGGCAGTTCCGCGCACTCATCCACCACATCGAACGCGCGCCAACTCGCCAGCACGCCGCCGGGCTTGCCCGCGGTCGCGGCGTGCTTCCCCGGCGGGTTCACGTCGGCGACGACCAGCACGTCGTTGCCGAGCAAGAACGCATGATCGACCGTGCGGAGCGCCGGATCGCCCGGATTGGCAAAGAACACGGGGCGAACGATCGGCAGGCCGGTGCGTGAGGCCTCCCAGAACAGCGTGTAGAAATACGGCATGAGTCGATAGCGCCGCTCAAGCGCGAGGCGACAGACGCGCTCGCACGCTTGGCCGAAGCTCCAGGGCTCGTGCGCCACCGACTGCTTGATCGAGTGACCGCGTGCAAAGGGCAGGAGCGCGCCGATCCCCATCCAGCGCGCGAACAGGTCGGCGTCGGCGTTGCCGTCAAAGCCGCCGATATCCGGGCCGACGAACGGCTGGCCCGACAGGCCGAGATTGAGCGCCATCGGGATCGAGAGGCGCAGGTGCTCCCAGTTGCTCGTGTTGTCGCCCGTCCAGGTCGCGGCGTAGCGATGCCCGCCCAGGAAATTCGATCGAGTGAGCACGAAGGGCCTGTTTTCAGGCCTTGCCCGCATGATCCCCTCGCGGGTCGCGCGGACCATCTGCATGCCGTAGATGTTGTGGTAGCGGGCGTGGTTGTCCGGGCCGCCGAGCTCGGGGTCGGCGTCGTGGCGGGCGTCGTCGCGCATGGACTTGCCCGGTCCGTCGAAGATCGCGGGCTCGTTCATGTCGTTCCACACGCCGTCGATTCCGTGCGCGATGAAATCTACATAGAGATCGCCCCACCAGCGCCGTGTGTCCTCGCGCGTAAAATCCGGGAACGCGCACGGGCCGGGCCACACGCTCCCGCGGTATTCGTCGCCGCCGCTCGCTTTGACGAAGTGGCCGCCATCGCGGCCCTGCGTGTAGACGCCGTAGTCCGAATCGACCTTGATGCCCGGATCGATCATCCACACGCCGCGGAAGCCCTGCGCGTGCAGGTCGTCGCTGAGCTTCGCGGGGTCGGGGAACTTCTCGGGGTCAAAGGTAAAGCAGCGGAAGCCCCGCATGTAGTCGATGTCCATCCAGATCACGTCGCAGGGGATCTGGCGCGTGCGGAACTCGCGCGCGATCTCGCGCACCTTCTCGTCGGGCTCGTAGCTCCAGCGGCACTGCTGATAGCCCAGCGCCCACAGCGGCGGCATGGGCATCGTGCCCGTCAGCTCCGACAGAACGCCCAGCAACTCCGCGGGCGAGTCGCGCTCGATCACGACCACACCCGGCGATGCGCCCTCGCAGGCAAACACGATCCCCGCGCGAAGGTCGATCTCGAACGTGTGCGTCGTTTCGAGAATGACGCCAAAGGCGCTGCTGTCCCCTCGCACGCCCAGTACCCACGGATGTGATTGATAGAGGGTGCGCGAGCGCGAGTTGTATCCGTAGCAATCGGTGTTGCGCCCGCGGATGCGCATGCCGTTGCGAAGCAAGGGGCCGGCGACCTCGCCCGTCGCGTAGAGCGAATCGCCGATCGCGGTCTGGATCATGACGACGCGCCGCCCGCGCACGTCGGCAAAGCGTGGCGAGAGGTCGCTTCCCTTGGGCCGGCGCGAACCGCCCGCGCTCTGCGATGAACCCGGCTTGTTCGCCGCCGCGCCGGCCGAACTCGGCGCCAGCGGCTTCACATACGCGGGGAAGGGAGGGAGCGCCTCGTGCGCATGGAGCGGGTCGCGGAACCGCGCGAGGCGATCGCCCAGCCAGACCGGGCCGGGATCGTGCCGCCAGGGAGATTTGCCGAAACTCCGACCGGGCGTCGACATGCGTGCCTCCACGCACAACGTAGCGTGAAACGCAAACTCAGGAGTCAGGAGTCGGGAGACGTACAGGTGCCGTGCGCCCGGGCACGATTCGGTGGCATCGGCACCCTGAAATCGCCGGACCCGAACTCCCACTAAACTACCCCAAGGCACCCCAAGGAGATCGACATGCACGCTCATTCCGCTCGCGCCCTCATCGCCGCCGCCGCCCTGACCCGCGGCACGCTCTTCGGCGTCATCCTCACCGCCACCCTCGCGGGCGCGGCCATGTCCGGCGGGTGCGTGCTCAACTACTCGGTCGAAGAGGAAACCCGCACCAGCAACATCCCCCACGTCGCCGCGTCGCCGATCGTGGTCGACACCGCCAACGGCGCGATCACCGTCACCACCTCCGCCGATGCGAAGGACGTGACCATCGTCGCCAAGCTGCGGGCCCAGACCAAGGAGCGCCTCGCGGCAACCAAGGTTCTCGCCGAGCGCAAGGACGACAAGACGCTCTCGGTCTATGTGAAGTGGCCCGACGACAAGCGCCTGAGCTATGAGGGCTGCGCGTTCGAGATCGTCCTTCCCGACGCCGCCGAGGCCAAGCTCACCAGCAGCAACGGCGCGGTGACCGCCAAGGGCATCAACGGCCCGGTCCACGCCGAATCTTCCAACGGCGCCATCACCATCGAGCACGCCGGCGGCGCGGCCACCGCCAAGACCAGCAACGGCGCGGTCACCATCAACCACGCCGCGGGCAAGGTCTTCGCCGATAGCTCCAACGGCGCGATCAAGGTCTCGCTCGCCAAGGACGCCAAGGGCCCCGTCAAGCTCGACACCTCCAACGGCTCGATCACCCTCTCGTTCGGCCCGGCGTTCGCGGGCGTCATCGACGCCGACACCAGCAATGGGCGCGTCACGATCAACGGCATTGACGCCGCCAACGTCAAGCAGCCCAAGAAGAGCGAGGCGACGATCACCCTCGGCGAAGGCGAGAAATCGATCGTCGACACCTCCAACGGCTCGATCACAATCGAACGCCGCGCCGAGTAATCACGGGCCGCTCATCCTTTGCAGCAGCTCCGCGCCAGGAGGACATTTCTTCCCCTCCCTCGCTGTCTCGCTGCCTTCATTCGGCGACTTGGCCACTTGGTGATTTGGTCATTTCTGAGCGAAGCTCAGCACCCCGCCTCGAACCGCTCCGCGAACGCGTCGTAGTCGTCGCCGTTGACGTATCCGTCCGCGTTGAAGTCCGCCTCCGGCGACCCAGCCTCAAACCCCTGCTCGAACAGCTCGTGGTCCTCGTCATCAAGTTCGCCGTCGAGGTTCATGTCCGCCGGCGACGTGACCGTCAGCGTAATCGCGGGCATGAGCACGATGTCGCGCGGCTGGTGCCCGACCACCACCTCGATCTTGTCCACGCCGCAGCGCGATCCCGCCGTCACGGTCGCGACCAGGGTCCCGTTGTCCCCCGCCTCGACCGCCCCCAAGACCGTCGCGCCGGCACTCCCCGGCGCGTGGACCAGCCGCACGCTCGACGGATCAACAACTACGGGCGTCCCCGCGAAGTCGCGCGGCGTGATCGTCACCATCGCCGAGCCGCGCAGCCCCGCGCGAATGATCGTCTGGTCCGGCACGCCCTGCGACCGGACGGCGTCCGTGACGCCAACCAACCCCGAGCGCCACGCGTTGAACATGTCGCGCAGCGTGTAGACCGGATCGGGATCGCCGACGGTCTGGTTGGGCACGTTGAACGTCATGTAATAGTCGCCGCCGCCCAACCCGCTCTGGGGGCTGAACTCGCCGGGCTCGTTGGCCTGCATCAGGATCACGCCCCCCGCGCCGGCACACGCGATGTCGAGCACGCCGTCGTTGTTGAGATCGACCGGAGCAAACCTCGACGCCGTCCAGCCGATCGGGAACGCCCGGGCCGCCCCGAACGTGCCGTCGCCGTTTCCACGCACGATGTTGATCGCCTGCGGGGACGATCGCGTCGACACCAGCACGTCCAGCGCGCCGTTCCGGTCCTCATCGAGCAGGACCAGGCCGCCCGCCGAACCGCCGATGGGGAACGTCCCCATGTCCCAGCCCGGGCCGTTCTTCCGGAAGACGCGCACGAATCGGTCGGAGTTGTTAGTGCCGACGAAGACCTCCGCAACGCCGTCTCCGTTGGTGTCCCCCGCGGCGACCGCCAACGCCGCCGCCGGAAGCGTCAGCGTCGCCATCGCCTCCAACCCGCCCTGGTTCGACGCGTTCCGAAGCAGGATCACCGACTTGCCGGTGACGTCTCCGACCGCCAGGTCCGCTCGCCCGTCGCCGTCAAGGTCGCCCGCCGCGATCAGGTTCAGCCCCGCGCCGATGGGCGTCGTCGAAAGCACGGAGTACACACCCGCGTCGTTCCGCAGGATCGTCACCGAAGGCGTGGTCTGCGACGCCGCCGCCACGTCGAGGTCCTCGTCACCGTCCACATCAAAGAGCGTCAGCGCCCGCGGGTTTGTCGGCAACGAGACGGGAGATTCAGGCACGAACGAGCCGTCGCCCTGCCCCCGAAGACGCAGCAGGCGCGAGCCGTCGCTGTCGACCGCGAGCAGGTCCTTCTTGCCGTCGCCGTCGAAATCGATCGCCGCCATGTCGCGCAGCGTGCCGCCGAACGGCGTGTTCACCGCCGGCAGCACGCGCAGCTTCCCGCCCTCCGCCGAGATGTTCCTGAAAAGGCTCAGCATCCCGTTCGAGCCGCCACCCGTCACCAGGTCGCTCCGACCGTCACCGTCAAAGTCCGCCCCCGCCAGCGACAGCGGCGAGGCGCCCGCGCGGTAATTCGCGTTCGTCCCGTCAACGTCCCCGCGCCGACCGATCAGCATGTACGCGATGTGCGCCGACTTCTCAAAGCTCGGCGGCGGCGATCCGCACCCGTCCGCGTCGTTGGGCCGACACGAGCACCGCCCGTCCCCGCCCATCAACCGCGCCGCCTCCATCCCCGCCATCATCTTCTCCGCGAGATCGCCCGGCGTGTTCACGATCGCATCGACCGCCAACGACACCACCGGCTCTCCGGTCAGCACGTTCCCCTGCACGGCGTACACCAGGTCGCCCACCCGCCCGGTCCGTCCACCCGCCCACGCGCCGGCCCCCGCACCGCTAAAAGTCGCCGTGCGCCCCAGCACATCCGCGAAGCCGTACTGCCGCGTCTGATGCCCGCCGTCAAACGTTGAAAGCCCCGCCAGGATCTGCTCCGGCGACCAGCCGTCGAGGAATCGATCACGGATGTAGGTGCGATTCCACCCGTTGGAATCGACGGACGACTGGGCCGTCGCGCCACCGACGCCCAGCAACATCACCGGCGTGTTCGCCTGCAGATCAAAGCCCGTCAGGCACGTCGCCGAGCCCAGCGCGATCTCGCCCGTCCGGGTGTCGATGATCACGATCGACCACGTCGCATCCGCCGTCGTGACCGCCGCCACAGCCCCCACCACCGCGGCCAGCGCCGCGACGCGATTCATCTTCTTCATGGCCGCTCCTCCGCAACGCCCCGGAATCGGGACCACCACAGCCTACCGCACGCGCCCCCATGTTCGGAAGCCCGTCGTGCCATGCACATCGACCGATTCGTATTCTCGGATGCTCGAACGGCGCGAACGCCCCAGCGCCCGCCATCGCCATGCCTATCGCAACCCGTACTCGCGGAGCTTTCGGTACAGCGTTCGCTCGCCGATGCCCAGCAGCTTCGCCGCCTGCTCCCGATTGCCCGCCGTCAGCCGCAGCGTCTCACGGATCGCACGCTTCTCAATCTGCTCCAGGCTCGTCCCCGCCAGCCCTCCGCCGGAGACCGGCGCCTCGCCCTCGCCCTCGGGCGCGTCATCGCTCCGCACGCTGTCGGGGATGTGCTTGACATCCAGCACGACCGGCCCGCCGAGTGCGCCGCCCTCCCCCACCGCCGTCACGACCATGTTCTGCACGACATTCAAGAGCTGGCGCACGTTGCCCGGCCAGTCGCAGCTGGTCAGCCGCATGACCGCTGCGTCGGTGATGTCGGGCGTGGGCACGCCCTTGTTGAACTGCTCCGCGAATCGCGCGATCGCGTGCCGCACGATGCGCGGGATGTCCTCGCGCCGCTCGCGCAAGGGCGGAATGCCGACCGTCGCGCCGTTGATGCGGAAGTAAAGATCCCCGCGGAACGATCCTTCCGCCACCATCTTCGAGAGATCGCGATTCGTCGCGCTCACCAGCCGCACGTCCGTCTTCCGAGGCTCGTTGCTCCCCAGCCTCACCACCTCGCCCGTCTCCAGCACGCGCAAGAGCTTGGCCTGCATCTTCAGCGGCATATCGCCGATCTCATCCAGGAACAGCGTCCCGCCGCTCGCATACTCGAACACGCCCTCGCGCTCGCGCTCCGCATTGGTAAACGCGCCCTTCACGTGCCCGAACAGCTGGTCCTCCAGCAGGCTCTCCGCCTCCGCCGCGCAGTTGAGCGCGACGAACCGTCCGCCACCCTTCACCTGCCCGCGCGGCCCGTTGCGGTGGATCGCCCGCGCGATCAGCTCCTTGCCCGTGCCGCTCTCCCCAGTCACCAGCACCGGCAGATTCGACGGCGCGATCGTCTTCACCGTCCGCAGGATGCGCCGCATCGCCTCCGAGCCCGCGATGATCCCCTCGAAACCCTCGTGCTGCACCAGCTCGCCCGACCCCAGGCCGCTCCGCTCGCTCTCATGCCGTAAGAGCACCGTCTCGCCGGCGCGCGTCACCAGCTCGCGGAACACCGAGAGGTCCAGGGGCTTCTCGATGAAGTCGTACACGCCGTGCTTGAACGCGGCCCGCGCGGTCGCCACGTCGCCGTGCGCCGTCACCATGATCGTCTCTGCGTTGGGCTGGAGCTTCTTCACATTCTCCAGCACGCGCAGGCCCGCGTCGCCGCCGTCCGCCGAAACGCCGTTCGCGCCCCCAGAGCTGGGCATGCGCAGGTCGGTCACGATCACGTCGAACGCCCCGCCCCGCAGCTCATCGATCGCCGCCGCCACCGAGTTCACGATCGTGCACACGTGCCCCGGTTTCCGCAAGGCGTCGGCCATGACGTCCGCGTGCTCGGGCTCGTCGTCCACGATCAAGACCTGCGCCCGAAGATCACGCCCCGATTCCGCCGAATGTCCGCCGCTCTCGGTCATGCATAATCATAGGTTCCGCGCACGCCGGTTCACACGCCCGATCCACGCCGCGGCCCCCGGAATGCGCGGGCCCCGCCCCCGCGCGCTCTGTCCCCTCTATCCTCCACCACCCGGAGACCGCCCCGTGCCCGCCCGTGATTCCTTCGACTCTCTCTCCCAGCGACTCGACGACATCGCACGCCTCGCCGCCGATCGCGCCGCACACGCCACCGCGCCAATGCACCAGGCGCACCCCGCCCACGCCGCCTGGCGCGGCGGGGTCGACGGCCAAGCACTCGCCCCCGACCATCAACTCCACGCCACCTCCAACGCCCGCCCCGACGATCGCCTCACCCGCAAGCTCCGCGGCGAGCTCTCCTTCTGGCTCGACGACGCCTCCACCCAAGGCTCCGAGAAACGCCGCGACTTCGACCAGCGCTGGACCTTCTACCAACGCCAACGCCTCGGCGAACTCGCCTGGACGCTCCGACTCGAAAACGCCGCGGCCCTCGACGCCTGGATGCGCCATCGTTCCATCGTCGAGGTCGGCGGCGGCCCCTTCCCCGGCGTCTCGCTGCTCAACGCCAAACGCTCCATCGCCGTCGATCCCCTCGCCGACGCCTACGTCACCGCGGACCTCGTCCCCGCGCGGGCCTCGCGCGTCGTCCACGTCGCCGCACCCGCCGAACGGATCCCGCTGACCCAGGCCAGCGCCGACCTCGTCATCTGCGAGAACTGCCTCGACCACGTCGAAAACCCCACGCTCGCCATGCGCGAGATGTCGCGCCTCCTCCCGCCGGGCGGCCTGATCTGGCTGCTCGTCGACCTCATGGACTATCGCGACGAACTCCATCCCAACCCCATGAGCCACCAGCGCCTCGCCGATGTCCTGCGCGACGCCGGCGTCGAAGTTCTCTATCAAGCCACCTGGGACGGCGCCTCACATCCGCAGGCCACGCGCCAGACGCGCCTGCTCGCGTGGAAACCCGGTCCCGAAAAGCCCCGCGTGCGCTCCGACCCCGGCCGAATCGCCGACTCCGCCGACATCGGCGCCTTCTGATCGCGCCACGCAACCTTGGCTCAATCTCAACTTCGCACCCTGCCCCGCGCGCCCCAATGACGTTCCGTCCTCGCGATTCGCCACACGACAAGGAGCCCCTCTTCCCCCGGCTCACCGTCTCGCCGTCCTATTTGGCCATTTGTGATTTGGCCGTTTGCCCCGAGCTCGCTGCTTCGTATTTCCCCTTGCATTCCAGCCCCTTTCGTGTATCCTTCACGCTCCTTTCCAAGGGTCTGCCGATGACTGTCATTGCCTAACCAACCCGGCCCGCTCGTCCGCGAATCTCGCGTGAGCTGACCCGCCTTCTCTCAAGGCGATGACATCGCCGCGCGTCCATCGCACGCTTCCGGCCGGGTGTCGCCGCGAGCATCGCTCGCTCCACCTCATCTCATCCCCGTTCTCCGCGTCATCGCGGGGCCATCTCTGCGCACCTTCTTCGCGTCAACGTACGCGTCCGGGATCGCGCGCGCCCACCTCATCCACGTTCCGCTCATCAAACCCATGACAGATCAACACTCTTCGTTCTCCGCTCGCTCGCGCGAGTCGTTCCACTGCGTGGTCTGCAACCACCGTGTGCCCCTCTCGGCCTTTGGCACCAAGCACCGCAACCACTGCCCGCGTTGTCTCTGGTCGCGCCACCTCGACCAGGCCCCGGGCGATCGACGCTGCGCCTGCGCCGAGCCCATGGAGCCCATCGCCATCGAAGTCCGCCGCGGCGGAGAATGGGCCATCATCCACCGCTGCACGGGCTGCGGCACGATCCGCGCCAACCGCGTCGCCGGCGACGACCAGGAACGCGCCCTGCTCGCCCTCGCGCTCCGCCCCATCGCCAACCCCGCCTTCCCCCTCGATGATCTCCGCGACCCGAACACCTGAATCCGTTACGATGCGCGTTCGCTCGTTCCTGCGCCTCGCCAACCCGACTTCCCGCCACCGGAATCAACATGACCCGATCCGCTCGCCTCCTGCTCGCGATCCCCCTCCTGTGCCTTTGGCTCGCGCTCCCGGGCTGCGTGTTCTGGGACATCCGCGACGGCGTGCGCGACGCCAACTCGCGCCTCGACACCGTCGACTCGAGCCTCCAGAAAGTCAACAGCGAGCTGAAGTCCGTCCAGACCGCGCTCACGCGGCTCGACACGACCAACGCCGAACTGGTGAAAGTGCAGGACGAATTGGGTCAACTCGACACCACCAACGCCTCGCTCACCGGCGTACAGGATCGCCTGCAGACGCTCCGATCGATCGAAGACTCGCTCACCAAGATGGACGTCCATCTCTCAAGCCTGCGCCACACGATCGGGCGGATCGACGGCATGATCCCCTTCCTGGATCTGGGTTCCGAGGAGCCCGCGCCCCCCGATCCCGCGCCCGCCGCCGACGAGAGCGCACCCGCGGCCCCCGCGAGCGACGCAAAGCCCTCGCCGACCGCCGCCGCCGCGCCAGCCCCCAAGGACGCGCTGATCGGCGCGTGGATCCGTCAATACCCCGATCGCACCATCGCCATCGTCTTTGTCGATTCGACCCGCTACCTCATGCAGCGAACCACCGCCGCTGGCACGCGAACTCAGGAATCCGGCACCTGGAAGCGTGAGGGCAAGGTCATCACGCTGACGGGCGACACCGAGCCCATCAAGCTCGCCGACGGCACCCAAGGAACGCGCCAATCCGTCGAACGGCTTGAAATCGTGTCGCAGACAACGCGATCCTTCAGTGTCACCAGCAAGGAGAGCGGCTTACAGATCTTCGCCAAGCCCTGAACGCGGCGTCGATCAGCGCCACAGGAGGTTTTCATGAGCAACGAAAGCAACTCGGCCGCGGGAGTCGCCGCGGGCGCGATCGCGGGCGCGGGCCTTGGCTTTTTCCTCTCGCCCCTCCGCTCCAAGCTCTTCCTGCTCGCGCTCGCCGCCACCGGGGCCGCGGCCTACTTCGTCGTCAGCGCCGGCATGAAAGACCCCGCCGCCGCGCCGCCCGATTGGGCCCCGACCACGCTCCGCGTCGGCGCGAGTTTCCTCGCCGCATTTGTGTTTGCGTATCTCGTCCGGCGCGCCATCGTGATGGCCCTTCTGGTCGGCGGCGTGCTGGTCGCCGGCGCCTTGGTGCTCCACAAGCTCGGCCTCGGCGTGTCGCAGGAACACATCGACACCATCAATCAGACCGTCCATGACGCGACCGAGCAGGTCCAGAAAACCGCCGATTCCGCCTGGACCCACATCAAGCCCTATCTCCCCAGCGGCGGGGCGGCCGGCTTCGGACTCTTCCGCGGTGCTCGCCACGCGCCGCCCAAGCCAACCAGCGACGCCTAGCCGCGATCACTTCACCGGGCGGCCTTCGACATCAACCTCGGTCGGCGCAGGCAGGCCGAGGTCCTTGATCTGCTCTTCGATCAGCTTCTTGTCGCCGACCAGGACCAGCACGCCCTTGTCGAGGCGGATAGCCTTCCTCGCCAGCTCGTTGAGCTCTTCGAGCGAGACCTTCTCCATCGCGTCCATGTCGTGCGCGATCGAGTCCCAGCCAAGGCCATCCTCCAGCAGCGATTCGGCCGTCGACACAAAACCGCCGAGCGTCGAGAACTGCCGGGCGGCCTCGGTGCGCAGCGTCTCCCGGGCCTTGGTCAACTCCGCCGCCGTGATGGTGTTGGAGCGGATCGCGTTGAACTCGTTGAGGAATTCCTTGAGCGCCTTCCCCGTCACCTCGCTCTGCACCGCGGCGCCGGCGCCGAACCATCCGGTGTTCGCGGTGTGCGTGAACGAGCAGCGAGCGCCGTAGGTGTAGCCGTTCCGCTCGCGGAGATTCTGATTCAGGCGGCTGGTGAAGCTCCCGCCCAAAATCGTGCTCATCAGGCGGAGGCCGACGCGCGAGGGGTCGCTGGCCGCCACACTCGGCGCGAGAAACCGCACGATCGTCTGGGGCGCGCCGGGACGGTCGACGACCACGACGCGCATCGGCTGGTCCTTGGGGAGGTCGATCACGGTGAACCCGCCGCCGATCGAGCCCGCCTTCCAGGTTCCAAAGTGCTTCTCGAGCAGCGTCCGGGCCTTGTCGGGCGAGAGGTCGCCCGCGATGAACAGCGTCGCGTTGTCCGGGCGCACGACCGAACCGTGGACCGAGGCGAGGTCCGCGTGCTTCAGCGCGCCGATCGAGGCGACGGTGCCGTCCGCGGGCGTGCCCATGGCGGCCAAATCACCGAACAGCAGCTTCTGGCCCACCTTGCCGGCGACCTGCGCGGGCTCTTCGTCAGCCTGCTTGATGTCCTCGATCCGCAGCTTGGTGACGCGGTCGAAGTCCGTCGCCGCGAACTTCGGGTGCATGATCGCGTCGGCCCACAGCTTCGACGATTCCTCAAAGGTGCTGGTCAGTCCGCTCACGCCGACGGTCAGTGATTGCTTGCTCACGTTTGCGTTGAACGACGCGCCGAGCTTCTGCATCGCCGCGGCGAACTTCGGGCCGTCGCCCGTCGCCTCGGTCGTCGTGCCCTCGCCCAGCATCTCCGCGACGATCGACGCGCGCCCCGGGCGATCCGCGGGGTCGAGCAGCTTGCCGTCGTGGAAGACCATCTCCGCGGAAACGAGCGGCAGGTCGGAGCGCTGCCAGAGCTCGACCTTCAGGCCGTTCGACAGCGTGAACCTGGTCGGCGCGGGGGGCGTGAAGCCCGCCGGCTTGAAGTCGCTCGGGCGTGTGTCGCGGGCGCTGTCGGCCCGTTCGCCGGACTCGGGGAGCACGATCTGCACCAGACGTGCGCTGGGCGTGATGACCTTGTTCGCCCAGGCGGCGATGGTCTGCGGCGTGGCTTTGCGGTACCGATCGAGATCGCGCTGGAGCGCGTCGGGCTCGCCGAAATAGAACTCGTACTCGTTCAACCGGTCGGCCCGCGCCTGCACGCTCTGCAGCGACGCGAGCGTGCGGAACTCCGTGCTGGCCTTGCGCTCGGCGAGCTCGTCGGGCGTGGGGCCGTTCTTGCAGAACTTCGCGAGCTCTTCATCGACGATCGCCTCGATCTTTGCAAGGTCGGTGCCGGGCTTGGCGGAGACGTCGACGCGGAAGAGCGAGCCGAGCAGGTTGGCGTCCTGGAAGGCGCTCACGTCGACCGCGAGCTGCTCGCCCAGCACGAGGCGCTGGTAGAGGCGGCTGGACTGGCCCTGCGCCAGAATGGACGCGGCGAGGTTCATCTCGGCGTCGCCGTCCTTGTACGCCGCGGGGCTGTGATAGACGAAGGAGATGCGAGGAATCTGGACCTTGTCGAGCACGGTCGAGCGGATGACGCGGTCGAGCTTGGCTGGCTCGACGGCGCGGTCCTTGGGCGTGTTGCCGCGGGGAAGGTCGGCGTAGAGCTTCTCGATCAGCGGCTTGATTGTCTTGGAATCAAAGTCACCCGCGACGACGAGCGACGCGTTGCCCGGGGCGTAGAAGGTCGCGAAGAAGTCCTTGACGTTCTGCGTGTTCGCCGCTTCGAGGTCCTCGTGCGTGCCGATCACGCCGTTGTGGTAGGGGTGCGACTCGGGGAACATGAGCTGGTACTGCTCGTCGTCGGCCTTGCCGTAGGGCGCGTTCTCGGTGGTCTGGCGGCGTTCGTTTCGGACGACGTCGCGCTGCTTGTCGACCTTCTCGCTGGTCATCTCTCGCCCCATGTCCTCGAGGCGATCGGCGTCGAGCCAGAGGAGCGTGGGCAGGAGGGAGGACGGGCCCCACGAGTAGTAGTTGGTGCGGTCGAGCGAGGTGCTGGCGTTGTTGGCGCCGCCGCCGGTCTCCATGAGCACGTCGAACTGGTTGTCGGGAACGCGCTTGGTTCCCATGAACATGAGGTGCTCGAAGAGGTGGGCGAAGCCGGAGCGGCCCTTGGGCTCGTTCTTGGCGCCGACGCGGTACCAGATGTTCACGGTGGCGACGGGGAGCGTGTGGTCTTCGTGCAGGATGACGGTCATGCCGTTGGGTAGGGAGTACTTCTCGTGCTTGAGCGACTGGGCGCCGGCGCTGGTGGTCAGGGCGCAGGCGAGTGCCACGGCGACTCGGGAGAGACCCGTAAGACGGGAGAGACGGCGAGCGACGGGCGAACGGGCGGGGTTCATGGATCGACTCCTATGAGGATTGGCGCGATGGTAGGGACGGGGAAAAGGCATCAGGCATCAGGCATCAGGCATCAGGCATCAGGCATCAGGCATCAGGCGCCGGGCAATGGGGAATGGGGAATGGGGACTAGGAAGTCGGGCGTCGGGGGGAGCTGCTGGAGGTTGATGAGCGTGTCACTACCCAAGGGGCGGACGGACACTTTGGTGCGCACCAAAGCGGTGGTAAGTAGGCACTAGGCACTGGGCACTTGGCACTAGGGGAAGACGGAAGGCAAGGAAGGGAAAGGAGTTGCGCGCGGGGGGAGAACGCGCGAAGATTTTTTGCAGGAATCTGGAAAGAGGGGAAAAAGACGGACACTTTGGTGCGCACCAAGGCGGTGATAAGCGGGTACTAACCGGGAGGAGCGTGAGTCGTAAGTCGTGAAGAGGAGAGGGAACTTGAAGGGCGCGAGGGTGATCCGCGGCATTCGGCAATGGTGATTCGGATTGAGAAGAGAAGTCAGAATGCCGGTTTGACTCTGGTCGATTGGTACGAGCATCCCCCCGGGGTGCGAGGATGATGTGGCGCGCGATCCGTGATGTAGAATGCCGGGCGATGCGGAAGGTCGTCTGGCTGATCGCGTGTCTGCTGCTGGCGCTGGTCGTCGGCGTGATCGCGTCATTCGGCGTTGCGATCGTGGGGACGTTGGTGACCGAGCCGCTGGCGAGCGCGCCGATCGAGAGCGGGCCGTATGTGACGGAGCCGGACGGCACGATGAAGCTCGCGCGGGGCTGGATCTGGCCGGCGCCGAAGGAATGGGGAGAGCCGGATCAGTATCAGATGCAGCGGAATTGGCTGGCTGTGATCGAGATGGCCGCGACCTCCAAGCCCGTGATTAACTCAAGCGCCGCTTCGGCATCCGGCACGTCGGCTCCACGGTCATTCCATGCTCAAATGAACGCGGGACTTCAGCGGAGAAACGCCTGCGGCTGGCCGGTGTCGATATTTGAAGTACGAGATCCTCCGGACCATGGAGAACAACCTCGCCGGTTCGCGTTCGCGGCCTGGCACTTCGAGTATCGCCCGCAGCAATCAGCGTTCTTGATCTTCCCGGCGACACGCCAACCCACCGGGGCCGTCTCACTGGCCAAGTCAATGCCCACGCGCGTCTACTGGCCGGGCCTTGTGTTCAACACGCTCTTCTTCGGCGTCCTGTTCCTCGTGATGTTCATCCTGCCCGGGCGGGCGAAGATCGCGCGGCGGCGACGCCTCGGCCTGTGCCTGGCGTGCGGCTATGACCTCGCGGGGCTTTCGAAGTGCCCGGAGTGCGGGCTGCAGTCGGCCGAGGACTCGCCAGCGGATACCGCGAGGGCGCCATCGCCCGTACCATGATGGCATGGCACGTACCTCGCCCAAGCAAAGCACGTCCAAGCGGACCACGTCCACCAAGCAAGCAACCAAGGCCGCTGGCGGCACTCCACGCGGAAAGGCGGGTACTCGCACCGCGCCACAGTCAACGCCCGTGGCCTCGGCCAAGCCATCGCGCGGCGGCACATGGGACTACGCGCCCGCGCCGGAGACGGTGAAGGTTGCGATCGCGGAGCGCTATGACCTGTTCATTAACGGCGAGTTTTTCCCGCCGCGTGACGGCGGCGCCGACGGATATTTCGACACGATCAACCCCGCGACCGAGGCCACGCTCAGCCGCGTGGCGCAGGGATCGGCTGAGGATGTTGATCGCGCGGTGCGGGCGGCGCGCGAGGCGTTCCCGGCGTGGAGCGCGCTCAAGCCCATCGAGCGGGCCAAGTACATCTTCCGCCTGGCGCGGCGGATTCAGGAGCGGGCGCGCGAGCTGGCGGTGCTCGAGACGCTCGACTCCGGCAAGCCGATCAAGGAATCGCGCGATGTGGATGTGCCGCTGGTGTCGGCCCATTTTTTCTATCACGCGGGGTGGGCGGACAAGCTCGCGTACGCGTTCCTGGGGCGCACGCCGCGCCCCATCGGCGTGTGCGCCCAGGTGATCCCGTGGAATTTCCCGCTGCTCATGGCGGCGTGGAAGCTCGCGCCGGCGCTGGCGTGCGGCAACACGTGCGTGCTGAAGCCCGCGGAGACCACGCCGCTGACCGCGCTGCGCCTTGCGGAGATCTGCCGGGAGATCGAACTCCCGCCGGGCGTGGTGAACATCGTGACCGGCGACGGACGGACCGGTGCGGCGCTGGTGTCGCACCCGGACGTCGACAAGGTCGCGTTCACGGGCTCGACCGACGTCGGCAAGCGGATCGCCAAGAGCGTCGCGGCGACGAGCAAGCGGCTCACGCTCGAACTGGGCGGCAAGTCGGCGAACATCATCTTCGAGGACGCGAGCATCGATCAGGCGATCGAGGGGATCATCAGCGGCATCTACTTCAACCAGGGCGAGGTGTGCTGCGCCGGCTCGCGCCTGCTCGTGCAGGAGTCGATCCTTGATCGCGTCGTGAAGAAGCTCCGCGTGCGGATGGCGTCGCTGCGCGTGGGCGACCCCATGGACAAGAACACCGACGTCGGTGCGGTGAATTCGAGCCAGCAGCTTGCGACGGTGAAGAAGTACCTCGCGCTAGGGATCGACGAGGGGGCCGAGCTGGTGCTCCCCGGCGTGCGTGGCGAGGTGGAGGCGCAGACGCCAACACGCGGCTTCTCGAAGGGCTACTACTGCAGGCCGTGCTTCTTCACCGGCGTGCAGCCGTCGCACACGATCGCGCGCGAGGAGATTTTCGGCCCGGTGCTGAGCGTGATGAGCTTCCGCACGCCGGACGAGGCGATCGCGCGGGCGAACAACACGCCGTACGGCCTGGCGGCGGGCGTGTGGACCGACAAGGGCTCGAAGATCTTTGATGTGGCGCGCAAGCTGAAGGCGGGCGTGGTGTGGATGAACACGTACAACAAGTTCGATCCGGCGTCGCCGTTCGGCGGCTTCAAGGAGAGCGGCTTTGGGCGCGAGGGCGGCGTGCAGGGGCTGCGGGCGTATGTGAAGCTGGACTCGTGAGGAGTTCACCTGGAAGCGCGAGGGGACGCAGAAGAGCGGCCGGCATTCGGCATTCGAGATTCGGTATTCGGTATTCGACGAACAAAGCGACGTGTCGCGCTCGACGTTCCGCGATTCCCCCAGTGAAAGATGAAGGCACACGACCCCAATCAACTCCCCGCGAACCTGCCCGTGCCGATCGATGACGGCGCGTGCCTGCACCTTCGCGGGTGTGCGCTGCCCGAGCTCGCGATGGCGTCGACATCTGGCGAGTGGGTCTCGCTCCGATCGCTGCGGTCCCCCACTGTCCTGTACTTCTATCCACGCACGGGCGTGCCGGGGCAACCGCCGTCACTCGGATTTGGCGGCGAGGAGTGGGACTCGATCCCGGGCGCTCGGGGATGCACGCCGCAGTCCTGCGGCTTTCGCGACCTGCACGATGAGTTCCGCGCGCTGGGCGTTGCGGTGTGCGGCGTGAGCACGAACACGGTTGAGCACCAGCGCGAGTTCAAGGCGCGCCAGCACGTGGCGTTCGAAATCCTGAGCGACAGCGAGTTGCGGCTGACCCGCGCGATGAACCTGCCGACGTTCGAGTTCCCCGTGGAGAGCGGCGGGCCGACGACGCTGCTGCGCCGTATGGCGTGGTTTGTCACGCCCGATCTTGACGGCTTGCCGCGGATCAGGCGCGTGTGGTACCCGGTCTTTCCCCCCGATCGAAACGCGGCTGATGCGCTGGCGTATGCGAAGCGTCGGGCGGCGGTGGTCGTGCGCGAGAAGCGGGCGGGCGACGCCGCGTTCGTGCGCGAGGAACTCATCAGGCACTGGGGCGGCACGCAGATCTGGTCGATCGGGCGCGCGTTCGCGGCGGACGAGATCCCGGCGCTGGTCGCGGAGGTCGATGGCAAGCCCGCGGGGCTGGTGACGTATGACATTCACCCGGGCGGGTATCAGTTCGAGGTCGTGACGCTGAGCACGCGGGTTGAGAGGTTCGGCGTTGGGGCGCGGCTGCTCGAGGCCGCGGAGGACATCGCGCGGCATGAACGCTGCACGCGGATCTTCCTTACGACGACGAACGACAACACCGGGGCGATGACGATGTACCAGCGCGAGGGCTGGGAGCTGGCGGCGCTGCACCGTGGCAATGTCGATGAGGCGCGAAAGCGCAAAGCACAGATCCCGCTGTTTGGAAACTTCGGCATCCGCGTGCGGAGCGAGCTCGAGCTGGAGAAGTGGCTGGAGTAGGGAGCCAGACGAAGTGCGGAGTGGCGGAGAAAAAAAGAAGGAATGAGGGAATGAACCGCGGAGGGCGGGCCCTGCAGCAAGTGCGTCTGAAAGCCCTAGAATTAATGAGCGAATCGAGCCGCCCCGCGGCCTTCGGAGCCAGACATGAGCGATCGCCTTGAAGTTCTGAAGACCTCCAAGCTGTTCATCGACGGCAAGTTTCCGCGTTCCGAGAGCGGGCGATCGATGATCGTTCACGATCGCGCCGGCAAGGTGCTGGCGCATGCGTCGCGGGCGAGCCGAAAGGACCTGCGCGAGGCGGTCGAGGCCGCTCGGCGAGCGCAGCCGGGATGGGCGGGCGCGACGGCGTACAACCGCGGGCAAGTCTTGTACCGACTCGCCGAGATGGTTGAGGGCAAGGCGGCGGAGCTCGCGGCGTTGATCGATGCGTGCGAGAGCGGCACGCCGGGCACGGCGACCGAGGGCGGCACGGGCGAGGTTCGCGCGTGCGTTGATCGCCTCGTCGCCTACGCGGGCTGGGCCGACAAGTACTCGCAGGTGCTCGGGTGCAACAACCCGGTGGCCGGTCCCTACTACAACTTCACGGTGCCCGAACCGACGGGCGTGGTGTGCGTGCTCGCCCCCGCGATTGGCCTGCTGCTCGGCCTGTCGCTGATGACCGTGATCCTGTGGCTGTTCAGGGGCGTGGCCCCCTCGAGGGTGGACAAGTGGTTTCGCCGGCTGCAACTCGCCTCGGCGGCGCTCTACAGCCTCGGCCACGGCGCCAACGACGCGCAGAAGACGATGGGCATCATCGC
>JABWBC010000175.1 GCA_013360695.1 Phycisphaerales bacterium
CGCGCGGGCCGCGTGCCGCTCGCGCCGCTCCGGGCCCAGCACGTGCGAGTGCCCGATCGTCCGGCGCGACGTGCCGCGCTCGATCAATTGCTTGCCCTGCAGGCGATGGAACCAGCCGACGCCCACGACCGATTGCCACGCCGCCCTGAGCTCCTTCTCGCTCCGCGTGCACAGGTCCTCGACCGTGTTGATCCCCGCGCGGTTCAGCCGCACCAGCATCTTGCTGCCGATCCCCGGCAGGTCGATCAGGTTGAGCGAGAAGAGCCGCTGCGGCAGCTCGTGCGCCTCGATGATCGTGAGCCCGTCGGGCTTCTGCATGTCGGCCGCGACCTTCGCGACAAACCGGTTGGGCGCGATCCCCACCGACGACGTGAGACACTCGCCCACGCGCGTCGTGATCGCCCGCTTCACCCGCAGCGCCAGCGACCGCGCCGCCTCGGGCGGCCGCTCCGCGGGCACAAGTCGGCACGACACCTCGTCGATCGAGTGGATCTTGTCCACCGGCACCACCGTGTCGATCGCCGCGATCACGCGATGATGGAACCGGATGTACTCGTCGTGGCTCCCCTTCACGAGGATGAGATCGGGGCACATCCGCTTGGCGTCGCCCACCTTCGTGCCCGTCTTCACGCCGAACTTCTTGGCCGGATAGCTCGCCGCGATCACCGACGTCGTGTCGGCCATGAGCGGCACGACGGCGATCGGCTTCCCGCGCAGCTCGGGACGGAGCTGCTGCTCGCACGACGCGAAGAACGAGTTCATGTCGACGTAGAGGATGCGGAGCATGGCGGATCGGGCCGTTCTGCTTCAAAGGCCGTAAATCGAGGCGATTCGGCGCTCATCGACGATATCAAACAAAATCCTACCAGAAACTCGCCGCGATTCAAGGACAAAAGTCCTCTCTAGTAGACTCACGGCATGGCGATTTCGGGCGAGAAAGGTGTCCGGCATTTCGCGCGCGCAGGGTTCGCGAAACTTGTCGACGACCGCGCCCGCCCCGTCTCACCCGTCAGCATCGCGGAGTTCGTACGCGGCGGCTCGAACGAACAAGAGGCGGCCGTCCGCCAAGACCTCGGCCGATGGCTCACCAGGATCGCTCCACGCCTCAGATCGCTGAATCGTCCTTCGACGGACGCCGCAATGTGGATCGGACTTCCGATCATCATCTTGTTGATGCTCTCCTCGACCAGTCGCGGCTGGCTGGTTGCGCTGCTGGGCCCTTTTGGATTTCTCATACCCACGCTGCTCGCCGCGGCCTTGATCGCCTTCAACTGGCGTGCGCGATCACGGCTCTATCACATCCACCCGCCGACCGTTGTCGCTCAGGGCCTCTGCGGCCAGTGCGGCTACTCGCTTCGCGACTTGCTTCCTGCTGAGGACCACTGCCTTGTGTGCCCGGAGTGTGGAAGTGCCTGGCGAAAAGAGCGAATCACATGGCCTTGGTGGTCTTCGCCGAGAAAGGTGGAGCGTCCTGCCGCTCGTCCTCGTCCGTTCAGATTCGTCTTCTACTCGCCCGAGAATGAAACGATGGATGCCGCGCAGCGCCTCGTGCCCGCGATAACGCCGTGGGCTGTGCAGCATGTTGCCGAGGATGCGCAGCTCCCCGCCGAATCCTGCTGGCGCCCGATCTGGGCGGAACTCGCCCCGATCGGAAGAGTCGGCCGCGCTGTCACCTCCGTTCTCATTGGCGCGGGTGCGGTGTCCCTTTCCGTTCTCGGAGCAATTGGCGTGTGGCCTCTCATGCCGATGGGGAGTATTGCTCTTGGGCTCTTCCTCTCGGCCGCGGGCGTGGTCCTCGCCTATGCCGTGTGGTGCGGCGATCTGTACATCGTGACCGACGATGTGATACGCATTCTGACGAGCCACGAGCGCTGCCCGTCCTGCGCCGCGAAGCTGACGCGAGCCGCGGACCACGAACACGTCGTCGCCTGCACCCACTGCGGCTCGACGTGGACCCTCCCGGCAAGAGACTCACGCCACAAGTAAGCTACACACATGGCCGACGCCGCCGACATCGAAACGCCAACGCCGCCAGCCAGACGCGGTGCCGACCGCGACGATCGCGGCAAGCCCATCACGCCCCTCGCGCTCCCCGATCTCGTGAAGGAGAGCATCGCCGCCGACGATCGTGCGGCCCGCGAACGCCTCGCCAACTGGCTGGGCAAAGCCTCGCGCCACTCCAAGTCGCTCCGCAACGTCGGCATGCTCCGACCCGTGCCGATCGTGCTCGCCGTTCTCGTCATCGGGTCCTGCATCTTCTCCTCGTTGCTCGTGCGCGTCATCGGCACGGCGGGGTACTTTGTCCCCTATGTCGTGCTCGTCGCCGCGGTCTACGTCGAACGCCGCATCCTCCCCAAGCGATACCTCCGCAGCGCGCCCTCGCTCGTCGCCGAGGGGTTCTGCGGCCAGTGCGGCTACTCGCTCCGCGAACTCCCCGTCCAGCCCGACTCCTGCATCGTCTGTTCCGAATGCGGCGCGGCGTGGAACCAGCAGCGTGTGACCTGGGCCTGGTGGAATCACGCCGAGCCGCACTGGTCCCGCACCGTTCTCATCTTCTCCAAGCCCGAGAGCGCCCGCGCCGGACGCGATTCGCTCGGGCGCATCGTCTCGATCCGCACGCTCCAGGACCTCACCGACCTTCAGCGCGACGCCGACGGCGAGCGCAAGGCGGTCATCGCCGCGGCGGATCGCGCGCTGATCCTTCGTTCACGCTGGAAGAGGATCGCGACCGCGATCTTCGCATTGATCTCATTCGGCGCGTTCGGCGCACTACTGCTCACGCAGTTCGAAGATTCCCGCGGCAACCTGACGTGGCAATCATTCATCTGCCCGTCGATCTTCCTGGGCGTCGGAATCGTCTTCTTCATCGGCATCCTCGGCGGCAGCATGTTCACCTCGCAGCGCGAGGTCGCCCGCGAACTCGCGACGCGCGGCGTGTGCCCGTCGTGCACCGCGCTCTGGCCGCCCGAAGAACGCGCCAAGGACCGCGTCGTTTGCTCCGCCTGCGGCTCGACGTGGGGGCTCGGGAAAGATGACAAACCCGAGCCCGCTCCCAAGGTCATGCCGCACGGCGCGTGAACACGCCCTTCCCGCTCGCCCGCAATCCGCCGCACCGGCGTTTCCAATCCGCGGCCCCTCTCGCACGATTCCGTTCGCGTGCCCACGCCGCGCGTAAAATCGCTCATGCCCACGCCGCGTTCCTTCAAGGTCGTCTCGCCGTTCGTGCCGATGGGCGATCAGCCCGCGGCCATCGAGCAGCTCTCCGCCGAACTGGGCGCGGGCAAGCCCAGCGCCTGCCTCCTGGGCGCCACCGGCACCGGCAAGACCTTCACGATGGCCAACGTCATCGCCCGCCTCGGAAAGCCCACGCTCATCATCAGCCACAACAAGACCCTCGCGGCCCAGCTCTACGAAGAGCTCCGCGAGTTCTTCCCGAACAACAGTGTCAATTACTTTGTAAGTTATTATGATTACTATCAACCCGAAGCGTATATCCCCCAGCGCGACATCTACATCGAGAAGGACTCCTCCCGCAACGACGACCTCGACCAGCTGCGCCTGGCCGCCACCAGCAACATCCTCTCCCGCCGCGACACCATCGTCGTCGCCAGCGTCTCCTGCATCTTCGGCCTGGGCTCGCCCCAAGCCTACGCCCAGCGCGTCCTCACCATCACCCGCGGCAGCCGCATCGACCGGCGCGAGTTCATGCTCGCGCTCAGCACCATGCAGTACCAGCGCAGCGAGATCGAGTTCAAACGCGGTCAGTTCCGCGTGCGCGGCGACGCCCTCGAGGTCTGGCCCGCCTACGAGAAATACGCCGTCCGCATCGAGCTCTTCGGCGACGAGATCGATCGCGTCGACCTGGTCAACCCAACCAGCGGCGAGGTCCTCGCGGAGGAATCGCAGTTCTTCCTCTTCCCCGCGGTCCACTACGTCATGGCCGACGACGAGCTCGCGCCGATCATCCAGCAGATCCGCACCGACCTCGACGCGCGCGTGATGCAGCTCCGCCACGAGGGCAAGCTCCTCGAGGCCCAGCGCCTCCTCGCGCGCACCAAGTACGACCTCGAGATGATCGAGGAGGTCGGCTACTGCTCCGGCGTCGAAAACTACTCGCGCTACTTCGACGGGCGCGTGCCCGGCGAACGCCCGTACTGCCTGCTCGACTACTTCGACTTCGCGCCCGCACGCACCGGCGACGGCAACTGGGACACCGCCGCCATGACCCACGGCTTCCGCGGCTATCGCACCCCGGGCCTCGAGAGCCCCGAGTCCGCCCCCGCGCCGCGCCCAAACTTCCGCGACTGGCTCCTCATCATCGATGAATCCCACGTCACCATCCCGCAGGTCCGCGCCATGTACTTCGGCGATCGCAACCGCAAGCAGATCCTCGTCGAGCACGGCTTCCGTCTCCCCGCGGCGATGGACAACCGCCCGCTCCGCTTCGAAGAGTTCGAGGCGATGGTGCCGCAGGTCCTCTTCGTCAGCGCCACGCCCGGCCCCTACGAGCTCGACAAGGTCGGCGGCGTCGTCGCCGAGCAGGTCATCCGCCCGACCGGCCTCCTCGATCCCGTCATCGAAGTCAAGCCCGCGCAGGGGCAGGTCCCCGACCTGCTCGAGCAGTGCCGCGCCGTCGTCGCTCGCGGCGAGCGCGTGCTGGTCACCGCCCTCACCAAGCGCCTGTGCGAGGACCTGGCGGCCTACATCGCCGAAAAAGACCTGCGCGTGCGCTACCTGCACAGCGAGATCGAGACCCTCGACCGCGTGCAGATCCTCACCGAGCTCCGCACCGGCGAGTTCGACGTGCTCGTCGGCGTGAACCTCCTGCGCGAGGGACTCGACCTCCCCGAGGTCTCGCTCGTGTGCATCCTCGATGCCGACAAGGAGGGCTTCCTCCGCTCGCCCACCAGCCTCATCCAGCAGATGGGACGCGCCGCGCGAAACGTCAACGCGCGCGTGATCATGTACGCCGACACCATGACGCCCGCCATGTCCGCCGCCATCGGCGAGACCGAGCGCCGCCGCGCCAAGCAGGTTGCGTACAATAAAGAACATAACATAACACCAGAGACGATCAAGAAGGCGATCCGCCACGGCCTGGATGTCCAGCTCAAGGCCCGCCGCACCGCCCGCGACGCCGTCGCCACCCGCGAGGAGGCCTTCGAGGTCGGCGAGCTGATCCGCCAGCTCGAGGCGGAGATGATGGAGGCCGCCGAGGCCCTCCAGTTCGAGAAGGCCGCGGCGTTGCGCGACCAGGTGCAGAAGCTCAAGAAGCTCCGCGACGATTCATCGCGATTCAGCGAGAGCGCGGTCAAGGTCCGCCGCTCCGAGCTGGACGAGGGCGACGGCACCAGGCGGAAACAAGGCCGCGCCGGCATGCCCGGCGTCCGCGCCGACCGCAAGGGCAAACGCAAACGCGGCGGGTAACGCGCTGCGACGGCCAATGTCGCGCACGCGGACCGCGTATATTATATCATGGGCATGATCGCGCCCGGCGCCCGCGGAGTCGGCGGAGTCGCAAATGTGCGAAGGACGGGAGGAGTCATGGGGCTCGGAATCGGCGTTGGCGCACCGTTGCCGAAGGGCGTGAAGAGTCTGGCGCAGTTGCGCGGGTTGATCAATGGCGAGGTCGGGCGGGCCGTGACCGATCCCGTGATGAAGCCCCTGTTCGAGGAGATCGAGGACGAGGACTCGATCGGGTACGAGTTGTGCCCGCTCGCGGAGCCGCTGGAGTTCGTGATCGACTCTGGCAGGGTCTACGCCAGCGCGAAAACGTCGACGCTCGGGCCCGGCTATCACGCGGAGGTCGTCGAACTCGTCGATCGCATCGGAAAGGCGGCCGGGCTGGCGTGGAACTGGAAAGAGGACGGCGCGGACGAGACGGGCTTCGCCGTCGACCGCGATTTCGCCGCTCTACAACAAGGTATGACAGGGTTCCTGCGGCAGTTGGCCGTCAGCATTCACCAGCAATCGAGCGATCTTGCGAGCGGCCTGAAGCTCAACATGTCGATGGACACGCCGACCCCGCTCGAGGCGAGCGCGATCATGAGCGCGGCCGGAGCGTTCGATGCCGTGTGGTTCGAAGCGGTGAGGCAGGGCAAGGACCTCGCGGCTCGCGCACAAGAGTTTTTTCCGTGGTGGTCGCGCGAGCATACACCCGCGCAATGGGCGAGGCTGACCAAGGCGATGATGTGGTCGGAGGTTGCATGGCACCCGCCGTGCGACGAGCGAGAAGAACGGCTGCTCGAAGCGACGCTGGACTGGGCGAAGCTCGCCGGCCCTGAGCTTTGCAAGCGCGGCGTGTCCAACGACGATCTCGCCGAGCTGCGCGAGCTCTCGAAACTCGATCCCTCGGCATTCCCGCCGCTGCGCGCCAAGGGCTTCGGATTCCGGCGTGGCCTGTGCCGCTGGGACCTCGGCGCCGGCTGGACCATCACGCTCCCCGGAAACGTCTATCAGGACACCGACGAGGAGGACGGCTCGCTCGTGCTGTTCTATTCGGATTGGGCCGTCAGACTTTCTGTGATGGTGCCCGAAGGTGAGCCAGATCCGAGTTTCAATCCTTCGGAGGCGATCGAGCAGGGCCACGCGGGCACGGAGGGCCGGGAAGTCGTGCGAGATCAGGGCGGCGGCACGCTGCGACTCGCCAAGAGGCTCGAGCCGGACGAGGAGGGCGAGACGCTCCTGTGCTCGGTGGCCGGGAAGCAGTCGTTCGTGATCTGCACCATCACGTTCGCCGATGCCGCCGACCTCCCGTGGGCCATCGGCGTCCTTCGTTCGATCTCGAACCGCCATGGGTGATCTCGCCCGTCGCAAACGCAAGCGCGGCGGGTAACGTCGCGTCTTCGCGTGCTTATCATCGCCCTGCCGCGCACACGCCCGCCCGACCGCCAGTGTTCCGACCAGAAGTGTCCCGACCGAGAGCGACCGAATGCCGATTCCCGCGAACCAGAGTTCGAGCAAGTGGTCCGACGCCGCGCGTCGCTTTGGTTTCTATTTCATCGGGCTTGCGATCGGGCTCATGCTGCTCGGCTTCTTCCAGATGAAGAAGCAGCAGCAGGCGGCCGAAATCAAGGCGCGCGAGCAGGCCGCCCAACAAGCGGGCGAGCAATCCGCGCAGCCGGCCGCGCCACAGGCGACTCCGCAACCCGCGTCGCCCACCGACACCAACACGCCGCCCGCGCCCTCGAAATGATCCGCACCGTCACGAGCGATCCCGCGGCACTGCGCGAGGCGGACCTCCCGCCGCGGGAGCCACGCGGCCAGACGCGCGTTCTCTTCCTCACCTTCGGACGCATGGGCTTCGCCACCCTCGGGCGATACCTCGAGCGATACTCGGCGTCGCGCGGCGAGCTCGACGCGGTTCACGTCAAGCTCGTGCCTACCCCTGCCATGGCCGCCGCGGGCGCGTCGCTCCCGGTGCTCAGGCGATCCTCCTGGGACCTTCACAACCACCGCAACATGATGCTGTGGGGCGAGCGGACGCGCGCGTGGCTGCAAGGCCCGCTCGATTGGCGGCGTTTCGACGTGATCCACGTCACCACGCAGCACTTCGCGGCGGGCGTCGCGTCGGTGCTCGAAGGGGTCAAGGACGGGCCGCGCTTCATCGTGCAGATCGACGCGACCGCGCCGCTGATGCGGCGCGATCTCGGCATGGCGTCGGTCCCGTCGAAGCTCCTGGAGCGCGCGGAGCGCCGTGTGTTCGAGCGTGCCGACGCCATCGAGTGCTGGAGCAACTGGGCGCTCGCGTCCGTGCGCGATGACTTCGGCCTCGGCGTTCGCGCGGTCCTCGCTCGCCCCGGGCTCGCGCTGGCCGAGGCGCC
>JABWBC010000176.1 GCA_013360695.1 Phycisphaerales bacterium
GGCGCGCTGCATCAGCGCGACCGAGCGGCTGAGCGATCCCGGCGCGGCTCGCATCGTCAACGTCGGGCCGATCGAGGGCGGGCACGCGACGAATGTCGTTCCCGATTCCGCGCGGGCGTGGGGCAACGCGCGATTCGGCACGCCGGAGATCGCGGCCGCGATCGAGCGCGAGCTCCGCGCGCTGGAAACGCCGGCGGACGAGGTTCCGAGTGTTCGCCTCGAGGTGAGTTTCAACCGCCCGGCGAAACCTCTGACGCCGGGCACGCATCGCCTGGCGCTGGCGGCGCGGGCCGTCGCGGAATCTCTGGGCCAGGAGTTGCCGTTCGGGAAGACCGGAGGAGTTTGTGATGGCAACATCCTGCAGGACGCGGGGGTGCCGACGATCGACACTCTGGGTGTGCGTGGCGGGGGACTCCACACGCCGCGGGAGTGGATCGAGCTGGCAAGCCTGGTCGAGCGGTGCCAGCTGCTGGCGATCCTGATCGCGAGACTCTCGGGTGATGCGAGCTGGAAGCGATCCGATCGTCGCGATTAGCGTGCCAGCGTCGGTTCTTGGAGAATTCGACAGCCGCGCTACGAACCAGACTGGCCCGGAGCAAGGCCCGGGGTGGATCGCCAAGTCACCATTTCGGGGCTGGATCGTCACGAGCTAAGGCGTGAGCAAGGTCGCCCAGGGTTTTTACTGGCCTCATGGGGCCAGTGGATTTACTTGGGGCGAATCGTCAATTCGCTAGAATTAGTGGTGTCACCGGGTGCTCGATTCCGCGCAAAGGACGTTGATGACTCGCGCGCAACCGTCGCAACAATCGCCGCTTTGCGTTGAGGAGGCTGTCCCTTCGGCGACGCTGATCGCGCTGCTCTACCAAGAGCTGAAGCTCATGGCGCATTCGCGGCTGGCCCACGAGCGACCGGGGCACACGCTCAGCGCGACCGCGCTGGTCAACGAGGTGTATCTGCGCATGCAGGGCGCGGAGCGGACCTGGTCGGGAAAGCAGGAGTTTTTTCTCGCGGCCGCCGAGGCGATGCGTCGGGTGCTCATCGACCATGCGCGGAAGCGCCGTGCGGAGAAGCGAGGCGGCGACCTGAAGCGAGAGGCGTTTGACCCCGACCTCGGCGTCGAGCTTGAGCTCGATCCATCCGTTGACGCCGGCGTTCTGGACGAGTACCTCGAGCGGCTGCGGGTGATCGATCCTCCCGGGCACCGCGTGGTGATGCTGAGGTTTTTCGCGGGGCTTTCGGTCAATGACATCGCCGACCTGCTCGGGGCCGACCGCCGGACCATTTCGCGGCGCTGGCGCGTCGCCAGGGCCTGGCTGCTCGAACGTATGCGCCACGGAGCATGAGTGCCTTGACGCCGGCGTCGGAACAATTCCTCGACGACACCCGCGCGCTCTCGATCCTCGCGGAGTTGATCGATCTGCCCGGCGACCAGCGCGAGGGCGCGATCCGCGCCGCGTGCGGCGAGGGCCCGTTGGCGGCCACGGTCCGCGCCATGCTCGCCGCCGACGAATCCGCCGATCAGTTCCTTGATGAGCCGCCGATCCTCCGCGCGCCGGGGCTTGAATCCACCCGCGGCCAAGGGCTTTCGCCCGGAACGCGGATCGCCGCCTATCGCCTCGAATGCCTGCGGGGCTCGGGCTCGATGGGCGACGTCTACGAGGCCCAGGCGCCCGGGGGCGGGCGGGTGGCGCTCAAGCTCCTGCGCCCGGGCGTCGCCCTGCGCGAGCTCCGGCGCCGCTTTGAGTTTGAGATCGTGGCGCTCTCGCGCCTGCAGCACCCCAACATCGCCGCCCTGCTGGACTCGGGCGAGTTCGAGAGCCAGGAAGGCCCGCGCCCCTATATGGTCATGGAGTTGGTCGAGGGCCACGCGATCACCGAGCATGCGCGGGCGCGGAACCTCGGCGGCCCGGACCTTTTGACGCTGTTCGCACGGGTGTGCGACGCCGTCGAGCACGCGCACCGCTGTGGCGTGATCCACCGCGACCTCAAGCCCGCCAACATCCTCGTCCAGACCGCGACGGGCGAGCCGAAGATCGTCGACTTCGGCGTGGCGCGAGGCGTCGATCCCGCCGCCACGCTTGCTTCGCTGCCCGGCACGCATCTCATCGGCAGCGTGCCGTACATGTCGCCCGAGCAGGCCGCCGGACAGGCCGCCGACACGCGCTCGGACGTGTACGCGCTGGGCGCGATCCTGTACGAACTTGTCGCGGAGCGTCCGGCGTTTTCGCACCAGGGGGTGGCGCTCCCGGAGCTGATCCGGCGCGTGCGCGAGCAGGGCCCGCCGACGCTCCGGGCGTCCGCTCGATTCGGGAGCCGCGCCCGCGACGTCGCGTTGGTGGTTTCGCACGCGATGGCCAAGCGCCCGGAGGGTCGCTATTCCTCGGTGGGCCAGCTCGCGGCCGACCTTCGCGCGATCGCGGAGGGGCGCCCGGTTTCGATCCGCCCGCCCGGGCTGTGGAGCGTTGCGATGTCCTCCGCCCGCCGGCACAAGAGCCGCGTGGTGATGGCGAGCGTCGCGACGCTCTGCGTCATGGCCAGCGCCGTGGTCGCGATCGTGCATGTGATGGATGCGCACGATGCGGAGCGGCGCTCGGACCAGCTGATCGAAGAGATCGTTCGTGGCACGGATGTCTTCGTCGTCGCGCTCAACCAGCGGATGCACGCGGAGCGGCAGCCCCTCGAGGCGCGGCGGGCGGTGCTTGAGGCCGCGCGTGAATACCTCCGGCGCGTCGAAACCCGGGCGGGCGATGATCCGCGCGTGCTGGAGTCGCTGGCGCGCGTGTACCTGGAGCTCGGGCGGGTGGTGGGGGGGACGTCGACCGGCAGTCTCGGCCAGACCGACGAGGCCGCGGAGCTTTTCGGCGCGTCGGCGCGGATGTACGAATCGCTCGTTACGAGCGGCGACACCGACGAGCGTCGGTTGGGGCTGGCGAGCGCGTTGGAGGAGAGCTCGATGATGGCGGGTCGTCCGGTGGCGCCAGAGATCGCGCGCCGGGCCGCCGCCCATATTGAAATCGTCGCCTCGCGCGTCGGCGCCGCTCAGGCCGCAGAGCTTCGGGCCCACGCGCTGAGCCTCCTCGCCGCCGCCGCCGCCCACGCGGGTGATGTCAACAGTCTGCGGGTTCTGGAAGTCCAGCTCGCGGAGTTGTGCGCCGCCGAACCGAGCAACGCCGATCGCTGGACCAGCCTCGGCCAGGCCCAGCGCTTCCTCGCCGAGATGCTGGCGATCACCGATCGCAAGGCGGCCCATACGATCGCCCGCGCCTGCCGGGAAACCACCTTGCACGCGATCTCGCTCGGCGGCCCGGAACGCGACGTGAGCACGCGGAACTTCGCCATGAACGAGGTCGTGCTCGCGCTGCTCAGCGCGGGCGAGGTGCCCGCGGAGGAGCTGATCCGGTCCGCGGAACAGGCCGTTGACGCGACCCGTCGCCTGATGACCTCGGACCTGCACGACAACTTCGCGCGCAGCGAGTATGTGCACGTGCTCCTCACGTTCGCGACCGCGGGCGAGCGCATCGCCGTCGCCGATCCGCCCGCCGGGCAGGGCCTGTCCCGCTCCGACATCGCCGCGCGCATGGCCCGCAAGGTTCGCGAGGAGCTCGCGCTCGCGGACTCGAACCGCCCGCCCTCGCTGGCGCCCTACCCGATCGAGGCCGATCTCCGACGCGCCATCCAGGTCGCGCTGGCGCGGCTCGATGCGATCGCCGCCGGCCGGGGCGAACGCTGAACGGTGCGCCCATGTCGGGCGAGCGCTACATCCGCGTCCTTGTCCGAATCTCGATCAGCCGTTTCATCACATGATGCAGCGTCGCGGGTGCAGACGTTCCGAACGCGTCGTGCAGGGCGCGATAGAGCGGGTACAGCTCCGCGTAGATCGCGTGCGCTTTGGGATTCGGCTTGTAGGGCTTGGACTTCACGCCCGTCATCGCCCGCTGCGCCTGCGCCACCGACGAGTGCGCCCCGCCCACGACCGCCCCCGCGATCGCGGCCCCCAGCGCGCAGGTCTGGGCCGATCGAGAGACATGCATCGTGCGGTTGGTCACGTCGGCATAGACCTGCATCACCAGCGGGTTCTTCTCTGCGATCCCGCCGCAGTTGATGATGCGATCGATCTTGACGCCGAACTCCTCGAAGCGGTTGATGATCGTGAGGGCGCCGAATGCGGTCGCCTCGATCAGGGCGCGATACACCTCTGCTGGCGTGGTGTACAGCGTCTGGCCGACGAGAAGGCCCGTGAGCAATTGGTCAACCAGCACCGTGCGGTTGCCGTTGTTCCAGTCGAGCGCCAGCAACCCCGACGCGCCCGGCGCTATCTTCGCCGCCTCTTTGGAGAGCGCCTCGTGCGTGCCGCCCCTGGGCTTCATCACGTCGACGAACCAGTTGAAGATGTCGCCGACCGCCGATTGCCCGGCCTCGAACCCCAGCATCTTCGGCAGGACGCTGCCATCAACGATCCCGCACAGCCCGGGGATCTCGGGGAATCGATCCGGGTGCGGCGCGACCGCGATGTCGCACGTGCTCGTGCCCATGATCTTGACGAGCGTCCCGGGTTCGATGCCGCTCCCGATCGCGCCCAGGTGCGCGTCGAACGCGCCCGCGGCGATCGGCACCCCGGCCGGGAGCCCGGTCC
Organism: Phycisphaerales bacterium; assembly: GCA_013360695.1. GTDB lineage: Bacteria > Planctomycetota > Phycisphaerae > Phycisphaerales > UBA1924 > JABWBC01. Next base: position 4,634 of record JABWBC010000176.1, read on the forward strand.
GCTCCGCCCATTCGGTTGATAGTCCGCCGACCGATTGGTCGATCGTCAGCGCGCGATCGCGCAGCCGCGCACGCAACGCGCCCAGCCCCGGGTCCAGCATCGACAGGAACTCCGCGTCCGGGTAGCCCTGCCAATCATGGGCAAACATCGCCTTGTGCCCCGCGGCGCACACGCCGATCTGCAGCTTGTCGGGGTGCTCCGTGCCTGTCAGCACCGCGGGAATCCAGTCAGCACACTCGACCCACAGGTGAGCCGAGGCAAAGGCCTTGGGGCTCGTGCGGGCGCAGTGCAAGACTTTGCTGAAGAACCACTCGCTGCTGTACGTGTTGCCGCAACGCGCGATCATGCGAGGGCGATGCTCGCGCGCCATCTCCGTGATCTCGCGTGCCTCGCCCGTCGACGTGTGGTCCTTCCACAGCCACGCCATCGCCGCCGGGTCCTTCGCAAACTTTGGAATCATCCCCAGCGCCCGGCCATTCGCGTCGATCGGCAGGGGCGTGCTTCCCGTCGTGTCAACGCCGATCCCCACGATCTGCGCCGGCGTGAAGCCCTTGATGTTCTTCTTCGCAATCGCCAGCGTTCGTCTCAGCAGAAACTCCGCCGCGAGCAGGTAGTCAGCGGGATTCTGACGCGCAAGGTTTGGGTCCTTGGACAGGATTACGCCGCGCGTGCCGGTCGGATACGGGAAGACGCACGTCGCGAGCTCTTCGCCGGTCCGCGTGTCCACGAGCAGCGCGCGGGCCGACTCGGTGCCATAGTCCAGGCCGATCGAATACGACGGGGCGGCCTTGCTCGAGCGAGTGGGGGGCTTGTTCATAGGATCAATCCACGTTTACGGGCCATCAATCAGGCATGATACGAGCAGGGCTCTCGACGCTGCGGCGCGAGTCGGACCCACCCCTACCCCTGCGCCTCGAGATCAAACACCAGGTCCATCGGTTCCCACCATTCCCCCCGACGCGCGCCCGGCACGCGCTCCTGATACCCCCGCATCAGCGTGTCCCACGCGCGGCACCTGGCGTTGGCGGCATACGCCTGATAATCACGCTCGGGCACGAACCCGTCCGGCGCTTCATAGAACATGAACAGCCGTGTTCCCTGCAGAAAAATCTTCATGCGCGCGATGCCGATCGCACGCAGCGCCGCCACCACTTCTGGCCACACTTCCCCGTGATATCGCACATACTCTTCGATGAGCTTGGGGTCGTCCTTGAGGTCCAACGCCTGGGCATACGTCTTCACGAACCGTCTCCTTTGGCCTCACTTCCCGTGTTCGACACGCCTTCTTTCGCGTAGGCTAGCGTGTCACAGGTTCTTTGGGGGCGCGCCCGCCGCATGACGCGAAAGGTCTCAAAATCGTCCGCCTCATCCTTCGACGCCCCGATCGACTGGCTCGTCGTCACCGCCGCCAATTCGGCCCAGGCCGCGGCGTACGAAACCCAGCTCCGTGAGCGAGAGCGTGAGGGCGGGCTCTCCCTTTGCCGAAGCTGGCTCGTCGTGCCCGACGTGGGCGGGCGACGAATCGGCTCCGGCGCCGCGACCATCGCGGCGCTCGCCGAGGTCGTCCGACTTCGCCTCGCCGAGTCCCGCGCTATCCGCGATGTCGCATCCGCCCTTGCCGGCCAGCGCGTGCTCATGATCCACTCGGGCGGCGACAGCCGTCGCCTCCCCGCCTACGCCGCCCAGGGCAAGCTCTTCCTTCCGCTACCACGTGAAACTCGCGAGGGCCGCCCCGCCACGCTCTTCGATCTGGTGCTGGAAGACCTCGCGTCGATCGAGCTCTCGCGCGAGGGCCGAGTCCTCGTCGCGTCTGGCGATGTCATGCTCGGTGTCGCCGGCCAGAAGGTCGATGTGAACCGCCCCGGCGTCGTCGGCGTCGCGTTCAAGACCGATGCCGCCCGCGGCTCGCGCCACGGCGTGTACATCTGCGACGAGTTTGGTCGCGTCACGGACTTCCTACAGAAGCCGAGCGAATCAACCGCGGTCGCCCGCGGCGCAATCGCGGGCGATGGAAGCGTGCTGGTCGATACGGGCCTCGTTTCGTTCGATGTCGCCAGTGCATCCAAGCTGCTCGACGCCGCGGGTGTGCGGGTCGCCGGCAAACGCGTGCGCCTGGCGCCCGGCGCCCTGGCAAAGGTCGCGTCAGGCGAAGGCCGCGCGATCGATCTCTACGAGCACGTGCTCATGGCACTGGTCCCCTCGCAATCGCGGGAGGAATTCCGGTCCCGCTTCGCCGAGGGCGGCCCGGACTTCGCGTGGATTCACGACTCCCTCGCCGCCACGCCCTTCCACGCCGGAACGCTCGATCGCTGCGACTTCCTGCACATCGGCACCACCCGCGAATTGCTCGAAGTCGTCCCGAAAGCCAGCCAACTCTGGGCGCCGTGGCGAAAGCGATCAAGCGTCGTGTGCTTCAACAGCGACGTGCAGCGCGTCCGCGGCGCGAAACGGTCCGTCATTGAATGCTCCGCCGCCGACACGATCGCGGGACGCGGCGAAGACCTCGTGCTCGTCGGCTGGCCCGACCGCTCGCCCGCGCCGCCCGCGCTCCCATCGGGGTGGGGCCTGTGCGTGCTCCCCGTCGGCCCGCGGGAGTGGAGTCTCGTCGCGTTCGGTTCGCGTGATGACTTCAAGACACCCGCAGAAAAAGGCGGAACGCTCGGCAATCGCCCGCTCATCGACGCCCTTGCCGCCGCGGGCCTCACGCCAACAGACGTCGCCCTCGTTCCGGGCGCCGATACATCGCTCTGGAACGCAAAGCTCTGGACCATCGGCCCGCTCGCGCGGGTGCTCGAGCAATCCCGCTGGCTGTGGACAGGCCGGCGTTCCTCCGACGACTGGCGCGCCGCCGCGAAGCACTCGCTCGCCGAGCTGGTCGCTCGCGTCAATCTCGATCGTCTTCTTGAACAGCGATCGGAATTCGCGCGCTGCGAGCGATTGGCCTCGCTTCCCGATCGAATCCTCGGTGATCGCTGGCTCTCGTCGCAGCTCGCCATCGCGGACATCCACAGCCGCGACGAGGCCGTCCGCGCCGCCAGGCACATCGAGCAGGCCGTCGCCGCCGCAAGGTCGCCGCTCGATCGCGCCCGTGCCCACATGGTCGCC
>JABWBC010000177.1 GCA_013360695.1 Phycisphaerales bacterium
AGGAATCCGCCCGACTGGCGCGGGACTATCGCCTTCCTCGGCTCTCAACCGCCCGCTGGAGGAGAACGAACGCCAGCTTCGGGCGCAGATCGAGGCGCGCGGCGACGAGCTCTCGCGCGAGAAGCAGGAGCGGGCGAGGCTGGGCGAGCGCGTCGTGGCGCTCGAGGGTGATCTGGTGCAGGGTGAACAGGCGCACACGGTGCGCCTCGCGGATATTGAGCGGAGCCACGCCGTGGCGCTGAAGACGGCCGAGGATCGCTTCAAGAGCCTCGCGGGCGAGGTGCTCGCCGGTACCGTGAAGGAGTTTCAGGAGCGGGCGTCGCAGCAGTTCAGCGGGCAGCGCGAGCACCTGGCGCTGGAGATGGCGCAGCGGCACAAGAACATCGACGAGCTTCTCTCGCCGATCCGGGAGCTGCTGGCCAAGACCGACACGAACCTGAGCCGCATCGAGCAGGAGCGCACCGCGTCGTTCGCGTCGCTGGTCGAGCAGATCCGCGGGACGCAGGAGTCGAGCGCGAAACTCAAGGACGAGACGTCGAAGCTGGTGGCGGCGCTGCGCAAGCCGCAGGTGCGCGGGCGGTATGGCGAGGTGCAGCTGCGCCGCGTGGTCGAGATCGCGGGATTGCGGAGCTACTGCGATTTTTCCGAGCAGGACTCGCGCCGCACCGACGCGGGCGACCTGCAACGCCCGGACATGACGATCAAGCTGCCGAACGAGCGGACCATCGTCGTGGACTCCAAGACCACCATCGAGGCGTACCTCGACGCGATCGAGGCGACGAGCCCGGAGGCGGCGGACCACGCGCTCGATCGATTCGCGGAGCACGTGCGCAAGCAGATCGAGGCGCTGTCGGCCAAGGCGTACTGGGATCAGTTCGAGCGCGCGCCGGAGTTTGTGGTGATGTTCGTGCCGGGCGATCAGTTCATCGACGGCGCGCTGTCACGCCGCCCCGAGCTGTTCGAGCTGGCCGTCAAACGCCGCGTGATCCTGGCCAGCCCCTCCACCCTTGTCGGCCTGCTCCGCGCGGTGGAACTGGGCTGGCGCGAGCAGCGCCTGGCGGAAGAGGCCGAGGAGCTGAAGAAGCTCGGGAGCGAGCTGCACCATCGCGCCGGCGTGGTCTGGGAATACGCCGCCAAGCTCGGACGATCGCTCCGCCAATCCGTCGAGCAGTACAACGAGCTGGCGGCCTCGATCGATTCTCGCCTCGCGCCCACGCTCAAGAAGTTCGAGGAGGCCGGGGCCAAATCCGCCAAGGAGATCCAGTCGCTCCCCGAGGTCTCGGTGCTCCCTCGCTCGCTCGACGCCGCACAACAACCCTGACCCGCGCTCCGCCCGGCGGGCCCGCGCGCGGCCAGCCTCACCACGCCTTCGCGCCGCGTCTCCCCGTGTCACTCCGTGTTGAATGGCCCTACGCCGGGCGTATCCCGCGGTGCAGCTGCTGCACGCGGTCGGCCTCCTGCTTGCGGATCTGGTCCAGCGTCAGCTTCGGGATCCGCCACGCGTTCTGGTCCTTGGTCACGTTGCTCGCGTGCTCGGTCATGCAGCGGTACAGGAACTTGAACGCATCACGCGGCTGGTGCATCTGGTCCAGCGCGTCCACCACGTCCTGCCGCGTCACGTCCTCCGAGAACAGGTCGAGCAGCGCCAGCTGCGCCGAGCCCGCGGGGCGGCACGCCTGCAGCCTCGTGTTGCACAGGTCGTACAGCATCGGCCCGGTCCACGTCAGCCGCTCGACCATGTTCTGCTTGTCGAGCCGCGCATCCTGAAAGAACGCGCTCGACTCGCGGAACAGCGCGTGCCGCAGCTCCACGGGCAGGAGCATCTTCACGCCAAGCCCCTCCTGCTGCAAAAACTTGTTGTTCAGCAACGGCCAAGTGATCGCCCGCATCCGGTCCGCGTCGCCCGACACCAGCGTCGGCTCGTCGACCCGGTCGATCACCACCAGCATCCCCGTGTACCCGAACGCGCCGATCAGTCGCCGCAGCCTGGAAAACAGCGAATACCGAACCTCGTCGGTCTCGCCGATCGGGAGCACCTCGGGGTCGCGGCAGCCCGCCGGCAGCTGGCGCAGCGACTTGGCCCACGAGCGAGGCGAACGCGACAGCACCCGCAGCTGCTTCTTGATCCTGCCGCACGTCCGCGCCAGCTTGAACCGATCCCACACCGCGTGCTTGGTCGCAAAGAGCAGCCACAGCGCGCCCAGCCCCGCCAGCGCATACACCGGCCACTCGCCCGTCAGCCACCCCGGCGGGAAGAACCTGCCCCACACGAACAACGCCGCAAGCACGATCGGCCCGACGAGCACCAGCGCATCGCCCAGCACGACGCTCATCGACCGCCACGCGCCGAGCCGTCCACGCAGTTCCGCCGTGCGTTGCTCCGCCTGCTCCGGGCGGTCATACAAGGCCTGCAACAGCAGCAGGTCGCGAACGTCGTACCGATCCAGTCGCCGCGCCACCCGCTTCACGTCCGCGCCCAGGTCGATCGGATCGTCCTGCGCCCGCAACCCGAGGATCGCATCGACCAGCCGGGGCACGACCGTGTGCAGGATCGCGTCCATGTGGTCGACCAGCCGCAACTGCTGAAAACTCTCCAGCGGCGTCTTGCCTCCCACGCGTTCATGCACCCGCGCCAGGAACGGGTTGAGATCGTCATACGCGACCATCAGCACGCGGGCCGCCGGGTGCTCCGCGTTGTGCTGCGCCACCCGCGACGCGATCTGCAGCCGCATCGCCGTCTTGCCGCTCCCCTTCTCGCCGAACACGATCGACGTGCTCGGACGGTGCAGGTCGCCCAGCACTTTGTCGAAATCCGAGTGGAACGACCCGAGCGGATGGCTCGGCGGCGGGAACGCCAGCGTGTCGGTCTGCAGGTCGACCCGCATCGCCCCCGTGCCGCGCAGCCCACCCGATCCCGTCATGCGCACGAACACCGCGTCGTTGCGGGCTTCCTCGCCGCGGAACGGGTTCTCCGTGATCGACCAGTGGCTGAGGAATTCGTTGAGCGTCATACAAGGAAGGCATCAGGCATCGGGCAAGAGGCATCGGAGATGCCCAGGGTGAAAACTCATGAATCGTCTGCGAACTCCGCCCCTCCACTCCGTCTCTTCGTCTCTTCGTCTCTTCGTGACTTCGTGACTTCGTGACTTCTTCTAGTGATCCACCTTCTTCCCCAACATCGGGGAGATCTGCGCCAGCATCTTTTCCAGCGTCCGCTTGTCCTTGGCCTCGCAATTCAGTCGAAGCAAGGGCTCGGTGTTGCTCTTGCGGACGTTGCACCACCAACCTTGGCTGGCGAAGCAATCGATCGTCACGCCGTCGAGCTCGTCAACCACGCCGCGCGAGGGCGACGACGCCCCGAACGCCTGGCGCAGCTGGTTGAGCGCGCCGTCCTTGTCCTCGATCTGGAAGTTGATCTCGCCCGACTGCGGATACCGCGCCAGGGGCGCGATGAGCTGGCTCATCGACTTGCCCGACTTGGCGAGCAGCGAGATCGCCACCGCCATCGCGATCGCGCCCGAGTCGGCGTTGTAATTGTCGGCGAAGTAGAAGTGGCCCGAGAGCTCGCCGCCGAACGCGCCCTGGTGCTCCGCCATCGCGTTCTTCATGAACACGTGGCCCACCCGCGAGCGCACCGGCTTGCCGCCCGCCGCCTTGATCTCCTCTTCGACCGCCTTGGTCGAGCGAAGGTCATACGCGATCGCCGCGCCCGGCTTCTTGGCGAGGAAATGCTTGGCGAGCAGCGCCGTCAGGTGGTCGCACCCCACCACCACGCCCTTCTCGTCGACCAGCACACAGCGGTCCGCGTCGCCGTCAAAGCACACGCCAAGATCGGCCTTGTTCTGCAGCACCGAATCCTGCAGTTGCTTCAGGTTCGACGCCACCAGCGGGTTGGGCTCGTGCGCGAACACGCCCTTGGTGTTGTCGAAGTTGAGTTCGATGATCTGCAGCCCCGGCGCGGCGCCAAGCCCGCCCGCCGCGTTCTTGCCGAAGATTTTGGGGATCATCGTCCCCGCCATGCCGTTGCTCGCGTCGATCACGATCTTGAGCGCCGCGGGCTTGCCGTCCTTGCCCGTCGTATCGAGGAACGAGCGCACGTGCTTGGCGTACGCCGGCCACAGGTCGCGCGACTCGATCCGCCCGTTCGCGGACACCATCGTCGCCTTGTCGACCATCGCCGCGTGCTTGCGCACCTCCGCCAGCCCCGTCGTCTCGCCCACCGGCTTGGCCTTGCGTTTCGAGACCTTGAAGCCGTTGTACTGCGGCGGGTTGTGGCTCGCGGTCACCATCACGCCGCCCGCGCAGTCAAGGTGATTCACCGCGAAGTAGATCATCGAGGTGTCGACCATGCCCAGGTCGATCACGTTCGCGCCGTGGTCGGTCATGCCCGAGACCAGCGCCTTGGTCAAGGACGGGCTCGACGAACGCATGTCGCGCCCCACCACGATGTTCTTCATCATGGGCGACGTCTCGCCCGCCGAGTGGGCGTCCGCAAGCAGGAACTTCGAGCAGCCGAAGCCGATCTGCCACGCCAGCGTTTCGTTCAGCGGGTCGGGATACGTCCCGCGCACGTCATAGGCCTTGAAGACGCGTCCGAGCACGAAGATCTCCTTCCTGGTCCGGCGGCCCGGGCCACGCCCTGTGGCAACGCCCGCACGACGGAGCGTCGGACAGTTCCGACGACCCGCGATGCCGCCTCGGTTTCCAGACTGACGCCCGACCAGTTCCGCCGGATCGGACCCAACAACAGCCGCCAACGAATTCCCATCGACTGTCAGGGCCGATGATAGCCAGAACCCGATCCACCCTCGCAAATGTACGGTGTCTATGCGGGTTCAAATGGAGGGTCGTAACTATCCGGCTCGGGAAACTCCACCACTGGCACGTCCTTGGGCAGCGCCGCCAGGAATGACCTCCCATAGCCCGACGTCGCGATCCGGGGATCGAGCACCACCACCCGGCCGGTGTCGCTGGCCGAGCGGATCAACCGCCCGAATCCCTGCTTGAAACGGATCACCGCCCTGGGCAGCGAGTCCTCGCGGAAAGCGTCGCCGCCGCGCGATTCGATCAACTCGACCCGCGCCTGCGTCAGCGGGCGATCGGGCGGCTCAAACGGCAGCTTGGTGATGATGACGTTCCGCAACGCATCGCCGCGCACGTCGACGCCCTGCCAGAACGACGCGGCCCCGAAAAGCACCGCCCGAGGCTCGCCGCGGAATCGCTCCAGGATCGCCTGGCGAGAGCCGTCGAGACCCTGCGCCAGCAGCGTGATCCCGCGCTGGGAGAGCTGGTCTCGCAGGCGCCGGGCCAGCGCGTTGAGCGTGGCGAAACTCGTAAAGAGAACGAACGCCCCGCCATCGGTCTCGAGCACATGATGGAGGACCGACCTGGCCAGCGCGTCGGTGTGCCCGTGCGCCTTGGGCGATGGGAGCGAGCGATCGACGATGAGCTTGGCCTGGCGCGCGTAATCGAACGGGCTCCCGAGCTGGAGCGTCGCCGCGCCGTCGCAGCCGAGCCGCTTCATCGCGTGCTCGAACGCCCCCTCGCCCCGCGCGGTCGAGAGCGTGGCGCTGGTGAGCACAACGCTGTGCTCGCGCGAGAAGAGCCGCTCCTTCAGGATCGGCGCGACCTCGATCGGCGCGCAGGCGAGCGTGATCTTCTGGTACCGCGCGCCCTCGTCGTCGTTCCCTCCGACCTCGATCCAGTAGGCCGAGCCGGGCATCGCCTGGTCCACGAGCGCATCGCACTCGTCCGCGACCAATTGGGCCCGGATCGCGTAGGCGTTCAGCTCGAACCGGTCGGCGTCGCCCGTCGCGGATTCCTTCAGCGCCTTGAGCCGCAGCGAGAGATCGCGCATCGCGGGCGAGAGGATATTGGGCACGAACGCGGCCCGGCGCAGCCGCGTGGTGCGCGGGCCGCTGCTGAACCGCTCGCTCGTCGGCGCGTCCTTCAGCGACTCGGCGATGAGCGACTCAAAGAAAGCGCGCGTCGCGTCGGACGCGTCGGACACCAGGCGGATGGCCCGCTCCACCGGCGCGCTGTCCTTGCTCAAGAGCTGCAACTGCGGCAGATAGCCGCGCCCGGTGCGCGGGTGGTACAGCGTCGTGAGCAGGTGCATCACCCGCCCCTCGGCCAGCGAGATGCCAAAGTGCTCCGACGACACGTCCTCTACGTTGTGCGCCTCGTCGAGCACAACGTGGTGATACTGCGGCAGGAAGCCCACGTCCTGCGAGCGCAGCGCGAGGTCGGAGAAATACAGCGCGTGGTTGCACACCAGGAGGTTGGCCTGCTCCATCGTGCGACGCGCGCTCTGATAGAAGCACTTGTCGTACGTCGGGCAGCGCCGTCCCATGCAGTTGCCCGAATCGCTCTGCACCTTGTCCCACACGCCGGGGCGCTCCAGTGGCGGGAGCGTCGAGAGCGTGCCGTCCTTGGTCTCGTAGGCCCAGTCCTCGATGACGTGGAGCGAGCGCCGGGCGGCGGGATCGCCGAGCAATTTCACCTGCCGCTCCGACGCGAGCTTCAGGCGGCGCACGCTCACGTAGTTGCCGCGGCCTTTGACAAGAACGGGGCGAAGCCGCGGTCGCGGCTCGGCGCTCGGATCGTCGTCGCCGGGCAGGTCGGGGTCGAGCAGGCCCGCCAGGAGCGGGATGTCCTTTGTGATGAGCTGCTCCTGCAGCGCGATGGTGTTGGTCGCGATCACCACGATCTCGTTGTGCTCGATGCACCGCTTGATCGCGGGGATCAGATACGCGAACGACTTGCCCACGCCCGTGCCGGCCTCGACAAGCAGGTGCGATCGCTCACGGAACGCCTTGGCGACCGCCATCGCCATGTCGCGCTGCTGGGCGCGCGGCTCGAAGTGATCGCCCAGCTTGCTGCTCAGCACGCCGCCGGGAGAGAAGATGGATTCGATCGCATCGGGCATCGGTGCGTTTCGTGCGATGATCTTCAGGACCGCTTCACACCCAGCGGGACGCGCTTGGGCTCGCCGTCGGGACGCGGATACATGCGTGAGATGGGCTTGATCTTGTCCAGAACGACGATGCGCCCGGTGGGCGTGGGGATCGTGCCGGCGTGAGAGACGCCGAGCATCTCGCAGGCCTTCACGCCTTCTTCGAGTTCCTGTTCGGCCTTCTCGCCCTTGATGAGCGCGACGATGCCGCCGACCTCGACGAAGCCGGCGGTGAGTTCGGCGATGACGGCGAGCGGCCCGACGGCCCGCGCGACGGCGGCGGCGTACTTCTCGCGGTGGCCGCCCGCCTTGTGCAGGTGGGCCGCGGATTCGGCGCGCTGGTTCAGGACCTCGGTGTTGGTGAGCGCGAGGGGCGCGCGCAGGTCGTTCAGGAACGCGGCCTTCTTGCCGGTGGCCTCAAGGAGCGTGAAGCGGGTCGAGGGCATGGCGATGGCCAGCGGGATGCCGGGGAGCCCGCCGCCCGAGCCGACGTCGATGACGCGCGAATTCTCGGGGAGTTCGGCCAGGACCGGGATGAGCGTGAGCGAATCGAGGATGTGGCGCGTCCACGCCTCGGCGGGATCGCGGATGGCGGTGAGGTTGAAGGCGTTGTTCGCGTCGAGGAGGAGCGCGAGATACAGGCCGAGGCGCGAGAGATCGCCCTCGTCGAACTCCAGGCCGAGTTCTTTGGCCTTGGCGAGGAACGACTCGGGCGGCGCGAGCGGCGCGGGGAGGGGCGAGGGCACGGTCCACGCGGGCTCGCGTGC
>JABWBC010000178.1 GCA_013360695.1 Phycisphaerales bacterium
CCGCACAAAGAGAAAGTCCTTCGACGCAGCCGTCGAAGGACCTCGCCTACAGAAAAGTCGGGGTGATAGGATTTGAACCTACGACCTCTTCGTCCCGAACGAAGCGCGCTACCAAGCTGCGCTACACCCCGTCGATTCAGCCCCAAGTATAGCCGCCCTTCACGCCCGTCCAGCGGCCCGGACGAACTTCACGATCCGGGCCTGCCGCAGCAATTGAGATCGGACTCCTCGATTCGTGCTCGGCGATGGCCCCCCTCGGCATCATGTGGGTCCGAGCGGCGGAAACACGACCGAACCGGCACACACGGCACCCAATTCCCAATTCCCGATTGCCGGTGCGCGGTGCGCGGTGCGCGGTGCGCGGTGCGCGAAGTGTTTCTTCGGGACCTTTCAGCCTCAGTTGAAAGCCTGCGTTTCATACGCGAAGCTCGGCTTGACGCTATAGACATTGTCCTCACGCGTGCCGGGATCCAGGTCGATACCGGACGAGTAGAAGTATGCGCGTGATCCGGGGCAGATGCCCTCGTCGGCGTCGCCCACGGCTGTCATGGGGTCCTGGCTCCCGAGGTTGTTGGGATCGAAAGGGCGATAGGAACGGCGGAAGTCGAACTCCGGGTTCGGAGATTCCTTCACCTTCTTGTGCGTGCGGCTGTTGTTGATCGTGTTCTGGTTTTTGGTTTGGTCGAGGTACGCCCCGTATCCGCCGTGGAACGCCGGATGGACGAATCGCAGAGGGCGGCCGTAGCCGTCGATCAACTCAACGCTCCGGAGATCGGTCGTGGCGCCGATGTCGGCGGCGGCGGCGACGACGACGGTGCGGACCTGGCGCGAGTCGCTCACGGACTTGATGATGTCGTCGGCCTCGGGCACGTCCTTGCAGGCGAGCGCGAAGCGTGCGAAGCTGTCGAACGCGGGATCCTTGTCCCGGTCAAAGCCCGCGTCGCTGGGCCTTCCGTCGAGCATCGCAAACTCGTAGGTCTTGTTGGTGGTGGTGTTCTTGTAGGTGTAGCGATCGGGCGGACCCTCGCCCTTCTTGTTGTAGTAGGCCTCGAGCGCTTTGTCGGCGACCTGGATCAGCCCCTCGGTGGCGCGTTGCTTGCCCTGGCCGACCACGGCCCGACCGACGAACAGCCCGATGGTCACCAGCACGCCGATAATCCCGATGACGACGAGCAGTTCGATGAGGGTGAACGCGTGGCGTGGATTGGGAGAGGCCGATTGAGACAGCATGCGCACCTCCGGGGACGCCCGTGGGACGCCCTTCAGAACGTAAGTGTAAGCGATCGGCCGCCGGCGCGCCAGGAACCCGCGCGCCACACCCTACCGACCCGTGAGGTCGAACGGACGCCAATGATCCTTACGCTCGGAGCGTGGCCCTTGATGCAGGAATCCGCTCGGAACGCGCCGATCGCGGCGCGTCCCATACGCGGCGCGGGGCCGACTGCAAATTCGGGTGGTCGATGGCGTTGACAACGGAGTCTTGTACGTCTAAACCTGTATGTAGACCACGCGAGAACACTGTGTGTGGAGCGCCAGAGGATCGGCGCAACCTGTGTGTCTCTGGTGCGAATTCCCCGGGAAAGAGAAACATGGAATTGACTCCCGCATCGACCGTTCCCGCCGGCCAGTTCGGCGACGGACGCGAACCCTCCGATCTCTCGCTCGTCGAGCTGGCCGAGCAATTGGAGAAGGTCACGGGTTGGATCGAGACGCAGCGTGTGCGCGAGCGCGAGGCCCGCGCCGTCTACGACCGCGTGCGCCAAGAGACCGAGTCCAACATCGCGCGCATCCGCGACTATGCCAAGGAGCTTGTGAAGCACCAGCAGCGCAAGATGTCTTCATTCAGCGGCATCCTGGGACAGCCCGAAGCGCCGGCCGCGGTATCGCGCCCCGCTCCCATGATCCGTTCCGGGTCGACGCCGAAGAACCTCGCGGAGGCGATTCTCGCGATCTGGTCGCTCGATCGCTACACCGATCCGCTCACGACCGAGGACATCGCGGCGGCCCTGAAGGACGTGGGCTACAAGTCCGATGCGGCGGAGGCCTCGATCCGCAGCAGCGTGAACCAGGCACTGGCCAAGCTGTGCGGCACGGGGCGCGTGGTCCGACTTCGCGCCGACGGCTCGCCCATCCCGCCGCGCGACAAGACTTCCCGAGCCCGAAAGTACGTCGCGGCGACACGCCTGCCGGAGGGAATGGTGCTGTAAGAGGCACCGGGCATCAGCCCTCAGGCATCGGTGGAAACCACCGTCGGAAATCGCCGCGGGGTCGCCGGAATGAGCTTTGCGGAAACGACCGCTGATCCAAGGCCCCCGAGCAATCGGGGGCTTTTTCGTTGATTGCTTCCGGATCGGGATGAGCGAGCCCGCCGCGCGTGGTCTCTCCATCCAGGAGGCCACTCTCACCCCCAACGATCGCACGCGGCGTCCACGCCGACGCTCAAACTCCGCCCGTTCTCCCGCAGGCTCGCACGCCAGACGCGCACGCCCCCGGGGCGCGCGTGTCTCGCCTGGTTTCTCGTTCGATGGGTGAGCCGGTTTGCCCGGCGCAGCTTCAGCCCAGCCGGACCTGGCCGGCCCGCACGCTCCCGTAGTTCAACTCCAGGTAGCGTGCGACATAGTCCACGATCGACTGCGCCTCGGGGATGTCGGGATTGCTCGTCGGGCCCATCGGTTCGAACCGCATGCCCTTGAAGCGAACCACGGCGTCATCCACCGACAGGCCGTGCTGGAGCGCCAGGCTAAAGGCCCGACAGAACGCCTGGCACATGCCGCTGATGGTTGAGCCTTCCTTGGCCATCTTGATGAAGATCTCGCCCGGGCGCCCGTCTCCATAGAGTCCGATCGTGAGGTAGCCCTCGTGCCGCGCGATCGCGAACTTGTGGGTCACGGACTCGCGGGTGGTCGGGAGCGAATGGCGGGTGCAAACCATCGGCTGGCCTTCCTGCGCTGGCGGGCGATCCTTGGGCACGCCGTGCCCCGGCCCCGACGACATCCTTGTCTCGCCGCTCTCTGACATGCCGCCAACGTAGCAGCGTTCCGGCGCGAGAGGCGAGCGGACTTGCGCCGGGACCAGATATCGGACAATCCCGGAAGAGCCGTCTACATTCCCACCGAGTGGTGGCGTTCGGAATGCGCGACTCAAGGCGTTTGTTCGGTATTGTGATCGAACAATCCTGCGTATCTCTCTTGCGGCGCGATCCGCTCTGATACAGTTGGCCGATCTGGATTTCACGTGACCGACCCCTTCGCCCATCTTCACGACCCTTGGCAGGCCGAGCGAGTACCGGCGGCGGCGGAATCGCCCCGTTCCCGCGTTCCGTTCGCCGGCCTATCTCTCCTTCTCATCGTCGCTCTCACCTTCAGCGCGGCGACCGCACCGCGGGAGGCCGTCTCCGCCGACTGGAGCCATCACCGGGCACCCGATCGGTCCGCGCTGCTCACCCAAACCGCGGTCCGCTCGGTCCAGCGCATCGCGAAGCGTGACCGTGTGGTTCCCGCCATCGTCCTCTCTCTCGCGCGCGTGCAGCGCGACGAGGCCGTCCGCCAGCCCGTGGCGGATCGGGGCATCCACGAGGTCCGCCTGATGCAGGCCCACTTCTTGGACCTCCCGCCGCCGTCGCTGGCCTGAGCGAGCCAACGCGACACGCTTCGGCGCGATCGCATCCCAATCATCTCATCCGGCGCCGGGCGTGATTTTTCGCCGGCGGCTCTGACTTCCCGCGCGGGAAATCCGCGCCCCTTTCGATTTCTCGAATCACAGAGACACCCATGTCCAAGCAAGATATTCCCCTGATCGGCCCGCTCCTCAATATGCTCATCGGCACGCGGAACGAGCGCTTCGTCAAGCGCTACAACCAGCGCGTCAACGCGATCAACGCCCTTGAGCCGCAGATCCGCAAGCTCACCGACGCCGATCTGCGCGGCAAGGCCGTCGAATTCCGGGCCCGCATCGACAAGGGCACCCGCGCCGACGACCTCATGATCGAGGCGTTGGCCTGCGCCCGCGAGGCCATGGATCGAGGCGTGGGCATCCGCAACATCTTCAACCCCCACCACTCATTTGATCCCGCCGCCCTCCCGCCCGAGGCCCGCGCCCTCTACGACGAAACCAAGGCCGCCATCGACGCGTGCCCGCCCGCGCCGCCCGTGGGGGAATGGGCCGGATGGGCCGAGGAGATCCCGGGCTGGATGCAGGTCGACATCCCGAACGCGTTGTACGAGGCGGTTCGAGTTCTGTACCCCGAGAGCCGCCCGCCCTTCCGCGCCCGCCCGTTCGACGTGCAGTTGATCGGCGCCATGGTGCTGACGCAGGGCAAGATCTCCGAGATGCGCACGGGCGAAGGCAAGACGATCGTCGGCCCGCTCGCCACCTACCTCGCGTGCATCGAGCGCATGAAGGTCCACGTCGTCACCGTCAACGACTACCTGGTGCAGCGCGACCGCGACTGGACCGCGCCGTTCTTCCGCGCGCTGGGCCTCACCGTCGGCGCCATCCACCCCCAGCACATGCAGGACGAAGACCAGAAGCGCGTCATGTACCGCTGCGACGTGGTCTATGGCACGACGGCCGAGTTCGGCTTCGACTACCTGCGCGACAACATGAAGCGCTCCGCCGATGCACAGGTCCAGAAGCGGCGCCAGTTCGCCATCGTCGACGAGGTCGACTCGATCCTGATCGACGAGGCCCGCACGCCGCTCATCATCTCGGGCCCGGCTCACGAGGACCAGCCCCGCTACGACCTGGCGGATCGCCTGGCACGGCACCTGGTGCAGAAGCACAAGCCCTGGGCCGACGCCGACGAGCACGTGCAGAAGTGCCTGATGCGGATCAAGGGCTACGAGGGCGACATCCGCCAGGCCCGCGACAAGGCAAAGATCCCGGAGATGCAGGCGGCCATGAGCGCCGCCAAGGCCGAGCTGCCCGCGCTCGAGGCCGAGCGCAACCAGCACGTCAAGTACTTCGACGTCGAGCCCGAGCGCAAGCAGTGCCACCTGACGCACGACGGCGTGACCGAGGCCCAGCGCGTCGCCGGCATCGGGTCGTTCTACGTCGATCAGAACATGGACGTGCCCCACCTGCTCGAGCAGTCACTGCGCGCCCACGTCGTCTACCAGCTCGACCGCGACTACATCGTCGCGCCGACGCCCGACCAGATGACCGGAAAGCAGGTCCCCAGCGTCGTGATCGTCGACGTCTTTACAGGGCGACCGATGGTCGGCCGCCAGTGGTCCGACGGCCTGCACCAGGCGGTCGAGGCCAAGGAAGGCGTCCCGATCAAGCAGGAAACCCAGACCGTCGCCACCATCACGATCCAAAACTTCTTCAAGATGTACAAGCGATTGGCGGGTATGACCGGCACGGCCGACACCGAGGCCCAGGAGTTCCACGACATCTACAAGCTGGACGTCGTCTCGATCCCCACCAACAAGCCCGTCATCCGGCGCGACTTCGACGACCTGGTCTTCCTCAACGCCAAGGACAAGTGGTCCGCCATCTGCGACGAGATCAAGAACTTCCACGACGCCGGGCGCCCCATCCTCGTCGGCACCACCAGCGTCGAGAAGTCCGAAAGCCTCTCGCGCATGCTCGCCAGCCGCCACGGCGTGCAGCACGAGGTCCTCAACGCCAAGCAGCACGAGCGCGAGGCCCACATCGTCGAGAACGCCGGGCAGATCGGCTCGGTCATGATCGCGACCAACATGGCGGGGCGCGGCACCGACATCAAGCTCGGGCAGATCTCCCGCGCCGCGCTGCTGGAGCACTGGCTCAAGCGCGGCATCTGCCCTCGCACCATCACGGTCGATTCCACCGAGGACGAGCTGCGCGAGGGCGTGTATCGAAAGCTCGCGCCGCAGTTCCTCGACGTCAAGAAGCGCCAGGTCGAGGACATCCCCTTCGCTGAGCTTGAATTGATGCTGCTGCGCCACTGGGCCGGAACCTATACCTGGGTCGAGGCCAAGGACATCGAGCGCATGTCCGCCGAGGACCTCAGGAATGCCCTCGACAAGACCGGGCGTTTCCTCCTCCACCGCATCCACTGGTTCAACACCATCGAGGAGATGGGCGGTCTGCACGTCATCGGCACCGAACGCCACGAGGCCCGGCGCATCGACAACCAGCTGCGCGGCCGCTCAGGCCGCCAGGGCGACCGTGGCTCGTCTCGCTTCTTCGTCTCCCTCGAGGACGATCTCATGAAGATGTTCGCGGGCGAGACGACCATGAAGGTCCTCGCTCGCCTGGGCATGAAGGAGGGCGACGCCATCGAGCACCCGATGCTCTCCAAAAGCGTCGAACGCGCCCAGCGGAAGGTCGAGGAACGCAACTTCCAGATCCGCAAGAACGTCCTCGAATACGACGAGGTCATGGAGTTCCAGCGTCAGCGGTTCTACGGCCTACGTCAGCGCGTGCTGGAGGGCCGCGACGTCAAGGGCCTCATCTTCGAGTACATCCGCGACGCCATCGACGATGCGATCGGGCTCTATCTCGACGTGGACTACCCCGCGCAGTGCGCCGCCGAGTACGCCCGCACCAAGCTCGAGTGCCTGATCGCCGTCGACCGCCTGAAGGGGCACGACCTCGACGAAATGCTCGACGTGATCCGAATCGACGCCAAGCAGGAGGCCGGCGCGACCATCAACGTCACGCTCGGCGAGTACATGCCCACGGAGGGCTCCGACGTCGCCGTCGATTTCGATGTCGCGGGCCTGGTCGGCTGGGCCAGGTCGAGATTCGGCGTGGAGCTCAACCCCGCGGAGCTCTCGCACGGTTCGCCCGAGGAGCGCAAGCGCGTTGAGATGAAGCTCCGCGACGCCGCCGAGCGGCGCATCGACGACACCGATCTCTCCGGCATCGCCGAGTACCTCTCGCCCAACTACGGGCAGGCCCAGCTCTCGGAGTGGGTCCGCATCAAGTATCTCATCGAAGTCTCGGTCGAGGAGATCAACAGGGCCAAGGAGCAGTCCCCCGGCGGCGTGGCGGAACTGCTGCTCGATCGGGCCGCCAGGCAGTACACCAAGCGCGAGATCGAGTACCCGATCGACTTCGCCATGGACCTGACGATGATGATGATGCGTCAATCGCCCAAGGACGCATCGGAGCAGCTCGTTGAATGGGCCAATCGGCGCTTCAACCTCGGCTGGACCGTGCAATCGCTCCAGCAATCCACGCCGACCAAGGCGCGCCAGGAGCTTTTGGCCGCGTCGGAGAAGTTCGTCGCCGAGAATCGATTGGGCAGCGCGATCAACGAGGCCCTGGCGTGCAAGACCGACGCCGAGCTTGAGTCCTATCTGCGCGAGAAGCTGGGCGTGAACATGCCCGACTCGATGCGCTACCTCGAGGGCGAGGACCGTGAGAACGCGATCCGCTCGCGCGTCGAAACCGTGCTCCGCGCCGAACTGCTGCACTTTGAGCGGACCATCCTCCTCGACGTGCTCGACCAGCTCTGGCGCGACCACCTTTACGCCATGGACCAGCTCCGCGACGCGATCGGCTACCGCGCCTTCAGCCAGCAGGACCCGCGCATCGAATACAAGCGCGAGGGCTCGCGCATCTTCAACGGCATGCTGGAGCTCGTCCGCGACCGCGTCACCGACTACATCTTTAAGGCACGACTCAGCCCC
>JABWBC010000029.1 GCA_013360695.1 Phycisphaerales bacterium
CTGGGCGTTTGCCCGGAGTGCGACTACCACTGGTACGTCTCGGCCCAGGACCGCATCCAGCAATTGCTCGACGATGGAACGTTCGAGGAATGGGATGCCGAGTTGGTTTCGGCCGACCCGCTGGGATTTGCCGACCAAAAGGCCTACGTCGATCGCCTTAAGGCCGAACAGGCGCGCACGGGCTTGCGCGACGCGGCCGTTGTCGGCACCGGCATGATCCGGGCTCGCCGCGTGGCCTTTGGCGTGACCGATTCGGCCTTCATCATGGGAAGCATGGGCTCGGTCGTCGGGGAAAAGTTGACCCGCACGATCGAGCGCGCGACCGAACAGCAGTTGCCGCTGATTATCATCAGCGCCTCGGGCGGCGGCGCTCGCATGCATGAAGGCATTCTGTCGCTGATGCAAATGGCCAAGGTTTCGGCCGCTTTGGCGCGCTACGACCAGGCCGGCGGGCTGTTCATCAGCGTGCTGACCAATCCCACGATGGGTGGCGTAGCCGCCAGCTTTGCCTCGCTGGGCGACGTGGTTTTTGCCGAACCCAAGGCGCTGATCGGCTTCGCCGGACCACGCACCATCAAGGCCACCATTCGCATCGAATTGCCCAAGGGCTTTCAGACCAGCGAATTCTTGCTGGAGCACGGCTTTATCGACCGCATCGTGCGCCGCTGCGATCTGAAGAGCGAAATTGCTCGCACGATCGATTACTGCGGGAAGTAGCTTTCTGGTGGTTTTCCGGCACTGGACCGCAATGTGGCTTGCACTGCATGTAAGGCACTGGGTTGCCTTGCGCAAATGACGAATGCCGAAGTCCGAATGACGAATCAATTCCGAATGAGCAAATGACCGAATGCTCAAATGGCGGTTTGCCGCAGTACCGTTTGGTCATTGGGTCATTCGTCATTCCTGCGACATTCGGGCCTGCGGCATTCGGACTTCGGCATTCGTCATTCCCAGCCGCGATTTCGTCCGTTCGCTTATTTGAGCCGGTTCCCGTTTCCATTCCAAAAGTGGCCAAAAAAATATTGTACTTCCATAAACAACCGCATATACTTCCGTGCGGTTGTGGTCTGGTACGAACGGTACGTGGCCTTGGTTCCTCAGGAATGCCTGGCCTTTCGAACGTCTTTCGTCTGCCCCACCAAGTAAGCGCGACTGCAGCGCTTCCTTCCGAGTTGGCCCGGGAAGTCAAGACAGGGCCAAGCGACGCCTACATGACAGGAGATGACTGGTGGGCAAGAGGTTGTATGTCGGTAATTTGAGCTACGGCACGAGCAGCGCTGATCTGGAACAATTGTTCTCGCAGTTTGGCTCCGTGCAGAGCGCCCAGGTTGTTCAGGATCGCGAAACCGGCCGCAGCAAGGGCTTCGGCTTCGTCGAGATGAGCAACGACAACGAAGCGCAGGCCGCCATCAACGGCCTGCACGAGAAGCAGCACGACGGCCGTCCGCTGACGGTTAACGAAGCTCGCCCGCGCGAAGAGCGTGGCGGCGGCGGCGGTTACGGTGGCGGCGGTGGTCGCGGTGGCTACGGCGGTGGCCGTGGCGGTCGCTACTAAGCTGCCCACGAGCGAACCATCGCTCGACTGATATCGTTCCAGAAGAAGGCCACTTGCCCCAGTGTAAGTGGCCTTCTGTTTTTAAAGGTATCAAATCTGGTGGCTGCAGTAAGTAGGTGCCGCGAGCCGAGCGGCACATCAAGTAGGTGCCGCGAGCCGAGCGGCACATCAATACGGGTTGCACTGGTAAACGTATTGGTCCAGCTCGGCTCGCCGTACCAACCATTGAGGTGAATCACTTCGCCGGAGCGAGGTGCCACAATGGGTGCCCACTGGCCCGTGAGGAAACAAAAACCATGAGCCGCTTCTTCGCCTCTGCGTGCGCTTTCGGACTCCTATTGATGAGCACGACTTTTCTCTCAGCCTCCGATGATCAGGTGGAATACCCAGCCACGCGCCGCGGCGAAGTGGTCGACGACTATCACGGCACGAAGGTGGCCGACCCGTACCGCTGGCTCGAGGACGACGTGCGGCAATCCGCCGAAGTGGCGGCCTGGGTCGAGGCGCAAAACAAAATCACTTTCGCCCATCTCGAAGCGATTCCCCAACGCGAGCGAATTCAAAACCGCCTCACCGAGCTATGGAATTACGAAAAGTTCTCCACGCCGTCGAAGGTCGGAAGGCGATACTTCTTCTTCAAAAACGACGGGCTGCAGAACCAGGACGTCCTCTACGTGCAGCCATCGCTGGAGGCGGAGCCGCGCATGCTGTTGGACCCCAACGCCTGGTCCAAGGATGGCACGGTCGCGCTGGCCGGGCTATCGGTCAGCGACGACGCCCGCTGGCTGGCCTATGGCGTAGCGCAAGCGGGCTCGGATTGGAAGACGTGGCGCGTGCTGGACATCGACAGCGGCAAGGAGTTGGCCGACGAGTTGAAGTGGGTCAAGTTCAGCGGCGCCAGTTGGACCAACGACAACCGCGGCTTCTTCTACAGCCGCTACGACGAGCCCAAGCAGGGCGCCGAGTACACGTCGGTCAACTACTACCCCAAGTTCTATTTCCACAAGGTGAACACGCCTCAATCGCAGGACGTGCTCATCTATGAGCGCCCGGACCAGAAGGAATGGGGCATCGGCGGGGGCGTGTCCGAGGACGGGCGTTTCATCGTCCTCAGCATCTCGCAGGGGACGGACCCGAAGAATCGCCTGTTCGTGCGCGACCTCAAGTCGCACCCGCTGACCGGAGCGCCGACCGAGCAGGACAAGCAGGTCCGCGCCGTCGAGACGCAGATCCAGGCCGCGGTCGCCGCGCTGGAGTCCGGCGCGGACAAGGCCAAAGCCGAGGAAGTGATCGCGGGCCTGCGCGCCAAGCGCGCCGAGCTGGTCGCGGCCCAGGGGAACATGTCTTTCGGCTTCGTCGAGCTGCTCAACGACTTTGACGCCAGCTATGAGTGGATCGGCAACGACGGCACGACGGCCTACTTCTCGACCAACCTCGAGGCGCCGCGCTCGCGCGTCATCGCGATCGATCTCACCAAGCCCGCCCGCGCGAACTGGAAGGAGCTGATCCCCCAGGCCGCCGAGACTCTGCAGGGTTGCGGCATGGTGGGCGATTTCTTCTTCGCCAGCTACCTCAAGGACGCCAAGACACAGGTCAAGCAGTTTGACACCGGGGGCAAGCTGGTGCGCGAGGTGAAGTTCCCGGGCATCGGCTCGGCCGGCGGCTTTGGCGGCAAGCGCACCGACGCCGACACCTTCTATTCCTTCACCACCTACAACGTCCCGCCGCAGATCTTCCGCTACGACATCAAGACCGGCGAGAGCAAGCTGTGGAAAGCTCCCGCCGTCAAGTTCAACCCCGACGATTATGTCGTCAAGCAGGAGTTCTACGCCTCCAAGGACGGCACGAAGGTCCCGATGTTCATCGTCCACAAGAAATCCACCAAGCTCGACGGGAACAACCCGACACTGCTGTATGGCTACGGCGGCTTCAACATCCCGCTCACGCCCGGCTTCAGCCCCGGCACCCTCGCGTGGCTTGAGATGGGTGGCGTGTACGCGGTCGCCAACATCCGCGGCGGCGGCGAGTATGGCGAAGAGTGGCACAAGGCCGGCACGCTGACGCAGAAGCAGAACGTCTTTGACGACTTCATCGCGGCCGCGGAGTATCTGATCGCCCAGAAGTACACGAGCAAGGGCAAGATCGCGTGCCAGGGCGGGTCCAACGGTGGGCTGCTCGTGGGAGCGATGGTGACGCAGCGGCCCGACCTGTGGGGCGCGTGCCTCCCCGCCGTCGGCGTGCTCGACATGCTCCGCTTCCAGAAGTTCACGATCGGCTGGGCGTGGAAGAGCGACTATGGCGACACCGAGGGCGACAAGGCGGTCTTCGAGGCCGTCTACAAGTACAGCCCCTACCACCTGGCGCTGCGCACCAAGGGCGCCAAGTGGCCGCCGACGCTGATCACGACCGGCGACCACGACGACCGCGTGGTGCCGGCGCACAGCTTCAAGTTCGCCGCGGCGCTGCAGGCGACCCAGACCGGGGCCTCGCCGGTGCTGATCCGCATCGATGTCCGTGCCGGGCACGGCGCGGGCAAGCCGACGGCCAAGCGCATCGAGGAGCTCGCCGACACATGGGCCTTCCTCGCCAAGAACCTCGGCATGAGCATGAACTGATGGAGCCGCCCCGGGGCTGATGCTCTCAGCCCAAGGTAATCCGATTTCGTTCGCGCACGAGTCTGCACCCAACCCCTCGCCTTCGAGGGGTTTTTCGATGGGGCACGTCACGATGTGACTCATGACGCGAACGAGTCTGGCCCACTCGCGGATGGAGGCGTGCAACCGCGATCGGCGAATCCGGCCCGCTCCAGCCCGGTCCCACGACTCACGACTTGCGATCGATGACCTGCGATTCGGAGGGTTCTCCTGGGCGCTTCCTCGACAATGGGCCCGACTGGATTCGAACCAGTGCACTACGAATTATGAGTTCGCTGCTCTACCGCTGAGCTACGGGCCCGTAGCACACAACCGTAGCCGTGAAGGAGGTTGCGTTCCTTTTCCCTACCCGCGGCCGGCGCGCGACATGCCCGCACAGAATCTGCGTCGTGCCCAACAGGCGTCTCGGGCCCGCATCTGAACGACCGCGATCGATCCCGTCGCCGCCGCGTTCGTCTCCGCTTACCGCAACGCTTCGTGCGACAATCTCCGCGCATCACCACGCCGTTGCGCAATCTCGCGGTAACGCGCGGTTTCTCGCGATCCGATCCGCCACGCTCGCGTTCGCCTTCCCGGGAGGAAAGCCATGCGCGACATCGCCGCAATCACCCTGCTCGCGTTCCTGCTCTGCGTTGGTTCGCTCACCGCGAGCGCCACCTCGCACGACCGGCGGCGCTGCGCCCTCCCGAACGCCCGCGCATCGAACTACTTCGGCAACAGAGGCCAGATCAGCGGAGTCAGCCCAACCGTCACCGCCATCACCGCGAAGTTCAGCGGGAATCCCACGCGCGTGAAATCCGCGAAGCGATACCCGCCCGGGCCCATCACCATCATGTGCGTCTGGTACCCGATGGGCGTCATGAAGCACGCCGACGCCGCCATCATGATGTTGATCGCAAAGGGCAAGGGGTCCGCGCCGACCTTCTCCGCCGCCCCGATCGCGATCGGGAAGACCAGCATGGCCGCCGCGTTGTTGGTCAGGATTTCGGACAGGAGCATGGTGACGAGGTACACCATGCCGAGCGTGACCCATGCGTTTCCCTGCGCCAGCGCGATCAACCGTTCGGCGATGACGCCCGCGGCGCCGCTCGTTTCCATCGCCTTGCCCAGGCCGAACCCGCCCGCGATCGCGATCAAGACCTGCCAGTCCACCGACGACCGCGCCTGCGAGCCCGAGCAGCAGCGCGTCATGAGCATCAGCCCCGCGGCCAGGGCGGCCGCGTGGATCATCGACACGCCCCATCGCTCGCCGAAGACCGCCAGCAGCACCATCCCGATCAGGATCGCGACGGCCATGATCGCCCGCTCGTGGCGCATGGGCGTGGAGTCCTGCACGGCGGACAGGAGCAGCCACTCGCGGCTGTTCTTGTACTGCTCCTGGAACGAGCGGTGCGCCTCCAGGAGGAGCGTGTCGCCCGCCTGCAGCTCGATGTCGCCGATCTTCTTGTCGGTGATGCGATGGCCGTCGCGCGCCACCGCGATGACGACCGCGTTGAACACCGAGCGGAAGCGCCCCTCCTTCACGGTCTTGCCGATGAGCGGGTTGGTCCGCGAGACCACGGCCTCAACGAGAGATCGCTGCGGGCGCGGCGCGTCGAGTTTCACAACTTGGTTGGTCGCGGGGCGCAGCCCGCGGATCTTCTGCAATTCCACCACCGAATCGACGACCCCGACGAACACCAGGCGATCGCCCGCCATCAGTTTCTCATCCGGGCCGACGGCCGGAAGGAAGACGCCTGCGCGATCGATCTCGGCGAGGTACAGGCTGGGCAGGTTGCGGAGGCCCGCCTGGGCGATGGTCTGCCCGACCAGGCCGGCGGCGGGGTCGACCTCCATCTCGACGGTGTACGAGCGGGCGTCGCCGCCGATGTTGAGCACGGGCTTGCGATCGGGAAGGAACCATCGGGTCATCACGATCAGCACCAGGCCGCCCAGGATCGCCGACGGGACGCCGACCCAGGCGATGTCGAAGAAACCGATGGGGCGATCCTTGAAGTGGGACGACCACAGGCCGGACACGATGAGGTTGGTGCTGGTGCCGATGATCGTGCAGGTACCGCCGAGCACCGTCGCAAAAGAGAGCGGGATCATCATCTTCGAGGCGCTGATGCCGAGGCGCTTGCACCAGTCCTGCACGACGGGGATGAACATGGCGACCAGCGGCGTGTTGTTCATGAACGCCGAGAGCAGCATCGACTGGCCGGTCAATCGCAATTGCGCGCCGAGCAGTGTTCTGGGGTGCCCGAGCAATCGGCGTCCGATCCAGGCGATGCCGCCGGTCTCGCGCAGGCCGCAGACCACGACGTACATGATCGCAACCGTGATCATGCCCTCGTTGGCCATGCCGCCCAGCGCGTCCTTGGTGGAGAGGATGTTCGCGCCGGGCACCGCCAGATCGATCAGGACCATAAGCACGACCGCGCCGACGAGGGCCACGTCCGCCGCGACCTTGCCGGTCGCCAGCGCGACGAGCACGCCGAGGGTGATACCGACGACGACCCAACCTTCCCACGTCACGCGCGGCGTCCTTTCGAACTAAATGCAAACTGAACCGTACGGAACCCATCGGCCGCATGGCGCCCGGTGGTTGAGCCAAAGTACGTGTCCGGCGTCTGATCGTGCATCGGTCGGGAGTTGCGAATCGAAGTCATTGCGTCACAGCGTCACGGGCACACGAGTGCAGGAGGCCGAAACATGCTGACCATCCGACGGGCGGACGAGCGCGGGATCACGGAGATCGAGTGGCTGAAGAGTTGGCACACGTTCTCATTCGGAGACTATCACGACGCCGCACACATGGGCTTTCGAACGCTGCGGGTGATCAACGACGACATCATCGGCGCCGGCGGCGGGTTCGGCACGCACCCGCACCGGAACATGGAGATCATCACGATCATGCTGGAGGGCGAGCTGACGCACCGCGACAGCCTCGGGCACGCGCAATCGCTCAGGCCCGGCGAGGTGCAGGTGATGTCCGCCGGCTCGGGCATCCGTCACAGCGAGTTCAACGCGTCGGAGACCGCGCGGGCGCACCTGATTCAGACGTGGATCACGCCGCGATCGCTGGGGATCACGCCGCGTTATGAGCAGCGCGCGTTCCCGCGCGAGCAGCGCCTGAACAAGATCATCCCGGTCGCGTCGGGGCGCCGCGATGTCGGAGACAATGCGTCCGGCGCGATCGAGATACATCAGGATGCGTCGCTCTCGCTCCTGGCGATCCAGGCGGGGAAGAGCGCCACGCACATGATCGCGCCGGGTCGGGCGGTGTGGCTGCACGTCGCACGCGGTCGGGTGACGGCCGAAGGCGAGACGCTTTCGGCGGGGGACGCGATCGGCGTGGAGGGAGTGCCGGAGCTTTCGATCCGCGGGGAGATGGAGTCGGACGTGCTGATCTTCGACCTTGCGTGAGGAAGGCGCGGGGGATGACATCTCGTCGTCGGGGGATGCGGCCTCGCGCCGGCGCGAACGTCGGGGACGCGCGGGTCGCCGGCGAAACCGCGGTGAGATCGCGGGACCTTCGGGCGGTGAGGCGCGACCCCGGCTCCCGCGCTATATTTCGGACGCGGGGGACTTTGGCCCCTCGCCCGCCCGAAAACTCGCTCCATCACCACGCCGACTCGGAGATCACGAATGTCCGCCGCCCCCACTTCCCCCAAGGCTCCCGCCATCAGCAAGGAACAGGCCGAAGCGATCTACTCTCGCGGGCTGGAGGGCATCATCGCCGGCGAGACCGCGGTGTGCTCCATCGAGCAGGGCGGTCTGTGGTACCGCGGCTATGAGATCCACGACTTGGCGCAAAACGCCAGCTTCGAAGAGGTCGCCTTCGTCTTGCTCGAAGGGCACAAGCCCAGCCCCGCCGAACTCGCGCGATTCAAGGGCGAGATCGTCGCGGAACGCCCGCTCCACCCGATGGTGACGAGCTTCATCGAATCCGCGGGCGGCTACCTCGCGAGCGGGCGGGCCGTGCCGATGGACGTGCTCCGCACCGCGGTGAGCATCCTTGCCCACACCGATCCCGACGCCCAGAGCGTCGACAACGCCGCGAATCTCCGCAAGGCCAAGCGCCTGCTCGCGAAGATACCCACCATAATCGGGCACATGCAGAACGTCATCGACGGGCGCGCCATCATCGGGCGCGAGCTGGGCGGCGACCCCACGCTCGGGCACGCGGCGAACCTCATGTACCTGATGAACGGCGAGAAGCCCAACAAGGACTACGCCCGCGTGATCGACGTCTCGCTGATTCTCTACGCCGAGCACGACTACAACGCCAGCACGTTCACGAGCCGCGTCATTGCCGGCACGCTCTCCGACATGCACGGCGCGGTGGCGGGCGCGATCGCGGCGCTCAAGGGCCCGCTCCACGGCGGCGCCAACGAGGCCGCGATGGAGATGCTCAAGGAGATCATGCACGACGTGGGCGAGAAGGCGATCGGCACCAAGGCCGTCGACGACTGGATGCAGAAGGCCTTCGACACCAAGCGCAAGCTGATGGGCTTCGGGCACCGCGTCTACAAGAACGGCGACCACCGCGCTCCGATCCTGCACAAGATGGGTCGCGCGATCGCGGAGAAGGACACGAAGAATCCCGGCGGGCACGCGGCCGTCAAGTGGTTCGAGCTGGGCGAGCAGGTGCAGAAGATCATGCTCGAGAAGAAGAACATCCATCCGAACGTGGACTTCCCGTGCGGCATGACGTATTTCACGATGGGGATCCCCGTGCCGCAGTACACGCCGATCTTCGTCGCCAGCCGCATCACCGGCTGGTGCGCCCACATCATCGAGCAGCACGCCAACAACCGCATCATCCGCCCGCTCTCGAAGTACACGGGCGAAGCGCCGCGGAAGTGGTGAGCCAGCGCACGCGGTGAGCGTCCGGCGCAATCGCCGCGATCGCTGCGGTCGGCACCCGTCGCAATGTCCCGCGCAAGAAAAGGCCCCGGCCGCTCCCGGGGCCTTTCTCTTGCGCTCGCCATGCCTCGCCGCGTGCGCCACGTCGGCGTTCGCTCATCTCGACTTGCCCTGCATCTCATCAACCAGCGGCCCGGCGTCATAGAGCTTCCGCAATGCCTCGATGATCGCGCGCGAATCGACCGCCACCGCCCGGTTCAGCGTGTCGTCGTACTGGAACGCGCCGACGAGGCTGTGGATGTTGCCGTCAAAGATGAGGCCGATCACCTCGCCCTTGGTGTTGACGACCGGGCTGCCGGAATTGCCGCCGATGATGTCGGCGCCGCACACGAAGTTAAAGGGCGTCGTGAGATCGAGCCGCCCCTTGCCGCGCACCCAGCGCTCGGGCAGCTCGAATCCGACCTGACCCTTGCGATCCTGGTATCGCTCGTACAACCCCGCGAAATCCGTGTAGGGCGGGACCTCCTTGGCGTTTTCTGAATACCCCTTGATCGGGCCGAACGCCAGACGCAGCGTGAACGTCGCATCGGGATAGGCGTTCTCGCCCTCGACCGCGAACTTCGCCGCGGCGATCTTGGCGTACCCCGCCTGCTCCACCGCCTCGACCTCGCGCTCGAAGCGCCCGCGCAATTCGCGCGACTCCTTGTCCATCAGCTTCCAGAACGCGATCATCGGGTCCTTGCACTCCGCCAGCGCCGCGCTCCCGCCCTCGACGAGTTTCTTCCTCGCCGCGGCGTCCTTCAGCGTGGTGCCGAGAACCAGTTCGTCCGCCCGCGCCTTGGGCGACTTTCCACCCAGCGCCGCGAGCACGGCGGGATCCTCGGCGCCGAGCATCTCGGCCATGAAACTCAACGCGCCCTCCATGCGATGAACCTCCAACGCTTCATGCACCGGCGCCGGCGAGTAGAGCTGCGTGTAGAGCGACGGCAGCGACGAATCACGGAAATCGCGCAGTCGCTCGGCGTTCGGCTTCCCGGTTTCTTCGGCGTGGCGCACGATGTCGCGGGCATAGCCGATGAGGTCCGAGCGCAGGCCTCTCTCGAACACGAACCAGCGCCTGAACCACGCCAGCCGATCACGCTGCGCCCCGGCGACCAGGTTCCAGCCGTCGCCCCACTGCTTGTTCCATTCGGGATTGGCGCGGACCGCTTCACGCAGCTTCGCTTCCGCAGCCGCCTTGCCCCCCATCACCGCGGGATCGTGCAGGCCCGCGAGTTCGCCCATGAACGCCTTTCGCCCGTTCGCGACGCCGAGCAGGTCCTCGTTGCCGAGGCGCTGGTTCTCCGCGCTGCGGCCCATGAAACCCTGCGTTCGTACCTCGGAACGCCACATCTGGCGCAATCGCTCGGGGATCAGCGTGTCGCGCAGGAACCTGAGATGATCGGTGGTATAGAGGCGTTCGGTGCTTCCCGGATGGCCGACGACGAGCGCGAGGTCACCTTCCTTGGAGCCGTTGCTCCAGGAGAGGAAGTGCTCGGGCTGCAGGGGCAAGCCGTTCTCATAGATGCGGAAGAAGCACATGTCGAGGTTGAAGCGCGGGAACTCAAAGTTGTCGGTGTCGCCGCCGAAGAACGCGATCGCCTGCTCCGGGGCGAAGACCAGGCGCACGTCGGTGTATCGCTTGTAGAAGTACAGGTGGTATCTCGCGCCCTGGTAGAGCGTGACGACCTCGCACTTGAGCTTGCTCTCGTCCTGGGCCTTCTTGGCGATGCCCGCGATCGCACGCTGGCGGGCGGCGCCGGCGTCCGCGGTGGACATGGCGTCCTTCACGCCAGCGTTCACCTCGCCCGTCACGTCCTTGATCTGCCAGAGCACGTTCAGCTCGAGGTCCGGGCAGCGGAGTTCCTCGCCGCGTGTGCGCGCATAGAAGCCGGTTTCCAACAGATCGCGCGATTTGGTCGAGAGCTGCGCCAGCACATCCGATCCAACGTGGTGATTGGTCAGCACCAGGCCGTCGCTCGAGATGATCGAGCCCGAGCCGCCCGTCGAGAACCTCACCGCGGCCTTCTGCATGTGCTCGAGCCATGCGGCGCTGGGCTCGAACCCATACCGATCCTTCAGGATCGCCCGCGGCGGGCTCGTGAGCAGCCACATTCCCTCGTCGCGCGCCAGCGACACGCCGGCCATCACGCCGCCGAGCACGCACACCGCCACACCCGCCAGCAAACGACGCTGCTTTGTTGAGTTCATGGCCCGATCGTAGGGCCGATTCAGCGCCGCTCGGCGACCGGCGCGGCCGCGCTCCGGGCCACTTCAATCCGCGCCGCGCCGGCCTTGGCCTGCCCATCACCGCCCGCCAGGAGGTCGAGGTATACGCCCTCCACCTCGCGCACGTGGTCGGGGTAGCTGACCAGCGTCGAAATGCCGTGAACCTCCCGTGGCGTGGGGAGCGCAACCTCGCCGCGCACGACGCGCGTGATGCACGCCGCCAGGGCCTCCGCGTCGCCGCCCGGGAACAGGAGCCCGTTGCCGCGCGGCAGGTCCGCTCGATCACCCGGCTGCACGATCCAATCCGGCGGCCCGCCCAATCGCGACGCGATCACGAACTTGCCCGCGTGCAGCATCTCCAGGAGCACCAGCGGCGAGTTCTCAAACCAGATGTGCGGCAAGATTCCGACGTCAAACTCGCCCATCACCGAGATCAGCGTCAACGCATCAAACCCGCCCGCGAACGTCACCTCGGGATACGCGCTGAGCCGCTTGCGGAAGTGCCAGTCCCAACCGGCGGCACGGATCAGGAAGTGGCAGCGCTGGCGCACGTCCTTGGTCAGCATCGGGATCGAGCGGACCAGCACCTCCAAGCCCTTGTTGTTCCGCGTCGTGCCCAGGAACGCGATCCGCAGCGGGCCGGCGCTCGCGGGCGACCATGGCTTCACGTCGTACGTTGCCGATCGGCGCGCCCGCCGGTTCAACTGATCAAAGTGCGGCTGCCCGAGGCGCACATGCCGCAGTTTCTCGCTCGAAACGCCCATCGCGTGCATTGCCTCGAGCAGAAACTTGCTCGGCGGCGTCACGAGCGACGCGGCGTTGAGCGCGTCGCGCCCCGCGAGGCGTCGCCGCCCGTACACGTTGTTGTTCAGCACCACGAGGTGCGAGTCGCGTTTCAGGAATCGCTCGTTCTCGTCCCACGGCGCCAGGCCGACGTCCGGGCACTTCTCGCCCTTTTCCAACCTGAGACCGTGCTCGACTCGCCCGGTGTGCGTGCGCGCATCGTCGACATCAAACCCGAGCGCGAGTTCCGGGTCGGGCGATGGCGCGGGATGCTCGTGCACCTTGAAGAGCCAGCGTTGCTTGAGCCCACGCGCCAGGCGATCGGGCCGCCAGTGCCACTTCACGTAGCCATAGATCCCGCGCAGCGTTCCCGCCCAGAAGCCGCCCATCACCCGGTGCGCCAGCTGATCCAGCCCACGCTTCAGGCGAACTCGCTCCGCCCGCGGCGCCTCAAGACATCCCGCGCATCGCGTGCCGCCCTGGTAGTCCTCGCACACGCGGAGTTCCTCGTGCAGGAGATCAACCTGAGGGCACACGTACCAGTAGTTGTGCGGCGTGACCACGACCGGCCGCCCGCCGGCGCGAATCGCGGCGATCAGATCAAGCCCGTACCCCTCGAGCGAGTGGACATGCACCACCTCGGCGCGGATCGAGTCGAGCCACTCCAGCACGGCCCTGTTGTCCCGCGGCGAGGACATCTCCCGCTCCATGTTGCGGAAGTTGCTCGACGCCGGCGACACGTTCAGGCTGTTGTGGAAGTCATAGCACTCGATGCCCTTCCAGTTCTCGACCCGCTTCACGAACGCGCCGCGCCCGAGCGAATAGTCCATCCCCGACCGCAGGTAGCTCACCGAGTGCCCACAGAGCGCAAGTCCCCACGCCAGATCCGACGCGTTAAGGTTGTAGCCAGAGCCCTCACGCGCCTGCAGCGAGAGACGCGCCCAGCCCAGGATCGCGATGCGCAGAGGCCGCGTCGCCACGGGCCAGCCCTCGGGCGGCGTGCCCGAGCCGGGCTTCTGCGTTTCGGCGTTGTCCTGGCTCATCGAGGTCGACACGCACTCATCCAAGCTTCTCGCGCACCCGCGCGTTCACCTTCGGTTCCGCCGCCCGCTCCGCACGCCTCGCGATCAACCGTACCGGCCCTTCGATTCATACGGCGAGAGGTTCTTCCAAAAGCGCCAGGCCCGGAATCCCGTCATCGCCAGCTTCGCCGCGATGGTGAGCCGCGGGATCCACCCGTCCCATTCGATCTGCGCCCTGGCCGGCTGACGCCGATCGATGTGGATATTCCAGCCCGTGTACACCAGCGGAAAATCATTGGTATGGTCGAACACGATCGCCGCGTCCGGCCAATGCTCAAAGAACTCCAACTGCCGGCGCAGCTTGGACCTGATCCGGCTCGAATACACCACGCGCTTCGGCGCGCCGGGCACGCTCGCACCGGGGTCGGCGACATCGTTCCGCACCACATACACGAACCGCGGCATGTTCTCCGCGCACCCCGCGGCCTTCAGCTTCGCCTCAAGCGTCGCGCGCAGCTCATCGCCCCACGCGATCATGTCCGCGCGCGGGCACATCACCGCGATCGTCGCCTTGGGCGTGAGCAGCTTGGCCGACCTCATCGTCTCAAAGAGGTCCCCGAACGCCGGCCCCTCGTCGTCCAGCTTGCCCCAGCGCCCCCTGACCATGTCGTCGAGTTGCCGCCGCGCGATCTCCGCCGCGAACAGCCGGCGATACACCAGCGCCTTGCCCGCTTCCCACAGGATCCGTCGGAACCATCCCGGGAGCGCTCGCTTCTGCGTCTCCAGCGGGAGCACCTTGCGGAGCACCCACAGGATGTTCCGCATCGCGTAGTACGCACGCGCCGGCGTCAGCTTGTGATGCCACGGCGTGTGATACACCACCGCGTCCAGCGACAGCACCACACGGTACCCCGCCTTGGCGAAGCGCAGGCACCAGTCCGCGTCGTCGCAATAGATGAAGTAGCGATAGTCCCAGAAGCCGACCTTCTTCACGCCGCTCCAGCGCGCCAGCATCGAGCACGCGCTCACGATGTCAACATCGCGAGACCCGGAGTAGTAGTGCTCGCCGCGCGTCCCGCCGACCTTGGCCGCCCACTCGCGGTGCGATTGCTCGAGGCGATGCCCGCGCGGCGCCTCATCGCCCATCAGGCCCGTCGTCGGGTCAAAGTAGATGGTCGTCTCAATCGTGCTGGCGCGGTTGTTGATGTCCATGGTGCGCGAGCCGACGAGCCCGATGTTCTCGTCCCGCGCCATCGTCGCCATGAGATTCGCCAGCGTCGTCTCGGGCAGGTCGATGTCATCGTCGACCAGCCACACAAAGGACGGCCGTTCGCCCGCGGGTCGCGCCGCGCCGTCGAGCACGGAGTCGACGTACGCGAAGCCCGTGTTGAACCCGCCGCACCCGCCGAAGTTCGTCGCGTTCCGCACCAGGGTCAGCGATCCCAGGCCCAGCGAGTTCCCGCCCGCCTGCTCGATCGGCTCGCGGAAGCGCGGCTCGTGCGCCAGCGTCGCGTCGTTGAACACAACCCGCTCGGGGTGGAACTGCTCTCGAAGATGGTCGAGCGTGCCGTCCGTGCCCGCGTTGTCCACGACCACGACGTCCAGCTGCGATGGCGGGAACGTCTGACGCGACAGCGCACGCATCACGTTGGTTACGTATCCCTTGCGGTTCCAGGTGATGATGATCACCGCCACGCGCGTGGGAGCCTGCACCTGACTCTCGTTCACGCTCGCGGGCAACAACACCTCGATCGGCTTCTGAACCAACGTGCTCTGCGGGGCGATTGTCGTCACGAGTCCATCCATGGGCGGAAGCGCGCTCTCCGTGTCATCACCCCCCGGCCGGCCGCCCCGCGCCGGGTCAGTCTCTATTTTTCACACCCCGGATCGTCCGGTACAGCCCCACCAGCTCTTTCGCGTGAACCCCGATGTCCTTGGGCGGCCTGACCCCCGCCCGAAGTCTCGTCAGGATCGATGGTTCCGCCGCCAGAAGCGTCAGCTGCCTCGCCAGGTCCGCCCGATCGTTTCCGCGGAAAAGCAGCCCGTTTTCGCCCGGTCGGACAAAGTCAGGGATGCCGCCCACCGCCGCACCCAGCACGGGCACCCGGCACGAGAAGAACTCGAAGACCGTCTGCGGCGCGTTGTCCCACCAGATGCTCGGCACCACCCCGACGTCCTTGCCGCCCAGCATCCACGGCACGTCGTAGTACTGATATCCGAAGTGGATCGTCAGGCCCGCCAGGCGCGGCTGCATCCTCCGGAACCGCCACTCGATCGATTCGCCCGCCTGCGCAAACATAGAGAAATCGAACCGCGACAGCACGTGGGCTGGCAGCAAGTCCATCGCGTCCGCGAACATCGACAGGCCCTTGTACACGTTGTGGTAGCCCATGAACACCATGCGGATGGGCCGCGGGTTCACCGGATCAAATGGGGGCGGGTCGAACACCAGATCGGCTCGCCGCTCCACCACGCGGTTCACCCGCGTGCCGATCGACATCACCTCGAGTTTCGCCGCCTCCACCCCCATCGACTCGTAGCGATCTCGCACAAACTTCGACACCGCCAGCACGCGGTCGCACGAGTTCAGCATCGCAACCATCGCGCGGCGCCGTTTCGCGTAGTCGTTTCCTTCGCCGACCTCCGCACGCCGCGCCGCGATCTCGTTCGTCACCGGGCGAAGCTCCGGCGCATTCGCATCCACCACCGGCGGCGGCGCCCGATCGCCCGAGATCGACACCGTCTGCCCGCGCGTGTCACCCTCAAGGCCCCACGTGCCGTTCCAATCCGAGTCGCTCCCTCGCCCGGGCATCACAGCCGCACGCGCCACTCCCGCCGAGTTGGCCGCGCCGATCGGCGCCTTCGCCGCAATCTCACGCGGCTTCCCGGGCGGCAGACGTCCCGTCACCAGCCACGCGACCCGCTCTCCCAGCGTCATTCCAGCCAGGGGCGAAAGCTGCTCCGCTCGCCCCGCCTCCGTTGGCTCGCTCGCCCGCGCCGCGCTCACGGTCAGCGCCGTCAATCCCTGTTCCTTCGCAACCGCCGTCGCCCGCGCGGTCCGTTCGGCCCTTGCGTCCACGCCCGGAATGCACCCAACGCACCTCTCGCCGTTCAGGTCATCGTGGCAGGGCTCACGGTACTGGTGCATCAAATACGCCTGCGGGCAGATCGTGTGGTAATTGTGCAGGCTGTACAAGACCGCCGGAGGTTTCTCGCAGCCGCGAACCATCGACGCGACGCTCCCGGCCGTGAATCCCTCGATGTTGTGAAGATGGATCACGTCCGGCGCGATCCGCCCGGCCCACGCCTGAAGCTCGCGCTCCAGGGCCTCGTCCGCGATCTCGCCTGCCGGTTCGCGGAACTGAAACCCCGCCGGCGCGGTCACCGGCGAGTTCACGACCTCGAAGATCCGAATACCCAGCCAATCCGGCTGGCGCCGAACGGCACACTCGCCCGGCGTCGCGCTCCCGTCGGGTTTGACGTCGCCCGGCACAAACGCCGTGCCTCCCGAGAGATACACGACCTCGTGCCCCTGCTCCACCAGTTCCAGCGCCAGGGACTGGGCGTACCCGTTGACCCCGCCTCCCTGCGTCGCGCCATCCCAGATTTTCGCCCAGTTCACAAGGATGATGCGCATCGGGCGAGTATACCGCCTCAAAACCACACCTACCGGGAACCAATGCCGCACGGAATTCGAATCGTCCAGGTCTGAATTGCCGAACTACGGTATGTCTTGCTATCGTGTTGCTCGTCGCTCCCCGCGACACGCCCGAGGTCATCGTGAGCCAGTCGCCCGACAACCTCTCCTCACGCTGGATGCGAAAGCTCCGCCTGCGCGCCTTGGCCTTCCTCGCCGGGCTGGGCTTGGCCGCCCTCGCCATGATCTCGCTCACCTCGATCCCAGCGTGGCCCATCGTCGGCGTGGCCGTCGCCTGCGCCGCCGTCGCCCTCAACTCCCTCGCCTCCCGCCTCGATCAACCCACCTGCTACTCCTGCGGCGTCGACATCTCCAAAGAACCGATCGGCGTCCACGGCCGCATCTGCAAGTCCTGCGGCGCCATCAACGAAGCCCGCGATCGCGGGACGACGGCCTGACACGGCGGGGTGCGGCACCGGAAGCCGTGGGTCCGTCGACGGAATTCTCAGCAGTTAATCCCCACGTAGACCTGTCGAAGAAGCTCCGCCATCAACGCGCCCGTGACGTTGGCCAAGATCAGCGGGCCATTCACTCGCTTGCGATCGATCGTCTCAAGTGTTCGCAGTGCCAACCAGAGCGTGATCGTCGCAACGCCCGCGGCCCCGGCCGCCACGCCGAAAAACGTGTTGGCCAGCTTCGGCAGGTCGTTGGACTGAAATAGCCACGCGGGCGCCAACATGATCGAAGCCCACAGGCCCACCACGATCGGAAAGGACAAGGCCGCTCCGCTCGACCGTCGCGCCGGGGTCTCACCCGAGCCGTCGTGCGGTGCGTTCAACGATTCACCAAGAGGTTCCGATTCGCTTGGCATGATCGGCCCCCGCGAACTGAGTCTGATGGTATGGCGCCGCTGTCCAATCCAATCGCACTGTTTCGTGCTCATTGCAACGCAACGTCAACTTCCGAGCTAGATTGTTGCCATGCCCGACAGATCAACTCGTTTGAATCCGATTAGCCCAGCCTCTTTCCTCGTTTCGAAGACTCTTCACCAGCCTTCGAACCTCTTCCTCCTCGCCGCCATCTCGCTCTGTTCCGCCTCGGCTCTCGCCCAGCCCGCCACTCCTGCCAAACCCAAGGCCGGCATCATCACCAGTCACTCCGAAGGCCTTCACGGCTACATCGGCTTCTCGACCGAAGAGCCGCCCGATCGCGCGATGTACAGCGCCGGCGTGGGGTTCTACACCGCCGTCTGGCCGCTCGTCGATCGCCCGCTCGCCAACTTCCAGATCGGCCTGGCCAGCACATGGATCCTCCCCAACAACTCGGACGATCGCGACACGCCGCTTGCGCCCGAGGGAACGCTCGCCCGCTCATGGCCCGAGCGCGGGCCCACGTGGGACAGCGTCTTCCAGACCGTCGAGGGCGGCGTTGGTTTCTGGGCCGGCAATCACTTCCGCTATCACTCCCCCAAGTTCAGCATGAACGCCACACCGCAGTGCTACGACTACGAGGTCGGCTCGCCCGGCTGGTCGTTCTTCCAGAGCAACGAAGCGCTCGCCGACGATCGCCTCGGCATCGCGCAGCTCAGCAATCGACTCCTCATCCCGCCCGACGGCCTGCCGTTCGAGGGCGAACCCTCCGGACAGTTCCTCGGCTATTCATGGCTCGCGCTCCCGTTCACCGATCCCATCGCGGGCGCGCCGCCCACGGGCGATCAGAGCTGGACCTGCTTCCTGAACGCCGCCAACTTCAAAGGCCCCATCGCCTTCTACATCCCCGAAACCTGGAGCAAGATCGGCAAGCTCTTCAACTACCCGTACATCTTCGGCCGCGGGCTTGACGCACGCCCCGCGACGGTCGGCGGCGGCGCGATCGAGATCAACACCGTGCCGCGCTTCGATTCGCTCGACGCGTCCGGCGTGGTCTATTCCAAGATCCCGAAGCTGCAGTTTCCCGTCGACGAACAGGGCCGGACTTTTCTCGTGCAGGACGTGACGTACTACTCCAAGGCCGCGCTGTGGGATTCGCTGAAGACCTGGCGTGACGGCGGCGATCCGAGTTCAGGCCGCTTCGACGCCAATGGCGCCTGGAAGCCAACGCTCACAACCCAAACCACCGAGTACGACCAGGAGGGCAAGAAGGTCGTCGGTGTGGAGCGCACGTTCGACACCAAGGTCTTTGAAGGGAACGTGTGGGGGTTGCAATGGTCGGGCGAGTCTCGCGCCCGCTTTGCAGTGTTCCCGCAGTACTACAAGCAAGCGGGCGAAGAGCGTGTCGCCGTCGCGCCCGCCGACGTCCCGCGCGAGACCAAGCTGATCGCCAAGGAGTTCGCCAACGCCGCCGTCGGCCCCGCGTACACCTCGCCCACCACCGGCGCGTGGGCCACGCCCGGCCCGACCAAGGGCCCATTCAAAGCCAAGCTCCGCGACGGCTCGATCGTGACCTACTCGTGGTACCGCTTCGTGGACCAGCCCTCGCTCCAGCAGTACCACTGGAGCGACGAAAAGAAGGCGCGCGTCCAGCAACTCGTTGAGAAGATGCACACGTCGTGGACGATCGATGCCGAGTACATGCCGCCGCCCACCCGCGGCGAACTCGTCCGTCTCGATCCCGGCCTGATCGTCACGCCGCCCAAGGGCCTCGAGTCCGGCTATGTCCCCATCGTCACGCGCCAGGAATGCAAGCAGTGAGAGGCGTGATCTGAATCCCGCGCCTTTGCACGCCGGACGTGACGAGGCAGCGAGGAAGGTCCGGGTTGATGAGCCACTCTCGACCGCCTTCGCCGCCCCCTCTTGGCGGGGGGGCCGGGGGCGGCCGCCCCGGCATGATCAGTTTGCCTCGCTGTTCGTTCGGCGAAATACGGCAAGCCCCTCGAGCATGCGAGTCACCGATATGCACAATTGGACGCCAGCCTGCTGGCCCGAGTCGCACTTATCGACATCCTGACCATTGAACTGCAAACTGCGAACTTGCTCCTCAATGAACTCGTCTTCAATGCAGATGGCAATGGTGTCATCTTTTTGAAGCGGTTCGGTCAAAAGAATGCCCACTGCACCAGGCTTTGGGTACGCCTTCTCGATAGTGCCAAGCTTTTGATAGCAAAGTGGAATTGCTGGTACCTCACCGTCCTGATAGAGCAGACTCTTGATGCACTCAGCGGGCCAGCCGTTCCGAATCATTCCGCGGACGAGCTTGTAGAGCGTGAGCGTCGAAACAAGCGTCTGTTCATTGATCAAAGCGTCATTGATCTGCTGTTGAGTGAAGCATTCGCCGTTACTTCGGTCATGTGGTGGAAGATGGCGTTGGTGATTCACAACGGTCAAGGCGCGGACGTCCGTTCCTTTCCACTGCTTCAGCCTGCGCGGGACGTACTTTGAAACCTGTTGAGTATCGCTCTCAGTTGGGTTTCCGGACAGGCCCTTCACCTCAACGAGGATAACAGGAGATCGATCATGAATTTGAAGGTCCTCTTGGGGCAACGATTGACCGCCTTTGGACTCCTCGGGAGGGATGCGAACGTCCGAAAAGCCGATGCGTTCGAGCGTAGTTCTCACCGCGTCTCTGAGTTCATCGCCCGTCGAGGTGAGAAGCGCATGGAGAAAACCGTCTGCGCTTCGTGCCGCTGCAACGCGAGCGTCAAACTCCACTAGGCGAGATCTGTGCGCATCCTCTGCTTTCGCACGCTCCTCCTGGATTGATAGAACTTCCGAAAGCTCGTATCGAGGCGTATGGGTCCAAGTGTTGCGCAAGAGCGATGGAAAGAGGGCAGGTGACACAGCGGGAAGTGTCTGCGACAAGAGCACGGACAATGTACCTGGCACGTCGCTGCAACGCGGCAGAAGTACTACATGCCCATCGCCAACGGCGAGTACGGCGCTGACAACATCGCCATGCCTGTTGAAAGCGAGTGGCGTGTAGGTGACGTCTGGATGGAGATTCCGCAGATCAATGGCGCAGCCGAAGCCGCTCTCTCTGAGACATTGACGGGCGAAATTGTGCCATTCAGTATGACCGTCGGTGGCAGTCACCCCCGATCCGGAGACGTGGATTGGCGCTATGCCGCCAATAAAATCTGATGAGTTGAAGATGGACCAAATACTACAATCGAACGTATTGTAAAAGCCACGATCGCCCGGGCTCGGTTTATAGTCACAAACAGCATAGCTGACGACGCGAGGTGATTCTAGAAAGACAATAAGACAGCCGCCACGCTGGACTAGCGCTTTGGTTTGAGAGTTAATCGAACATGCCGCGAGCGGTCGCGAATCGAGTAGTCCCCATCCCATGTGCTGCCAATAGTCCTCAATGCCTTCAGACACCGCCTTTCGATGATGTCCCAAATACTCGGGGCCTCGCGTTGCCTGATCGACGCACACGATGTCGTAGTCGGATAGCTGTGGCATTCTCCAAGAATGGGGCACCCAATGCCATGAGTCCTCTTGGTGGACTCGGAATTCACTGCCTAGATTCCCGGTTGAAACGCCAAAGCCCAGTGATTTGAGTACGCCTGGACAGGCATGGTCTAGATCAACCAACAGCACGTTCGGTCGTGACACAGACATAGCAACTTTATCCCTTTGCCACCGCTGGGCCGGTGGACACTCGTATCGTGGACTGGGTTTCCAAGTGTATTCCGCTGACGTTTCGGCGCAAGTTGCGAATACTCATCCATTCCACGACTTGTTCCCTACACCCTCCCCCCAGTCTCCAGCCTCAGCAGCACCTCGTCCAGCCGTGCATCCAGCGACCCACGCGGCATCACCTCGTCCGCGCCCGCGTCGCGTGCTCGCTGGAACAACTCCTTCAGCACGTGCGGCCCGAAGCACACCACGCGCACGCCGCGCCAGCGCTCCTCGCTCCTCACCCGCGCGATCATCGCCAGCGCCTCGTCCGCCTTGTCGAGGTCCAGCAACAGAGCCCGCGCCGGATTCTCCGCCGTCGATTCGCCGAGGCGAGCCTCGAGCATCTCCAGCGTGCGCACGGGGCGGCACGGGATGGACAGCGCGTCCGCCGTCCCCTTGATTTTCGACGCCCACAACAGGTCCGCGGCCAAGTAGAGAATCATGCCGGGATTCTTCGCCACACCGATCAACGGCGACGGTCGAAGCTTGCGCCCGCGCCCGCCGCTCTCTCGACGATCACCCGCCTCACACGTCCCCGTCCCTCTCGGGCCCTGCCTCGTGTCCGCCTGCCCCCCTTCGCTCCGCTCGAGCGGATTTGGCACCCCGCAGCGGCTCGCGTTCGTCTGTATCCATGCGTGCTTGCGGCGCTGCGTTTCACTCCGCTCTTCCGTAAGAATCCTCAGGAACAAAGTGCGAACAGCCTCCCCAAAACACCCCGCATTTGCTTGGATTTCGCACCCGCGCGCGTAGGATCAATCCCGGGCCCGTTCGCAGCGCCCGGAGCGTGTTTTTCCGTTCGATCCGTTTGTCTCACACTCTTCAGGGAAGGCAACCATGAGCACCATCGCCGCACCCGCCCCCAAGGTCAAGAACGCCCAGCCCAAGGACTACAACAGCCCGCTCTTCGCCGAGCTTGGGCTCCCCTCGGATCCCAACAACTTGTATCGCCAGACCGTCGGCTGCATGCTCTACGGCGCCGAGGTCATGGGCCTTCCGAACTATCTCCAGCAGATTCTGGCCCAGCCCAAGAACGAGATCATGGTCCACTTCCCCGTGAAGATGGACGACGGACGCTTCCAGCTCTTCAAGGGCTATCGCGTTCAGCACAACAACGCCCTCGGCCCGTACAAGGGCGGTCTCCGCTTCCACCACGACGTCCACCTCGATGACGTCAAGTCCCTCGCCTTCCTCATGACCATGAAGTGCTCGCTCGTCGGCGTGCCCTACGGCGGCGGCAAGGGCGGCATCAAGGTCGACCCGCGCAAGCAC
The DNA here is from genome assembly GCA_013360695.1 of Phycisphaerales bacterium. Classification (GTDB taxonomy): domain Bacteria; phylum Planctomycetota; class Phycisphaerae; order Phycisphaerales; family UBA1924; genus JABWBC01. Next base: position 22,662 of record JABWBC010000029.1, read on the forward strand.
TCCAAGGGCGAGATGGAGCGCATCGTCCGCCGCTTCACCTCCGCGATCGCCCACAACGTCGGCCCTGAGTACGACATCCCCGCCCCCGACGTCGGCTCCAACTCCCAGCACATGGCCTGGATCGCCGATACCTACACCTTCCTCTCCGAGATCGGCGGCTCCAATCCCACCGCCGTCGTCACCGGCAAGCCCGTTGAATACGGCGGCTCGCTCGGGCGTGAAAAGGCCACCGGCCAGGGCGTCGTCGACACCCTCGTCGAGATGCTCCCCGAGCTCAACCTCCGCCCTGATCAGTGCACCTTCAGCGTGCTCGGCTACGGCAACGTGGGCTCCTGGTCCGGCAAGATCTTCCAGGACAAGGGCGCCAAGATGATCGCCGTCGCCGATCACACCGGCTTCATCAAAAACGACAAGGGCATCGACGCCCACGACCTGGCGAAGTACGTCGACCAGCACGGCGGCGTGAAGGGCTACACGAAGGCCGGCGCGATCACCAAGGAAGAGTTCTACCGCACCAAGGTCGATGTGTTCATCCCCGCCGCCCTCGAGCAGATGGTTCAGGAGACCGAGGCCGCCTGGCTCGACTGCAAGGTCGTCGCCGAGGGTGCCAACGCCCCGACCACCCCGGCCGGCGAGCGCGTCCTGCAAGGCCGCGGCATCGAAGTCCTCCCGGCGATCCTTTGCAACGCCGGCGGCGTGACCGTCTCCTACTTCGAGTGGGTCCAGAACAAGACCTTCCAGTCCTGGGAGCTCGAAAAGGTCGACAGCCTCCTCAACAAGCACATGCTGGGCGCCGCCGCCCGCACCCGCGCCGCCCGCAAGAAGTACAACTGCGAGCTGCGCACCGCCGCCTACATCGCCGCCCTCGAGCGTCTGCAGAAGGCCTACGAGTTCCGCGGCATCTTCCCGTAAGCGGATCGTGGCACCAACCCGCCTTCGGGTCCGTGCCCTGAACGCTCATCAGGAATGACCAAAGAATGCCGCCCGCGATCGCGGGCGGTTTTTCTTGCGCGCGTCGGCAGACGATCGGATCACCTCCGGGCCTCGCGTCCATTACACTGCCGCGCGGGGGACTTCGACCCGATGGAGGCCGCGTCATGGCAAAGAAGAAGTCTGCGACCAAGCGGAGTGGTTCCGCCCGGCGGGCGGAGCCTCGCACCCCGCCATCGACGCCCCGCCGCGCCGGCTCACGATCCGCTCCAAAGACGCCACGCCCCGGCACGCCGATCGATGAGTATCTGAGGAAGTGCAAGCCGGATGAGCGCCGCGCGCTCGAGTCGCTCCGCCGCCAGATTCTCGCCGTCGCTCACGGGGCTGAGGAGCGGATCAGCTACCAGATCGCCGCGTTTCGATACGCGGGACGGATGCTCGTCGGCATGGGGGCAAGCCCGGCGCACTGCACGTTCTACCTTATGAGCACGGGCGTGATGAAGTCCCTCGCCGCCGAGCTCGCGTCGTATCAGACCGGCAAGGGCTCGATCCGATTCCAGACCGATCGGCCACTCCCCGCCGCGTTGGTGCGAAAGCTCGTTCTCGCTCGCGTGCGGGAGAATGCGATCGGTGGCTGACTGTCGGCCACGAGCCGATGAGAACCACCGGCTCTCCGGCGGTCGTTCCGCATTCGGGGTTCATCCACCACGGGCCAAGGCTCAGAGCCGCTCCAAAGGCAGCGGCCTCCCGAAAGCGGGCCGATCGTCCAATCGGAATCCGGAAACCCGTCAACTTGGCCATCGCTCCTCCCCTACCCTTCCTGTCCATGTTCGTCGACCAAGCCATCATCACAGTCCGCGCCGGTTCCGGCGGAAACGGCTGCGTCGCCTTCCGACGCGAACTCGGCGAGCCCAAGGGAGGCCCCAAGGGCGGCGATGGCGGCGACGGCGGCGACATCGTCCTCCAGGCCGAGGACGGCCTCCACACCCTCTACGACTTCCGTGGGCTCACCCTCTGGAACGCCGAAAACGGCGAGCCCGGCGGCGCCAAGCAGTGCACCGGCAAGAACGGCCGCGACTGCATCATCCGCCTCCCGCCCGGCACCCTCGTCTTCAACGCCAAGTCCGGCGACCTCATCCACGACCTCAAGCCCGGCGACCGCGTCGTCATCGCCAAGGGCGGCAAGGGCGGCTGGGGCAACGAGCACTTCAAGAGCCCCTCCAACCAGACGCCGCGCAACGCCGACCCCGGCGAGCCCGGCGAAGAGATCGAGCTCCGACTCGAACTCAAGCTCATCGCCGACGTCGGGCTGGTCGGCAAGCCCAACGCCGGCAAGTCAACGCTGCTCGCCGCCCTTACGCGCGCCAACCCGAAAATCGCCAACTATCCCTTCACCACCCTCAGCCCGCAGCTTGGCATCACCGAGCTCGACCCCGAGCGTCGCCTCGTGCTCGCCGACATCCCGGGCCTGATCGAGGGCGCGTCCAAGGGCGCCGGCCTCGGGCACGACTTCCTCCGCCACATCGACCGAACGCGGGTGATCGTGCATCTCGTCGACCTCCAGCCCGCCGACGGCTCGGACCCGGTCGAGAACTACCGCGTCGTTCGCAAGGAACTCGCGCAGCACTCGCGGGCCCTCGCGGAAAAGCCCGAGCTGATCGTGCTCAACAAGACCGATCTCTTCCTCGACGACGAGGAAAAGAAGATCGCGATCGCGCTGGTGTGCGAGGGACTTGGCCTGGTCCCCGGCCGCGACACGATCGACATCTCCGGCGCCGCACGCCAGAACCTTCGCCCGCTGCTCGAGCGCCTGTGGAGATTGGTACACCCCGAGGGACACACCACGCCGGGCTGGAAGCCAGCCGCGCCCACCGACCAGCACGACGGGCAGCTTGCGAACTGACATGGCCTTCAATGCACGCGATCCACGGTGATCGCAGCGGGCTTGCGATCTGCACGCGAACGCACGCTTTCTGCGATCCGCTTCCCTCGCTCGCAGCTTTCAGTGCGCTCCGAGGTGAACAGTTTGCAACGATCGCGTTCTCAGATCGCCTTGGCGATCTCCCCCGCCAGCTTCGCGCCCGCCGCACCGTCCAGCTTGCCGGGTTTCCACACGATCCCCAGCCCCTCGCCGGTGTCGTACTTTGGGATGATGTGGAAATGCACGTGGAACACGGCCTGGTGCGCCCCCGCGCCGTTGTTCTGCAGGATGTTGTACGCCGTCGCGCCGCTCGCCATCAGCACCGCGCGGCAGATCCGCGGCAGGGCGCGCCCGATCGCGGCCGCCGCCTCGTCCGAAAGCTGATCCACCGTCGCGACTTCCTGCTTGGGAATCACGAGCGTGTGCCCGCGCGAAAGCGGAAACACGTCGAGGAACGACAGCACGTGCGCGTCCTCATACACCTTATGGCACGGGATTTCGCCGCGGATGATCTTCGAAAAGATGGTCTCTGCCATGCGCACAGTCTAGCGGGGAACTTCACGATCCGCGCCGATGCGCCACCGACCGCGCTTCGCTCCTGATGCGCCTTGCTCTGCTTCCGCCTCGGAAAGCCCAACTTGCATGCAGCGAGCGCTTGCTCTCCCGGCACGCCACGAACCTGCCTTCAGGTCCGTGCCACCACTGATCACGTCAAGCCCTCGACAACGACGCACCCCGCCGCGGCATGATCCCTCGGCGCAGCTCGATCACCCGCCGCGCGTTTGCCATCCATTTCGCGAGGAACCCCTCGCCACACTCCGGGCACTTGCCCGATCCAAGCCCGCGCAGGTCATAGCCGCACGCGCTGCAGTGTCCGATCGGGAACATCCGCGCCGCAATTCGCCACGAAACGCCGCTCGCGATCAGGAAGACCAGCAGCAATTGCCACAGCGGCACGTTTACGACGCGCAAGGAGATCATGACGATTGCGCCCGTCTGCGTGCCCACCGTCATGGACGCTTCAGGCATGGTCGGCCGCAGGACGTTGCCAGGCATGATCACCGCCGCCGTGGCATTCGGGAAAAACCAACGGTTCCCGGCCCATTCCACCGGCTGATTCGCGATCGCGACCTGCAACTGCGACGGTGACACGAGGGCGCACACGCCCCCTGCGCCGACCGACGGCGACGTCAGGTTACCAGCAATCCACATCGCGCTCGTCAGCAGCGCGAGCACGCCGCAGAACCACGACATCATGATCCACGCCCCGCGCCGCACCGATCGGTTCTTCGCTTGTTTCATGCCGCGCCTCCAGAAAGCGCAGCCTATCAGAACCTGCGGTGCGCCGGCTTATCCTGCGGCCCGCTCACGCCCAAGATCGACCTGGCCATCCGCAAATCCCCGAGCCGCGTGATCTTGATGTTTCGCGGGTCCGCTTCCAGCACCACCACGCAATTCTCCGGCGAGCAACCCACCTTGGCAGGCGGGTTCTCTTTCGAAAGCAACCGCTCCACCAGCGACGCATCGTCCGTGCTCGATAGATCACTCTGCTCATACGCGCGACGCAGCAGATCCGCCCGGAAGACCTGCGGCGTCTGGATCGCGTACACATCCGCGCGGTCCAGCGTCGCGTCGACCAGCCGCATCCTCTTCGGCCCGCTCGGCGCGTCGTCGCCAAGGATCGCCGCCAAGGGATCGCGCCCCGTCGCCGGCGCGTCGATCTCGATCGTTCGCTTGATCGTGTCCGGCACGGGAACGCCGGGAACGACCGCGGGGTGTTTCATCGCTGCGTCGAACAGCCGCTCGATCAATTCCACGGGCGTGCACGGGCGTGCCGCGTCGTGCACCGCGATGTGCGTGCAGTCGCTTGATATCGCGGCCAACGCGTTCTTCACGGTCTCCCAGCGATGCACCAACCCGCCGCGGCAGAGCGTCACACCCAGGATCGCCAGCTTGTCCGCGTGGCGCTGCTTGAACTCCGTGAACGCGTCGTCCGACGCCGGGCCCGCGACCACCATCGACGTGACCGTCCAGTCGGGCGAATCGAGCTTGGTGAAGAGCTCGACCGATCGCTGCAGCACCGACTTGCCGCCCAGGTCCTCGTCGAGCTTGGAACGCTGCGCCTCGGTGCGATAGCGGGCGCTGGCGCCCGCGGCCGGGATGATGACGCCGATCTTCATGCCGCGATGATATGTCGAGTCTCGCGGCACATCGGCGCGTGCGCCGCGTCATCATCGACGCGGCTTCACCTCGCCGAACCCGCCCCGCCGACCAACGAAAAACCGGGCGAGAGATCTCGCCCGGTCCGTTCATCCTCACTCCGCGTCCTGGCAGAGCCGAACTAGACGCTCGGCCCTGCAAACTTCAGCCCATGGCTTAGCCAAGGCCGCCCTTGTACTGCGTCTTCTTGAACTTCTCGCGCATGCGGCGCAACGCGGGCGTTTCCTTCAGGATCTCATCGGCGCTGCGCCCGACCGGCTCGCCGCGCTTCTTGCCGCGACCTCCACCGGGGCCGCCGCCGCCGAATCCACCGCCGCCCTCGCCGCCCGTCGGTTCCGGCGCGGGCTTGGTGGCCTTGATCGACAGGCTGATTCGGCGCGAGCCGGCGTCGATACGCAGCACGCGGGCGTTGATCACCTGATCGACCTTCAGCACGTCCTCAACCTTGCCGACGCGCTTGTAGTCAAGTTCTGAGATGTGGACCATGCCGTCCACGCCCGGCGCAAGCTCGACAAACGCGCCGAACTCCGTGATGCGCACCACGCGCCCCGTCACGTCCGAGCCTTCCTTGATGTCGTTGGCCGCCGTCGCAAAGGGATCGCCCGCGACCTGCTTCATGCCCAGCGATATCTTGTTTCCCTCGATGTCAACCTTCAGCACCTGCACGCGGACCGGCTGGCCTTCCTTCACGTACTTCGCAACGGCCTTCTCGCCGAAGCCCGCGCGGTCGTACGTCATGTCGGAAATGTGAACCAGCCCATCGAGCCCGCCCAGGTCCACGAACGCGCCGAACGGCATGATCTTGCGGACCACGCCCTCCATCACCGCGCCCTCGACCAGCGTCGCCTTGAGCTTCTCGGCCTTGGCCTTCCGCTCTTGCTCCAGCAGGTCGCGGCGCGACAGCACGATGTTGCCCTTGCCCATGCGGTCGACCCGCACGACCTGGCACGTCATCTTCTCGCCCACGAGCACCGACATGTCGGGAATGCGATCGACGCTCACCTGGCTGGCGGGCATGAACGCGCGGTGGCCCGCGACCTCGAGCTCCAGCCCGCCCTTGTTCACGCCCGTCACCCGCGCCTCGATCGTCTGGCCCGCCTCCAGCAATTCCCAATCCGCCTTCTGCACCGCGCCCGGGCGCGAGCAGATGAACAGCGACTCGCTGGCCTCGAACCGATCGACAACGACCTCCGCCGTCTCGCCCACCTTCGGCAGCTGATCCTCCGGCCAGCCGATGCGCGACACCACGCCCAGCTCCTTGGGACCAAACTCAATAAAAATGTCGCTCGGACCGATCGAAACCACGCGGCCCGAGCGATGCTCACGCCCCGCCTGAACCACCCGCGGCCCGCGGATCCCCGCCGGGCGACCCGAAGGCGCCGGACGCGTTGAAGGCGCCGAAGGCGGCGCGAACTTCGCGAGATCCTCCATCGCCGCGTTGATCTCGGCCTCAAGCTCGGCCGAGAGTGGATTGCTGGAGGACGTCGACGCCGCGTTCTGATCGTTGGGTTGCATGGGGTGCTTCTGGACAATGCGAACCGTGTGTGTTTGCCACCCGCCCGAGCCGGTCCGCGAGGACCCGGAGGGTGAAGCTTCGGAACCGCAATAGTAATCCCATCCGGCCCCGGAAGCACGCCAATCGTCAACTTCCTCGCGTGCGCCCACATTGGCCCATCCGGCCGCGCTCAATTCTGGTGATCGGACCCACCGCCGCCACGCCCGCCGCGTTACGGGGCGCAGCATCCCACGGACCTCCCCGCCGCTCCGCCTCTGGATTCCAGGCTCTACTGATTCATCCGCACGGCTTCGATGATCCGTTGCGCCACGCGAACATTGACGAACCCCGCATCCGCATCAATCGGCGGCCGCTGCCCCGTCCGGATCGCGTTCAGGAACGCCCGCAGCTCCATCACGATGGGCTCGGCGTCGTCCACAACCAACGGCTCGATGTTGACCAGTTCGCTCCATTTCAGGCTGGTGAGGTCCACGCCGCGCCGGAGCTGCTCACGCATCTCGCGCATCTGGATCTCGTTAGCGATCCGCCGGATCATCGTGCCCGTCTTGGCGCCGTAATCGATCTTGATGTACGCGTTCTCGCCCGTGATCCGCGTCACGCGCTCCGTCTTGAGCGCCAGGCGGCTCGCCGACACGCTCGCCACGCACGTCCCGTGCGGCATCTTCCAAGTCAGCCGCGCGTTGCAGATGTCCTCGTGGTCCGTGATCACCGCCACGCCCGACGCCTGCACGTCGTCCGGCTCGCGCCCGTTCATCAGCATCAGCACCACGTCGAGGTCATGGATCATCATGTCCATCACGACGCTCGTGTCCACCGACCGGAACGTCATCGGGCTCACCCGATGCACCTCAATGAACCGCGGCACGACCGGCTGGCTGTTCTCCGTCGCCTTCTGCATCGCCCGCATGATCGGGTTGAATCGCTCGATGTGCCCCACCATCAGGATCGAGCCCGTCCGCTCCGCCACGTCCTTGATCGACCGGGCCGACGCGACGTCGCCCGCCAAGGGCTTCTCGATCAGGCAGGCCACGCCCGCCGACAGCAACGGCTCCGCCGACGCGCGGTGAAACGTCGTGGGCACCGCGACGGACACAGCGTCCACGCCCGCCTCGATCAGCTGCTCAACGGTCTCGAACCCGCGGCAATTGAACTTGTCCGCGATTTCCGCTCGACGCTGCGGACTGGCGTCCACCACGCCGACCAGCGTGCAGCCCTTCTCCGTCGCGTACACCCGCGCGTGGTGCTGTCCCATCCGACCAACGCCCACCACGCCGCAGCGGAGCACGCGATCTTCAGACGCACCGGTCCCGGGTTGTCCCGCTTGATTCACTTGCCCGAAACCTCGGTAAGCACGGCGGCGATGTCTTCCTTGCGGGTCAGACCGACCCAGCGCTTCACCACCTGCCCGTTCTTGAAGACCAGGAGCGTTGGCAGGGCCGTAATCCCGTGCTTCACGCTCACCGCCCTCGCGTTGTCCGTGTCAACCTTTCCCACCCGCGCTTTGCCCGCAAACTGGTCCGCAAGGGCGTCCACCACCGGCGACAGGATCTTGCAAGGCCCGCACCAGCTCGCGTAGAAGTCCACCAGCACCGGCTGGGCCGAGTTGATCACTTCGGCGTCGAAATTGGCGTCGGTCAGATTCACAACGTTGGCGCTGCTCATGAAGTGGGTCCCTTTGACGCTCCGTCGTCAGGCGCTTCGCCACACCGGCAAAGCGGATTCAGGCCGATGGTAGCCCCGTCCACCCACCCGTCCAACCCCTGTTCGTAACCCGTTCTCCCCGACGACCTCCCGACTCACGCATTTCACGCAGACTCAAGCTCTTCCACCACTCCCCACTTCCGACTTCCCACTCCCGCTCACCTCATCCATCACCCTCATCACTTCCACATGCTCCGCCACGTCGTGCACGCGGAACAGCCGGACTCCTCGCGCGTGCATCGCCGCCGCAAACGCCAGCGACCCCGCCAACCGCTCCGAAGGCTGCGTCTGCCTCTCCAGCGACACCCGCCCCACAAAGCTCTTGCGGCTCGCCGCGCCCAGCACCGCAAACCCCGTCTTCACCAGCTCATCCACCCGACGCACCAGCGTCACGTTGTCCTCAACCGACTTCCCGAACCCAAGCCCCGGATCGATCGAGATCGCCTCCCGCGCCACGCCCAACTCCATCGCCCGCCGCGCCCGCCCGAGCAGAAACCCGCGCACCTCCGACACCACATCCCCATACCGCGGCGGCTCGCGATACCCATCCGAATACGAATCCTCCCCCGGCGGCCTCAGCCGATGCATCAGAATCACCCCCGCACCGCGCTCCGCAGCCAGAGAGAGAATCCCCTCGTCCTCCACGCCCGCCGATACGTCGTTGATCGCGTCCGCGCCGGCATCCAGCGCCGCCCGCGCCACGCTCGAGAGCGTCGTATCAACACTGATCGGAACTGCGCCGGCGGCACCGGCCATCGCGCGTATCGCCCGGATCACGGGAACGACCCGCGCAATCTGCTCCTCCGCGTTCACCCTCGCGGCCCCGGGCCGCGTCGACTCGCCGCCGACGTCGAGGATGTCGGCGCCCGCCGCGATCAGGCTCATGCCGTGCCGGATCGCGCGCTCGGCGTCGAAAAAGGCGCCGCCGTCGGAGAAGCTGTCCGGCGTCACGTTCACGATGCCCATCAGCAGCGGGCGATCGAGCGACAGTCCGGCGAATTCGCGTGGCGCCGTCGGCATTGCGCGAAGGGATTCCCTCAATGGCCCGTCGCCGTTTCATACGGCGCGAAGCGGGTCTCTGGCACTTCAAGAAAAGTGTCGAATCGTTTCAAGCGATGCGCGCACGGAAAAGCCCCTCTCCGGGGGAGAGGGGCTTTTTCGTCTCTGCGATTCGCCGCCGTTTAGGTGCTGGGCTCGGGCGCGATGCCGCCGGGGCGGCTGGTCGG
>JABWBC010000179.1 GCA_013360695.1 Phycisphaerales bacterium
CTTCGATTTCCTCGAGCCCGGCACGCATGCTCGGAAGATCGATCGGGCGCACCGCGAAGGGATCGGCGGCCCGCCGGATCACATCGACGTCCGCGAGCATCTCGCCCGCGGAGCGGTAGCGATTGTCATAGTCGGTCATCGCGCGCCGCACGATCCAGCGCAGCGCCTCCGGGCAGCGCCGCGAGATCTGCGACAGCACGCCGTGCGCGGGGAACGAGTTTTCAATCATCGAGTAGAGAACCGCGCCGGCGGCGAAGATGTCGAAGCGCGTGCCGTCGACCTCGTGGACGCGCACCCCCTTCAGCGCCAGCCGAACCAGCTCGGGGTCGCGGAAGTACTCGGTGCCGTGCGTCGTGAGGGTCATCGCGGAGGCCAGCGGCGTAACCAGCCCGAAGTCGACCAGGTGGGCCCGCACGCCGTCGACGATGATGTTGTCGGGCTTGACGTCCTTGTGCCACAGCCCGCCCTTGTGATACGTGTCGAGCGTGCGCAGAAGATCGCTGGTATAGCCGAGCGCCGCGCGCAGTGCCGGCGTGTCCAGGCCGTGCGAATCGCCCGAGGCCGCGTGCATCTGCGTCGTGAGCGCGGCGAGGGACTGTCCGGGGACATACTCCATGACGTAGAAAAAGCGGTCCTTGGTCAGCTCATGGTCCAGCACGAGCGCGAGGCGCTTGGCGGCCTCGAGCGACTGGCTCTCGCGGATGATCTGAGGGAGCGACGAGCCGTCGCGGAGGCTGAACGACTTGATGACGACCTGGCGGACGTCGGGGCGCCCGGCGCGCGCGAAGACCGCCTGCTTGATGGCGTCGGGCTCGGCGATGTACAGCTTGCCGCCCGAGCCGCCGGACGCCAGCGAGCCCACGATCTTGTAGCCGTCGAACTGACCCGTTCGCTTGCTCGGCAGGTCGGCGGTGGGGGCATAGGCGACGACTTGCGGCAGGCGCTTCTCGATCCCCTCGGTGATCGCGCCCAGGCCCAGGAAGCGGAAGGGATGCCCGATCGCGACGCGGTAGAGGCAAAGGAAGGCGTTGCGGACCTCGCCGCCGATGGCCTTGCCGTAGTGGGCGGAGGCCGACCAGCGGCCGACCAGCACGTTGACGATGGTGAGGGGGACCAGGACGATGCTGGTGACGACGGCGCCGATGAAGCGGAGGAGGTCATAGACCATGCCGCTGACGAAGCGCCAGAGGTGCTTGAAGAGGAAGGCGATGCCCTTCATGGCGGGTACGAAGAGATAGATGATGAGGAACACGCCGAGCGGGATCGCGACGATCACGCCGAGGATGATGAGGAGAACTGGGCCGATGGCCATGGCGCGTTCCTTTCGGACTATCGGTCGAGGCGTGTGGCCTGGTCGAGGCGGCGCAGCTCCATCTGCTGGTGGTAGATCTCGGCGATCGCCTCGTCGAAGAGCGCTTCATCCGCCCCGACGGGTGCGTCTTTGGGTTTGAGGACCAGTCCGTTTCGCGCCGCCTCAGCGCGTTCCTCTTCCGTAAAGGAATACGTGCTGATGACCTCCGCGAGCCGGTCGCGGAGCCTGTCGCGCACCTTGGTGAGCCGGCGCGAGACCGTGGGCTCGCTGGTCCCCAGGGCGGCCGCGACTTCCTTGCCGGGCGTGCCGTCCAGCACACGCATCCGATAGATCGAAAAGTCCATGAAATCGCACTCTTTTTCCACCATGCGGATGGCGGCCTCGACCTTGGCGCGGAAGACCGCGGCCTCGTAGGCGTCGTCGACGCCGGTGCCCGCGCTGGCCGCCATCCAGGTTTCGTCGAGCTCGGCGGGGCGCTTGGTCCCGCCGCGTTTCTGCGCGTTGCGCCGGTCCATCTCGTCGCCGAGCACGTGCTTGGCGATGGCCAGGAGCCAGGTGGAAAAGCGGGCGCCGCGCGCGGGGTCGTACCGGTCGATCGATTCCGAGAGCGCGGTCATGGTTTCCTGCGAGAGATCGCGGACGGTCTCGCTGCCGATCCGCCCCCGTCCCCACTTGGCGAGCTGCGCGCGCACCACGGGTCCAAAGGTTTCCCACAGCTCGAACCAGGCGGTTTCGTCCCGGCGTTTGAGCTTGGCGATGAAGTTCGTTGTCAGTGACGTGAGCATGCGCGCGTGACCCTCGGGAGTGATACCAGCGAAGGCTCGCCAGTTGTTCGGGAGACGAGCGTCCGTGTTTCAATTGTTTGCGTGTCAGCACGAACAATCCCAGAACATCGCGGATTTTGTGCGGAAGTGAAATCGGCCGCGTCCGCTTCCGACCAATGGGGTCGGATACGCCAAGCCGGGCGGGTCGCTCCGGGCCGCGGATCGGTGGATGTCGCGGGGACCCTGGATCGAGCGTCGGGCGTTGTATGGAGACGCGATCATGTGCATGGGCAAGAGCATCGTTCGGTACGGGGTGATCACGGCGTTGGCGGGAGGGGCCGCGGTGCTGATCGCGGGCCCGGACCGCGTGGGTGCGATCCTGCACCAGACGCGTGAGAAGATCAACACCACCATCGACGCGAACATCAAGGACCCGGTCGCGCTGCGGGCCCAGCTCCGTTCGCTTGAGAAGGAGTACCCGGAGCGCATCGGCGAGGTCCGCGGCGATCTGGCCGAACTCCGCGAGCAGAAGTCGCAGCTGGAGCGCGACCTTGAGGTGAGCCGGCGCGTGGTGGCCCTCGCCGACGCCGACCTGTCGCAGCTCCAGCCCCTGCTCGCCAAGGCCGAGGCGCACGCGACGCAGGTGATCGGCGTGTCGACCAGCCCCAGCGTCCCGGTGGTGCGCGTGGTCTTCGGCCACGAATCGCTCAGCATGGACGAGGCCTACGCCAAGGCCCAGCGCATGCAGCAGGTCCGCGGTGCCTACGCCTCGCGGGCCGGCGACATCGAGCGCGACCTTGGCTACATCGGCCAGCAGGAAGGCCGCCTGGGCGAGCTGCTCACGCAGCTCGAAACCGAGCACGCCAGCTTCCAGACGCAGATCTGGGACCTGGACCGCCAGATCGACGCGATCGGCCGCAACGAGCGCCTCATCGAGGTCATGAAGGACCGCGAGGAGACGATCGAGCAGCACAGCCGCTACCGCGCCGCCAGCCTGGAGCAGCTCCAGTCGCGCTTCGCGGAGATCAGGACCAAGCAGGAGGCGACGCTGCAGATGCTGTCGCGGGCGCGCACGGGCGTCAACTACGAGGACCGCGCCAAGATCGAGATCGACGCCAAGGGCGTCGCCGCCAAGCCGCAGACCTTCGAGCTGCGTCCGGCCCAGCCCCAGGTGATCGAGATCCGCCCCGACTCGCCCGAGGCGAGTGCGCCGGCCACGCCCCGCGTCGACTAATCGACGCCGGACCACAGAGGAACCTCACCGGACCCCCGGATCGCCGGGGGTCCGGCGTTTTTGGGCCCGCTGGGGGTCGGGCGGGCCCGCGCTTTTATGGCGGGAACGCTCCGGGGGCGATATTGTGTGGCGCTCGCGTATGGCCGCGCGGGCGGTGGGCCGGTTCGAACGGCAGCTCCCGGCCGAGCAAGGAGTCGTGACGCCCGTGCTACTGGATCGTCTCGTTGGGCTCTTCAGCGTGGACATGGGGATCGACCTGGGCACGTGCAACACGCTCGTGTCGGTCCGCGGGCAGGGCATCGTCCTGAACGAACCCAGCGTGGTGGCGGTGCGCAAGGGCACGAACCAGGTCCTGAAGAACGGCGAGGCGGTGGGCTGGGTCGCCAAGGAAATGCTGGGCAAGACGCCGGGATCGATCACCGCCGTGCGTCCGCTGAAGGACGGCGTGATCTCGGACTTTGAGATCACCGAGGCGATGCTGAGCTATTTCATCCGCAAGGTGAACGGGCGGAGCAAGATCTTCGGGCCGCGCGTGGTGATCTCGATCCCGTCGGGCATCACCGCGGTCGAAAAGCGGGCGGTGTTCGATTCCGCCGAACGCGCCGGGGCGCGCCGGACCTATCTGGTCGAGGAGCCGGTGGCGGCGGCGATCGGCGCGGGCCTTCCCTTCGCGGAGGCGACGGCGTCGATGATCGTCGACATCGGCGGCGGGACGACCGAGGTGGCGATCATGTCGCTGGCCGACATCGCGGTGTGCGAGAGCGTGCGCGTCGCCGGCGACGACATGGACGAAGCGATCATGAACCACATGAAGCGCACGTACAACATGATGATCGGCGAGCAGACCGCCGAGCGGATCAAGATCGAGATCGGGTCGGCGGCGCCCATGGAGAAGGAACTCTCGATGGAGGTGCGCGGGCGCGACATGATCAGCGGTCTCCCGCGCAAGGCGCCCATCACCAGCGAGGAGATCCGCGAGGCCCTGCAGGAGCCGGTGACCGCGATCATCGAGGCGGTGACGCGGACGCTGGAGCGCGCCGAGCCCGAACTGGCGGCGGACCTGGTCGAGAACGGCATCGTGATGGCCGGCGGCGGTTCGCTCCTGCGTGGGTTGCCGAACGTGGTGCAGAAGGCGACCGGCCTGCCGACCAAGCTCGCGGATGATCCCCTGACGTGCGTTGCGCGCGGCACGTGCATCTATCTCGAGCACATCGAGGAGTGGAAGGACACGCTCGAGAACGATCTGGAGGTCTGACCGCCCGGTCGCTTTGCGCGACAGAGGGCACAGGAAACCGATGGCCCGCCCGCAGTCCCATGATTCCGGCGCCGGACGGACGCTCGCGCTGGTCGTGTGCGTGATGCTGGTTCTCGCGCTCGTGCCCGCGCGGTACTCGGGCTGGGTGCGCTGGATCGGCGGGCTGTTCGAGACGGTGCTGACCCCCATCTCGCATCCACTGTCGGGCGTGTCGCGCTGGCTTTCCAGTTCGGGCGGGCCGGGCGTCGCGCCCGAGGTGCAGAGGCAGCTGACGGAGGAGCGCGATCGGTTCCAGACGCTGTTCCTCCAGCAGCGCGATGAGAATTCGCGCCTGCGCGACCTGATCACCGAGCTGCAGCGCGGCATGAAGCTGAACCCCGATCTGCCGGTGACGCAGTTGGCCGCGCCCGTGGTCGGCGTGTCCAGCGACCTGGCGAGCGCGGTGATGCGGGTTCGCGCGGGGTCGTCGGAGGGCGTGGACAAGAACGCGGTGGTCGCCGCCGCGGGATTGCAGCTGCTCGGAAAGGTGATCGAGGTCTCGAATCGCCAGTGCGTGGTGCAGCCGATCACGTCGAAGGCTGCGGGGGGATTGATCGGCGTGGTGATGTTCGATGATGAACGTCCGGGCGCCCTGTGCCGCCTGAGCCCGACGGGCGATGGCTCGCTGAAGGGCGACGTGGGCGAGTCAGCGGACAAGAAACCCGGCTGGGAGCAATCGGTGAAGATCGGCGCGACGGTGCGTCTGAGCGACACCGAGCGCTGGCCCAAGAACGCGCAGTACCTGGTGGTGGGGACGATCGAGCGGGTCGAGCCGAACCTGGCGATGCCGCTGCGCACGAACATCGTGGTGCGGCCGTCGCTCCGGCTGGAGCGTGTGAGCGAGGTGATTCTGCGGTTGTCGCGTGAGGCGGCGATCGAGGACGCCAAGTCCGGGGGGCGCCCATGAACTGGCTGCTTTTCACGCTGGTTTCGTGGGTGCTGTTCGGGCTGGAGCTCGGGCTGCGCGATGCGCTCAAGATCGGGCCGACGGGGATCGCGCCGAGCTTTGTGATGCCGCTGGCGGTGCTGGTGGCGGCGTCGGCACCGCGGGCGCAGGCGTGGTGGGCGTGCCTGACGCTCGGGCTCATCACCGACCTCTTGAACGTGGTGGAGTTGAAGGACCAGGGCGAGGCGGTGGGCGTGATCGGGCCCTATGCGCTGGGGTACCTGCTCGGCGGGCACTTCGTGATGACGCTCCGCGGCATGATCTTCCGGCGCAACCCCTTCGCGATCGCTTTTCTGACGCTCTTGGCGTCGGTGGTGTGCCAGAGCGTGGTGGTGGCGGCGTACACGCTGCGCGGGTTCTATGACCCCATCGTCTGGGACGCGACGGCGCAGTTGATGCAGCGGATGGGCTCGGCGCTCTACACGGGCGGCGGGGCGATCATCGTGTCGCTCGCGCTGCTGCCCTTGTCGGGAATGCTGGGCCTATCGGCGGGCGCGCCGCGCAGGTTTGCGGCGAGGTGAGAAAGAAGTCACGAAGTCACGGAGAGAATCCGTGTGAGTCGTGAGTCGTGAGTCGTGAGTCGTGAGTCGTGAGTCGTGAGGCGGGGGGCGGGGGGCGCGCAGAAAGTTGCTCGTTCATCGTCCCTCGAGCTTTGATGCCTTCCTTGCCCACCGCTTCTGATACGCTCACCGAATGGATCGATACTCCGGCCTGCTCGGCATCGCGGTCTTCGTGCTCGTCGGCGTGGCGCTCTCCAGCGATCGCCGACGCATCCGCTGGCGCCTCGTCGTGTCCGGCCTGCTCCTCCAGCTCGCGATCGCCGCGGCGTGTCTCGGCGACTTCCTCCCCGGCGGCGGGCTGGTCGGCGTGATCGACGCGATCGCTCGCGGCTTCACGCGCGTCATCTCCTTCGCCGACGCCGGCACGGAGTTCATCTTCGGCAAGCTGGGCGACGCGGGCGGCTCGTGGGGATTCATCTTCGCGGTCAAGGTCATGCCCGTCATCATCTTCTTCGCCGCGCTGATGAGCGTGCTCTATCACCTGCGCGTGATGCAGGTGGTCGTCGCGGGTGTCGCGTGGGTGCTCCGCCGTGCCCTTGGCGTCACCGGCGCGGAGGCGATCAGCGCCGCCGCCAACATCTTCGTGGGCCAGACCGAAGCGCCGCTCATGGTCCGCCCATACATCGCCGGCATGACGAAATCACAGCTCATGGCGATCATGACCGGCGGGTTTGCGACGATCGCCGGGAGCGTGATGGCGGCGTACGTGGGCCTTCTCGGCGGCGAGACCGACGAGGGACGCGTCCTCTTCGCCAAGCACCTCCTCACGGCGAGCGTCATGTCGGCGCCGGCGGGGCTGGTGATGGCCAAGCTGATGTTCCCCGAGAGCGAAACGCCCCGCGATGAATCGCTGGGATCGTTGCTCAAGGCCGAGCGGACCAGCGCGAACGTGATCGACGCGGCGGTGGTCGGCGCGGGGGACGGATTGAAGCTGGCGCTGAACGTGGCGGCGATGCTGGTGGCGTTCGTGGCGTTGATCGCGCTGATCGACTGGCCCCTGCGGCAGATCGGCGACGGGTGGAGCCTCTCGCGCGCGCTGGGCGTGGTGTTCCGGCCGGCGGCGTGGCTGATGGGCGTGCCCTGGGAAGAGAGCGGGAAGTTCGGCTCGCTTCTTGGCACGCAGGTGATCGCGACCGAGTTCAAAGCGTACCTGGACCTTTCGAAGTTCATCGCGGACGGCACGATGAGCGGCCGCGCGTGCCAGATCGGGACGTACGCGCTCTGCGGCTTTGCGAACATCCCGTCGATCGGGATTCAGATCGGCGGACTCTCGGCGATGGCGCCGGAGCGTCGCCAGGACCTGGTGAGGCTGGCGCCGCGTGCGATGCTGGCCGGGGCGCTGGCGTGCTGGACGACGGGCGCGATCGCGGGCGTGTTCATCGGGTGAGCGCGCGGGCAT
>JABWBC010000180.1 GCA_013360695.1 Phycisphaerales bacterium
GACGCACGCGCTGGAGATGTCGGCGCTGGGCTTTGACGAGCCCCTGATGGTCAGCGCCAAGAACAACTACATGCGCCGCGACCTCTTCGACGCGCTGTACTTCCTCGTGCCCCACACCCAGGACGAGAACACGCCCGCGCCGCACGCGGACATGAAGTTCGCCATCATCGGCAAGCGAAACGCGGGCAAGAGCACGCTGGTGAACACGCTGGCGGGCGAGCCGCGCATGATCGTCAGCGAGATCGCCGGCACCACCCGCGACGCCGTCGACGTGCGCTTCGAGATGGACGGCAAGGTGCTGGTCGCGATCGACACCGCGGGCCTCCGCAAGAAGAAGAGCTTCGCGGGCCCGGTCGAGTGGTACGCCTTCGATCGCCTGAAGCTCTCCGTGGACCGTGCCGACGTGGTGCTCCTGCTCATCGACGCGACCACGCCCGTGAGCCAGGTCGACCAGCAGGTGGCCATGCTGGCCCAGAAGGCCTTCAAGCCGACCATCATCGTCGTCAACAAGTGGGACCTGGCCGAGGGCAAGGTCGGGCCCAAGGGCAAGAAGATCGGCGTCGACGACTACGAGCAGTATCTGCGGCGCGAGATGAAGGGACTGTGGTACGCGCCCATCAGCTTCATCTCGGGCGAGACCGGGCGCAATGTCCGCGAGACCATCGACCTCGCCATCGAGATGCACCAGCAGGCCTCGCTCCGCGTCACCACCGGCAAGCTCAACCGCATGGTCGGCGCCATCGTCGAGCGCAACGGCCCGCCCAGCAAGATCGGCGCGCACGCCAAGCTCTACTACGTCGCCCAGACCGGCGTCAACCCGCCCACCATCGTGATGGTCGTCAACAAGCCCGAACTCTTCACCGCCAACTACCAGCGCTTCCTCCTCAACCGCTTCCGCGAGGAACTCCCTTTCACCGAAGTGCCCATCCGCCTGGTCATCCGCGGCAAGCGCCGCGAGGAGGCCGAGGCCGATCGCGCCCAGAAGGCAACGCCGGTCGTCGACCCCTTCGGAAGCGAGGACCCCTTCGAGATCAGCGAGCCCGGGATCGAGCTGCCCTTCGAGGGCGAGGGCGCCGAACTCCCGCACGCACCCGCCGCACGCGCGGGGATAGACGCTTCGCCCGCTGAACCCCTGGACCTTGGCGACGATGCCGACGCCTACTTCGATGGCGAGGACGAGTCGGACGCCGCGCCCGGCGCCACGACGCCGGAAGATGACCAAACTGCGCCTGGCGATTCAGAAGGCGAAGCCTCTTTCGAAATCGGCGTCGCCACGCACGATGCGTCGAAGGACTCGTCCGACGCCGCGCCCGACGAGATCGAGGAAGACCCGTTCGTGATTGAACCAGGCCGGCGGCCTTCCGCCCGCCCTGCACGCTCCAAGCCCGCGCCGAGGCGCGCCGATCAATCCACGCCGCGCCGCAAGAACACTCCGTCCGACACGCGCGGGAAGCCCGCTCGCACGGCCAAGCCCTCCGTTCCAAAGTCCGCCGCGCCCAAGTCCGCGGCCACGCCCCGCGCTGGGAAAAACATCGCCAAGCCCGCCGGCTCCAAATCGAACGCCCGCCCCAAGCGCGGCGGCAAGCCGTCCTCCAAACCGATGAATCCCGGAAAAAAATCCGGCAAATTGTCGGAATCCAAGGGCGGCTCAACTCGAGCGCCCAAATCGCCTCGATCAGCCCCGAAGAAGCAGTCTAAATTCCGACGCTGAAACGATTTACTGAATCCAATCGATGCCCGCCGAGCAACGATTTGGCGGTGCCGAGAGGAGCCAGCAGGGCAAACCCCCGGCGGCCGCAACCTCGACACTTGACTCGTTGTATGAACTGTGTTAGGGTTGCCCGAGAACTCGCGGGCGATCCGTTCCGGCGCGCGCCGGTGCGGGCGATGAGTCGCCTTCGTTGATCCGGTTGCACAAACACGAACAAGGGGAACAAAGCATGTGCTGCGTCATGTCGGGCAAACTCGGGATGGTGGTCGGGATCGCCGCGGGCCTCGCGGTTCTAGGCGGCGGTGTGATGGCGATGCAGGACGCCAACAAGAAGCCTCAGACGCCCACCGCGACCAAGCCAAGCCCGGAGGCCGTCAAGCCGGTGTCGACCACGCCCGCGCAGCCCCCAGCCGACACCAAGGCGCCGGCCCAGCCCGCCGATGCCGCCGAAGCCGAGATGATGAAGAAGTGGATGGAGTACATGACCCCCAGCGCCGAGCACAAGGCCATGGAGTACTACGTCGGCGAGTGGGTCGGCGACATGAAGATGTGGCAGGTGCCCGGCCAGCCGCCCCAGGAAGAGAAGACCAACTCCAAGTTCGAGCTCATCATGGACGGCCGCTACCTCATCGGCGAGCACAGCGGGCAGTTCATGGGCATGCCCTTCCAGGGCCGCTCCACCATGGCCTACAGCAACCTCACCAAGCTCATCCAGCACACCTGGATCGACAACTTCGGCACCGGCATCTGGATCACCACCGGCAAGAGCGACGGCAAGGTCTGCACCCTCGCCGGCAAGATGGACGACCCCATGAGCGGCAAGCAGGTCGACACCCGCGAGGTCATGACCATCCTCGACGCCAACACCTACCGACTCGAGATGTTCGGACCCAGCCCCATCGACGGCAAGGAGTTCAAGAACATGGAGGTCACTTACCGCCGCACCGGCGGCACCAAGCCCGCGCCGGGCGCGGCGGGCGGCGGCGCGACCAAAAACGTCGACACCACCAAGTGACCCACGACCCACGATCAGTCTCAACCACGCCGCTCGAAAGGGCGGCGTGTTTCTTTGTAGAGGCGGAGGAGAAAAAGCGATCGAGGCACCGGGCATGAGGCGCTAGCAAGAGGAAAGCACCGAGCAGAAGGAGCCGCGAATGTCGAACCACCACGAACAGTGGATGAAGCTGGCCAGCCCCGGCCCGCAGCACGAAATCCTGAAGCGCATGGAGGGCGCCTTCGATTCCAAGGCCCGGTTCTGGATGGCGCCCGGCGCGCCGCCGATGGATTCGACGGGACGCATGGTCAATACGCTCCTGCTCGGCGGACGCGTGCTCGAGCACAAGTACAAGGGCACGATGATGGGCTCGGAGTTCGAGGGCTGGGGCTCGCTCTCCTTCGACAACATCTCCCAGCAATACACCGGAGTGTGGATGGACACGATGGCGACCATGATCCAGCTCCACACCGGACCCGCGGACGCGAACCCCAGCGTGCTCGACCTCCGCGGCGAGTTCACGCTCCCCATGGGCGTGATCCAGAGCCGCCACCTCACGCGCGTGCTCGACCGCGATCACATGGTCTTCGAGATCCACCAATCCCGCGCCGGGCAGCCCGAGGCGATCATCGGCCGGATCGAGTACACGCGCGCGAATTGACGGCACCCCTCCCGCGGGCTCTCGACCGCGCCATGTCGAATCGTTCGATAGTCGGAGGGAAGCACCCGCGCCGCGCGCGTCGAGTGGCGAAGACCTGTGGACAATTGAAACGCATTTCAAACCTGTCGGGACAGCAACTGTCGAACGAACTGGAGCACCTTTGGATCCGTCGAGAACGCGCTGAGCGGACAATCATAGCGGCGGGCGCAGTTCGGGTTCGCCCCATATTCGAAAAGTAGTGTTACTATGTCCAGGTGCCCGTACCGAATCGCCTGTTGCAGAGGCGTCAGGTCCTCGAACTCCCAACCGTCAGGCGACGCTCCGGCGGCCAGAAGAATCCAGGCCGCCTGGACGTTATTCACGATCGCAGCGACTCCGAGGGGCGTTTCTTCGCTGCTAACCCCCTCGGAAAAGGGGTATCCTGCGGCAACGAGCCGAGAAACCAAGTCGTTGTCGTGCAGTTTTATTGCCTGCGACAGCAAGCAGCCGTTGTGCATGTAGTGTGCTTCCCAATCCTCCTTTACAGGATCGTTCAACCATCGCTCAGCGCGTCTACGAACGACATCGATATCCGACATGCTTCGCCTTCTTTCAACGACCAGCACACCTGTGAAATACTCGATCGATCACTCAGTTAGCGCGCCGTATATCCAAACACTTCAAGCCTTCCACCGCTTCGCCGCACGCGACAGCCGGTCCATGATCGCGTCCCAGATCGCCGGATCGCCGCTGGCCGTGTCCGGCGCGACCACCAGAATCGTCCCCGCGCCCCGCGCGTCGGCTCGCCGCAGCGCCGCGTACAGCGCCGCCGCGTACCCCTCCGCGTCGGGCGGCATGGGCTCGACCACGTGCGGCCCGCGGACCTGAATCGACGTGGCGGTCACAACCACCACCGGCCCGGGCACGCGCGCCAGCGCCGCCTCCGTTTCGTGCTCCGCCACCAGATACGCCGGTGTGCGCGGCGCGTAGTGCTGCTCGAGCAGGCCCGGCGAAACCAGCGGCTCACTCGCTGCCCGCTCGTCCGCGCCGAATCTCGATACGGACGCGCCGATGACGCGCTCGATGGCCGTAGCGCCGATGACGCCCGGCCTCAGGATCATGGGCGACGGAAGGAGCCGCAACACCGTCGACTCGATCCCGCGCCGGCACACCCCGCCGTCCAGCACCAGCACGTCGTGATCGCTGAAGCTCGCACGAACATGCTCGGCGGACGTTGGCGAGGTGCGCCCCGATGGATTCGCGCTGGGGCCGACCAAGGGCGTGCCCAAAGTCTCGATCAACGCCAACGTGAGCGGATGCTCCGGGCACCGCACCGCGACATTCGCCCCACCCGCGGTGACGATCGACGGCACGCGCGCGCTCTTGGGGAGCACGATCGAGAGCGGGCCGGGCCAGAACGCCTCGGCCAGCGAGTCCGCCGCGCTCGGCCATTCCGAAACAACCTCGCGCGCCATCGCCGCCCCGGAAACATGAACAATCAGCGGGTTGTTCGCGGGACGCCCCTTGAGCTCGAAGACCCGCGCGACCGCCTTGGGATCAAACGCGTCGGCGCCCAGGCCATAGACCGTCTCGGTCGGAAACGCCACAACCCCGCCGGACTTCAGGCGCGCGATGGCGGCGGCGATCTCCTCCGGGCCCGCGCTCACCGAATGACGCCCTTCGGCGCTGGCTCCGCGGGCTGGGTGGCGGGCTGCGCTTGAGGTTCGCCAGGCGGCGTCGATTCCGGCGCGGTCTCCGGACGCGGCTCGCTCGCGCCAGGCGGAATAAGCGAGTCCGAGGGCTCTTCGATCGTGCCCGTGGGCGGCGCGGCCTCGACCGGTGCCGGCTCCGTGATCAGGTTCTCTTCATACGGCGTGGTCTCGACCTCGCCCGGCTTCAGCTCAACCGGCGCGGGAACAATCGGCTTGCGCATCGATTCGATCGCGCGCCGCTGCGACGCGCTCGGCACATCAAAGATGATCCCGTTCCGCTCCAGCGTCCGCCCGATCGCGGCGTAGAAATCCGCCAGCGCGTTGTGATAGTCCGTGAGCGCGATCACTTCCTCGCGCTCCGCCTGCGCCAGCCGCTCCTGGTGCGACAGCTCCAGGTCCAGCCGCTCGACCGTGTACGCCGCCTTCGTGTCCTTCTCCACCAGGAACGCGCGCAGCACCTCGGTCGCCGCGACGCGGCTGGCCCGCGTCTGCTCGATGAGCTGGTACTGCGTCGTCAGCGATTGCAGCGACGACTTCACCTCCAGCATCACCTGCTGCACCGTGTTCTTGTACGAGAGGGCGGCCTGCTGACGCTCCAGCGAACGCCGGCGATAATCCGCCTCGGCGCGACGGTTGCCGATCGGCTGCTCAAACGCCAGGCCCACGACGTAGTTGACGAAATCACCGCCGAAGGTGTTCTCCACCGCGGAATCGGCGCCCGCGTCCAGCGCCGTCCACTTGCTCTGCAAGCGCAGGTCGAGCTTGGGCAGGCGCGCGTTGTCCGCCACGACCTTGCGGATCGCGGTGTCGTCGATCGACAGGATCGCCTGGTCGATCTCCGGGCGATTCTCGACCGCGCTCTGGATCGACTCGAGCAGGCTGAACTGGAACGGCGCGTCGACCGGCTCGTCCGACGCGATCACCAGCACCTCCGACCCGACCGGGAGCTCTGGGTCGTTGATGAGCCCCTTGAATCGGTCGCTGGTCTGGCGTAGCGCCGTCCGCGCCCGGATCACGTCGGCGCGGCGCTGCTCCACGCGCGCCGTGGCGTCGGCGATCTGCGCGGGCGTGGCGTCGAGGCGCGCCCGGAAGAGCGGGAGGAGGCCGATGGGGAGGAAGGAGTAGAAGTCAACGGCGGTGTGCGCGCCGATGGCGACGCCGGCGCGGAGGCGCGGGACGCCGACGATGGCCAGCGACGTGGAGTGCTCCGTCGAGGTCTCGAAGCGAGGTCGGTCCACGAAGGGGAGTTGTAGGAGCGGCGAGACACGCGAGATGCCGCCCCGTTCGGGTGACCCGAACCGCGGCGAAGGCGGATGGCGGAAGTTGTGGCCAGGGGCGTGATCCGGTCACCCACGCGAGCGAGACTGGTCGCTCTGAGAACGGAAGAAGCGGGCTTGGACCCACGGGACGGCCCTTCGCGCAGGTATTGCACCCTCTCGATCGGATCCCACGTCGTCGATCCGTGCAACCCGGTCGAAAAGTCACACGAACCTTGGTCTGGAGACTCTGGAGGAATCGGGGGATTCTGCTTCGCGTGACGGCCTGATAGACATATCATGGGATAACCACGGGGGCGCCTGATGGACGGGGCCTCCGCACCAAGGTTTGTGCATTTCACAGGCAAGAGGGAGACTCAACGATGAAGACGATGCGGATCGCGGTTCTGGCTGCGCTCGCGGGCGGCGTGACTGGCGCGGCGTCGGGTCAGAACATCCTGATCACCGAGCACAACACGCAGACGGTGTACAAGCTCAACATCTACTCGAACGTGATCACGCCGCTGATCACGTACGGGGACCCGGACGTCCGGCTGGCCGGCATCGAGCGCGGTCCTGGGGGGGCGTTCTACGTCGCCAACGGCCCGCTGCCCGTGCAGGACCCGAGCACGGCGACGATCTTCAAGATCAAGGGGCTGCTGGGCGGCGCGCCCGTGAGCAGCGTCTTCGCGCAGAACGACCCGCTGCAGAACCCGATCGGGCTGCGCTACCACGCGCCCTCGAACAACCTGCTGGCGATCAACAACCCGCCCGAGAATGACCTGACGCAGCCGGCGTTCGACGGCATCCTCGGGTACGACCTCGGCAACGGCAGCGTGACGCAGGTCTTCGAACAGCCTCCCACGAACGATCCGCCCCCCGCCTACCGGCAGGGCGCGCGCATGATCGTTGACCCGTCGGGCGCGGGCGACTACATCGCCACGTCGCTCAACGGCGGGGCCTACGACGGCGGGTCGGGCGACATCAATAAGGGCAGCACCCTCTGGCGCGTCAACGTCGACGGTTCCCTCAACGGCACCGTGTCGCTGCTCGTCGACCTCAGCAACACGTCGATCGGCACCCCGCTCACCTTCGTGCGAGGCGTCGCCGCAGGCCCCTCCGGCGAACTCTACATCACCGACCTGAGCACCGACACGCTGTACCGCATCGACCTCGACGGCGG
>JABWBC010000181.1 GCA_013360695.1 Phycisphaerales bacterium
AGGTGGTTTCCGGCGTCTTGATCAGGTGATAGCCCAGGCCGCCATTCACGCCGGCGCGCAGATTGAGGTGCTTGAGCTGGTCACGTTCCAGGTCCAGGCCGCCGAAGGCAAACACCTTGTCGCTCAGGTTGTAGTCGTAACGGGTGCCGGCACGCCACAGGTTGGCCGTGGTGTTGGTGTTGTCGTTGCTGTCCTTGGACTGGGCGAACAGGGCCTGGCCATAGACCGACCATTTGTCCGCAGCGGTGATGCGTGCGGCGTCCAGGTTGATGTTCACAGTGCTGTTGCGGGCATTGCCGGACGAGAACGAAGCGGCTGCGCCACCCACGCCACGCCACTGGCCGTCTGCCTTGATGTCGTCGGCGACGGCCTGGCCGCAGGCCAGCAGGGCGGAGACCGCCAGCAGGGAGAGCTTCTTCATGGAACTTCCTTTCTTGCGCATTGGGCCCGGGCGGGCACGGAAAGCGCAGAGGATAAGAAGTCGGTGGCGCTAAAGGTGCCTAATATTCCTCATGGCACAACTGTTTGCGCGTGTGGAATTTTGTATCTCGATCGCATGCTCAGGCGCCCCCGCGCCCGTCGTTGCGCGGCTTGGGGATCAGCAGCAGCTCAAAGGAGCCTTCGTGGTCGCGCGGCACCTCGATGCGCACTGGGCCGTCCTCGGTCAGCACCGTCTTGGCCGTGCCGCCATTGGGGTGGTTGCTGACATCCTCTGGCTTGGCCGGACCGGGTCGGCAGTCCAGGCGCTGCGATAGCTCGGCACCCAGGGCGCGCTCAATCAGCGCCTTCTTGAACGCCATCGACACGGCCTGCGTCAGTTCCTCGCCGGGTTGCTGCCGCGTGGCGCGGGGTGTCACCAGGTCCACCGTGACGGCCACGCATACCGCCAACAGCCGCACCAGTTCGTCTTGCGACTTCGCCAGCAGCGCGACGGCGGCGGGCGATTCCGGCCAGTCTGTGGCCATGGCATGCCATGCACCAGCGCAGCCAGCGCCACTTGCGGATGTCGTGCCACTTCGATTTGCGGTGTGGTGCGGTGGGCGGTCAGCCGTTGCGCCAGCCGGTCGGACATGGCGGCGGTCTTGGGCTGCCCCTCGCTGTCTCCGTCTTCGCCTTCGTCGTCGTTCCCGGCATCGTCGCAGCTGAAACCTTGGCGCGGGGGCGTTCCAGCGTACGCAGCGCCTTGGCTTCTCCTCGAACTCAACGCTCGACCAGATCGCTACGTGTGCAACGCCGAGTGCCGCAGCGGCGTCGCCGATCCGTGTTCTGCTGGTGTCGGAGACAGCGCCGCGGCAGACGAACTTGAAGGCATCCGGCTTGCCGCCAGCAACCGCGACGGCCTTCTCCATATCGGCGCGAGCCTTCGCCAGAGTGAGCGTGTCGCGGTTCGCGCACTGGATAATCATCTTGCGCGCAGGACGATCATCGAGCTCCTCGATTCCGAAGATGTCTCGCCCCTGGCCGCCATCTGATTGACCATGCCAGATCACGTCACGCCAGCCTGTATTGACCCAGTGAAATCCTGCTCAGGTGTTAACCTTGAAAGGAATGACACATGAGCACGGCCATGGAAGACGAAATCAAACGCTGGACAGCCAAGCGCAAGAGCGCGTTGGTGATGGAAATTCTGCAGGGGAAGACGACGGTGGCAGAGGCCAGCCGTTCTTATGATCTGCCCCCGTCAGAGATCGAGACCTGGATCGATGAGGCGAAGCGGGGCATGGAGAACGCGCTGCGTGCCAACCCGCTGGACATCCGTGAGCAGTACGAGAAGCAGATCAAGCAACTGCAGGAGGCCTACGGGGAAGCGATGCTGGAGCTGCGTGCCCGAAAAAAATTGCAGTCCCTGCTGGGCGAGGACGAGAAGTGATCGAGACGATCCGCCAGGGACTCAAGGAAGAAGGTGTCGTCGTCTCGATCAGTCAGCTGTGCCGGTGGTTTGAAGTGCCCCGTCGGACGTTTTACTACCAGTCGGTGAAGGCCCCGCCGAAGGTGCAGCCCCGCTTTGCCGAACCGATCAAGGCGCTGATCGAGGACAACCCGTCCTTTGGCTACCGGACGGTGGCGCACCTGCTCGGTTTCAACAAGAACACGGTGCAGCGGGTGTTCCAGATCCGTGGCTGGCAGGTCCGGAAGCGCCCGGTCGGCTTCCGGCCGAGGATTGAGGCGCGGCGCTCAAGGGCATCCCAGCCCAACGAACGCTGGGCGACAGATCTGTGCCGTGTCTGGGCGGGACGAGACGGCTGGACCACGCTGGCGCTGGTGATTGACTGCTTCAGCCGGGAGTTGCTGGGCTGGCATGTCTCTCGGAGCGGCAAGTCCCGCACCGCTGAAAGTGCGCTGGAGCAGGCCCTGATCGCGCGCTTCGGTACGCTGGGGCGTGTGAAGGAGCCCTTCCTGCTGCGCTCGGACAACGGCCTGGTGTTCACCAGCCCCAGTTACACGGCGCTGGTCAAAAGCTATGGCCTGAAGCAGGAGTTCATCACGCCCTACACCCCGCAGCAGAATGGGATGGTGGAGCGGGTGATCCGGACGTTGAAGGAGCAATGCATCCACCGCCACCGCTTTGAAACCCTGCAGCACGCCAGTCGTGTCATTGGCGACTGGATCCAGTTCTACAACCACCAGCGGCCCCATCAGGCGCTGGATATGAAAACGCCGGCTGAGGCATTCGCTTTAGCAGCGTGACCTGTGCAGGATTTGGTGGGTCAATACACGGCCACCCTGCCAGGCATGGAGAGCCTTACCTGCCGAGGGCGAAAACCCTTTCCATACTTAACGCGAACAGTGCCATGAAAAAGGACACCCGCCCGGCAACAGGCAGGTGTCCTTCAGTACATCGAAGTCCGATCCGCTTCGCCCGCCCCAGAGAACCTTTCGGCCTCCGGGGCGGCGCGGCCATCAGCCGAAACGGCCGGTGATGTAGTCCTCGGTTTCCTTCTTCTTCGGACGCAGGAAGAGCTCGTCGGTCACGCCGTACTCGATCAGCTCGCCCAGGTACATGTAGGCGGTGTAGTCGGAGATCCGGGCCGCCTGCTGCATGTTGTGGGTCACGATGACGATGGTGAAGTCGTTCTTCAGCTCGATCACCAGCTCTTCGATGCGCGACGTGGAGATCGGGTCGAGGGCCGAGGTCGGCTCGTCGAGCAGCAGCACCTCGGGCTTGACCGCGATGCCGCGAGCGATGCACAGACGCTGCTGCTGACCACCCGAGAGGCTCATGCCGCTCTGGTGCAGCTTGTCCTTCACCTCGGGCCACAGGGCGGCCTTCACCAGCGCCCACTGGACCCAGGAACAGCTCGATCGCTTCGCCCGCTCGCACCAGTTCTACGGCTCGCTCGGGGAGCGCCTCGCGCTCACGATCCTCCCCGACTCTTCCGACCCCGCCGGCGCTCGACATCGCGGCCTGCTCCATCCGCAGTGGGCCCTGCTCTTCCCCATCGCCATCGTCGCGCTCGGGACACTGCTCGCAACTCTCCGCGGCGCTCCGGCCCGGGCGAAGCGCTGGGCGATCGTGCTCGGGCTCTCATTGGCCGCGCAGCTCATCGCGTGGCTCTTCTTCACGCATGTCCAGTCCCGCTTCCTCCTTCCCCTCGCGCCCATCGCCGTCCTCGCGATCGTCGTGCTCGCCGATTCGCTGTCGAGAGGTCCGGCGCGAGACCGCGGCCTGCGCGTTGTCGTCTCCCTCGCCGCGTTCCTGGCCCTCGGGCACGCCGGCTGGAGCGCGTATCTCTTCACGCAAGAACGCGCCGGCCATCCCAACACCGCCCTGGTCATCGGCGCCGGAGCATTCACCGGCGAATCCATCCGCACGCAGCTCCCCAACCTGCCCCAGGCCCAGCGCGATGAGGTTCTCAACCAGATCCCGCCCGAGGCCTTCATCAACCTCACGCTCCCCCACGACGCCCGCCTCTGGCTGTTGGGCGACGCCACGCCGTTCTATCTCGGTGGCAATGTCGACTACAACACGACCTACGACGCCTCGCCCCTCACCGCCGCTATCGATCGTTACGGAAGCGACGCCACCGGCTGGGCCCGCTACCTCCGAGCCCAGAAAATCGACTATGTGCTCATCAACTTCGGCGAGCTCAATCGTCTTGTGCGCAGCGGCTTCGCCGAGCCGAGCGTCACGCCCGAAAACGCCAACAAGCTCGTCGTATCCTGGGGCTCGATCATCCACGCCTGGCCCGAGCAGGGACGCGCCCTCTACAAGCTCCGAGTGCCGCCTCCGCCGCCGCCCAGCG
Source organism: Phycisphaerales bacterium (assembly GCA_013360695.1). GTDB lineage: Bacteria > Planctomycetota > Phycisphaerae > Phycisphaerales > UBA1924 > JABWBC01. The sequence goes on from JABWBC010000181.1 coordinate 4,245, forward strand.
AACTCCCGCCGGACGACCCCTCTCCCAGCGCGCTCGCGCCCTCCGACGCCGCCGCGCCCAACACCCTTGAACCCTCCCCAAGCGCCACGCGCGCGTCCGATCAAGGCGCCACGCCGTGAGTCTCCTACCGAACCGTCGCGGCCCGCTCTCCATGATCCTTCAGCTCGCGGGATTCGCCGCCGGCCTCGCACTGCTCGCGTGGTGCGTGCGCGAAGCACTCCGCCCTGAGAACCGCGATAAGCTCGAGCGACTCGCCGACGCCTCACCCGCGCAGTTCACGGGACTGCTCGCGCTCTCGCTCGCATCACTCGCCGTCAACGGCCTGTCGTTCCGCTCGCTCCTCTCCCCCGTCCATCGTCTGAAAGCGCCCGACATCCTTGCCGTCAACTCCCTTTGCACATGGCTCAACTATCTCCCCTTCAAGCTCGGCGCGATCACGCGCGTGCTCATCCACAACCGCCGCGACGCCGTCCCCGTCTTCACCATCGGCGCGTGGTTCATCGCGCTCGCGCTCGTCATGCTCAGCGTCTGCGGCCCGCTCAGCGCGGTCTCTCTCCTCCATCCCTCCGTCGACGTGATCTGGATCACGCTCTCGCTCCTCGGCGTGCTCGTCGCCGCCATGGCGCTGCACCTCCTCGCTCGCTCGGCCGCTGGGGACGCCGGACGCGCCCGCGCCACCCGCCTCCTCTCCATGCTCACGCTCGGCCTCTCCGCGCGCCCCTTCGCGCAGACGCCCGTGCGCCACGCGATCGCCGGCGCGGACATGCTCGCCTCGCCCCACGCCTTCTCCGCCACGCTCGCATGGCGCGTCATCGACCTCTCCCTCCAGGCCGCCCGCTTCATGCTCGCCGCCTCCGTCATCGGGCACACCCTCTCCGCCGACCGCGCGCTCCTGGCCGCACTCGCCTTCTTTCTCATCGGCGTCTTCAGCCCCGCCGGCATGCTCGGCACGCGCGAGGGCGGCACCGCCTGGCTCCTCCCGCTCGTGGCCCCTTCGGGCGAAGTCACCTCCTGGTTCGCCGCCGCCGTACTCATCGTCGGCGCGTCGGAGCTCATCACCAACACCGCGTGCGCCGCGCTCGGACTCGCCTATCTCCGCCCCGATCGACTCCTCCGAGGAGGCGCCGCGCCCCGTTCCGCCCAAACTTCAACAAATCAGCCCTCCTCCACACCCCTACCATCGACCGATGAAGCTCGCCCTGGCTCAGATCAACCCCACCATCGGTGACATCAAGGGCAACGCGGCCCTCGTCGTCGACGCCGCGACGAAGTGCCCCGACGCCGACCTGGTCGTCTGCCCCGAGCTTTGCCTCACCGGCTATCCGCCCAAAGACCTTCTGATGCACGAGGGCTTTCTCGACGAAGCCCACGCTCAGACCAAGGCCCTCGCCGAATCGCTCGCGCGAGAACTTCCCCTGAGCCTCACCGTCGTCGTCGGCCTCCCGCTTGCGTGCGACACGGGCCCTGGCATCACCAACTCGCTCGTGGTTCTCCGCGCCGGCGCGATCATCGCCCGCTATGACAAGCGCCTCCTTCCCACGTACGACGTCTTCGACGAAGACCGTTATTTCGTCCCCGGCGCTCGCCACTGCGTCATCGACGTCGGCCCCACGGGCCGCACCACCCGCGTCGGACTCTCCATCTGCGAGGACCTCTGGCGCGGCCAGGACGCCGGCTTTGCCTCCCGCTACCTCGACGCGCCCGATCCCGTCGCCGATCTCATCCGCGCCGGCGCTCAGATCATCATCAACCCATCCGCCAGCCCCTTCGTGCTCGGAAAGTCCGCCCGCCACCGCGACATCCTCCGCCGCCACGCGACGAGCCACCGCGTCCACGTCGCCAGCGTCAACCAGGTCGGCGGCAACGACGACCTCGTCTTCGACGGGCACTCGTGCGTCATCGACCCCGCCGGCTCGCTCATCGCCGCCGCGCGAGGATTCGAGAGCGAGCTTCTCGTCGTCGACCTCGACACCAGCGCCGCGTCAACCGCATCGCCCTCGCCGCCCGCCGCGACCGTCACCGATCCCGCTCGCTGCGCTCCCGAAGAACTCGCCTTTCATGCGCTCCGCCGCGGCGTCGCCGATTACTGCGGAAAAACCGGCTTCAAGTCCGTGCTCCTGGGTCTCTCGGGCGGCATCGATTCCGCCCTCACCGCCTGCATCGCCTCCGCCGCCCTCGGGCCCGCCAACGTGCTCGGCGTCGGGCTCCCCGGCCCCTTCTCCTCCGACCACTCCGTCGAGGACGCGCGCCAACTCGCCGCCAACCTCGGCCTGCGCTTCGAAATCGTCCAGATCAACTCCGCATTCGGGGCCATGCGCCCCCCGCTCGACCACGCCTTTCGCGCCATCAACCAGCCCCCGCTCGGCGCCTCGCTCCCCGACCTCGCCGAGGAGAATCTCCAATCGCGCCTGCGCGGCGTGGTGCTCATGGCGCTCTCCAACCGCTCGGGCTCGCTCGTACTCACCACCGGCAACAAATCCGAACTCGCCGTCGGCTATTGCACCCTCTACGGCGACATGAACGGCGGACTGGCCGTCCTCTCCGACGTCTACAAGCAGCTCGTCTACCGCCTCTCTCGCTACATCAATGACAACTTCGCACTGCTCGGCTTCACCACCCCGCCGATCCCCGAGCGATCGATCACCAAGCCTCCCTCGGCCGAACTCCGCCCCGACCAGACCGACCAGGACTCGCTCCCGCCCTACGACGTGCTCGACGAAATCATCGATCGCTATGTCGAGCAGCGCCAGCACCCCGCCCGCATCGTGCGTGAGGCCGGCTTCGACGCCGCTCTCGTCGATCGCGTCACCCGCATGATCGACCTCGCCGAGTACAAGCGCACCCAGGCCGCCACCGGCCTCAAGATCACCAGCGTCGCGTTCGGCCCGGGCCGGCGCGTCCCCATCGCCCAGCGCTGGCGTCCCACCGCCCGATAAGCCGCAGACCCTGCTCCGTCCGCCGCGCCCTTGGGCGTATTGCCCACAACTTTGCGTATCACACCCGCAATAGCCCTTGATCCAACCCGTTGGACTGGGCAGACTTGTGACGTCCATCGCGCCGGGCTTCCGCCGTCCGCGCGAAGGGAGAGGGAATCCGTGCCTTATACGGATTTCAACTAAATTCCGCGCGCCGTACGGCGCATGATCGGGTTGCGCGATCCGTGATTCTCGGCGATACTGGCGGTGTTCCTGATCACGGAGG
>JABWBC010000030.1 GCA_013360695.1 Phycisphaerales bacterium
CGGCGCGCGGGCCATCGCCGCAATCGCTGACGCCAGGAACGCGGTCGACGATCCCGACGCGCCCGCCGCGATGACGCGACGCCCGCGCGAGAGCGCCTGGGCCAGCGCCGCCGTGGTGGGGTCCGCTTGCAGAAGTTGAACGGGATCGACGGGCACGATCGCTCCGCGCAAACGCCGGCACGCCACGCACCAACGCGAGGCGTCGCCGGAGACTCGGTTGGGCAATGCTAGGGCCTTCGCACCGTCGCTCTCAAGAACGCCCGTCGCTCGCCGCTGCGTGTTCCACGCCGGGACCGGCTTGGATGCTCCCTCGGTTTCACGCCGCGACGAAGAGTCACGGCGAGTCCTTCGGAAGGACACACTCCACCAGCGGCGTCACGCGTTCGATGGTGCCTTTGCCGATGCCGCGAACGCGATCGAGGTCCTTGGCCGAGTGGAATGGTCCGTCCTTCTCGCGTGATTCCACGATCCTCGCCGCCAGCGCCGGCCCGATCTCCGGGAGCAATTCAATCTCCGCGACCGACGCTGAGTTGAGATCGATGAGCGACGCCTGCGGCAAATCGCGTGGGGATTCGCGCGCCCGCGCACGTTGATCGAGCAGCACCACGCCGACCATGACCGCGCACGCGAGGCACAAAGCGATCGTGATGACCCAATCGGCACGGAGATCGAGCTGCGCGTCCCCGCTTTGCACCGATCACACTCCGGCGAGCGCGGCGAACGACTTGCCCGCACGGAGCGCCTGCCTGATCTGCGCCATGCGGAGCGCCGAGGGCTTGGGCGTGCCGGCTTGCGTGGCAATGCCGCCGCCGGGCATTTCCGCGCGTGGGGAGCCATCGCCCAGGTCTTGCCAGCACACGCTCTGCACATAGGGCTTGGACACGCAGATCGCCAGGAGCTTTCCGATCCAGTCCGCCTGCGTCGTTTCGTTCCACGGGGTGCGCCAGAACCCGCCGTCGCGCGCCGGCTCGCCGCTCGACGCCGTCGGCGCGCTGGGCACGCCGGCCGCGGTGATCACCAGCGGTTTCTGCAGCGTCGCATACCGATCGAGCAGCGACGAGATCGCCATGAGGTCGCGTGTGGTGCGTCCCTGGGCCGCGTGCCCCATCTGCAGGCGCAGTCCGATCGCGTCGACCGCGAGCCCGGCCTGCACGATCGCCTCGGCATACATGTGAGGAGGAAGGCTGCGCTTCTGCTCGGCGTGGTAGTCGCCCCAGGGCTGCGCGATGTCGACCTCGATCTTCGCCGCCGGGTGCAGCTTTTTCACGACCAGCACGCACAGGCGCGTCAGGTCCATGATCTGCTCAAAGCTCAGCTTGAAGTTCGTGTTGACGTGGAGACCCGAGCAGACCGACCAGCGCGACACCGTCCGCCGATAGCGAGTGACAATCTGTTGCACGTGGTCGTACACCAGTTCGCGCAGCGTCTCGTAGTCGTTCTCCCAAATATACAGCCACTCGGGCACGCATGACGCACGCAGATCGATCAAGGGACCGCCGAACACGGGCACTTTCGCGTGGCGAACCGCCCATTCGATCCATCGATCCGTGGGGGCAAAGTCGTACTTGCCCTCGCCGGGCTCGAGATCGACCCAGCGCATCGGGCAGCGGATGAAATCGCACGCGCCCGCCGCCACCTTCTGCAAGCCCTCGTTGCACTGGTCGGGCCCGACGGCACAGCCCACCATCGGCGCGCCGGGGAGCACCGCGTAGTCCGTTCCCGGGACAACCACCGCGTGCCCTGGTGTGGGCGCCTCGCCCACGATCGACGTGTATTGCTGAGACGCCTTCGCGTAGGCCTTGCCCGAAAGCCGCAACTCGAGCGCCCGATCCGCGTGGCGCATCGCCAGTTTGTCGCCCGCGTCGATTGCCTGCGCCAGCGCCGCTCGCGCCAGTCGATCCGCGTCGATCGCCGCCCCCTCCTTTGAGCCGCGCTGCGCCACGATCGCCTGCGTGAAGGTCTGTCTCGCCAGCTCGAACTCCTGCAGCACCTCGTCGTCCGCGGGCAGATCGAACATCCCCCACTCTTCGAGGCGGTTCAGGAACTCCATGATCCGGTGGCGCGCCAGCTCCAGCGACAACAGATACGGCGTGTCGCGCTCGGGCAGCAGCGTCGTGCGGAGCGTGAGCAACCCCTGCGTGCCGTCGCCACCCTTGGGGATCGCCTGCTCGCCCGCGAGTTTCCGCAGCGTGGGGGAATCGACCGGGTACTGCACCGTCAGCGCCGCCGCATCGGTCGACGCCTTGTCGCAGATCAGCTTTCCCTGGTCGAGCCTGACCGGCGACTGCAGCGGCAGTTCGCCGGCGATGCTGGTATACGCCAAGCGCACCGGCCACTCGCGCAACGGACCTTCGGAATCAAAAACCGCGAAGCTGAGCATGCCGCGAGCCGACCTCCAGGTGCGCGGCACGAGACACCGCGCGGGAAGACCATCATTGTCCGCTTCCCGGCCCGGGCCGCAAGTTGCCCCCAAGGAATCTTCCGGACTCCCCCCACCCCCGGGACCCGACAGGTCCCGACTATCCTTGGGCCATGACTCCCGCATCGAACTCCTCATTGGCGTCCGGCCCCGGCCTCTTCCACACCGACCTCTCCCTTCCCGGCATGCGCCGCGGGAAAGTCCGCGATGTCTACGACCTTCCCGACTCGCGACTCCTCATCGTCGCCTCCGACCGCATCTCGGCCTTTGACGTCGTCATGCCCACGCCCGTCGCGGGCAAGGGCCGGCTGCTTACCCGACTCTCGCTCTTCTGGCTGCGCTTCATCGAATCACGCGGCCTTGCACGGACGCATCTGCTCAGCGACGCCGTCGGCGACATTCCAACCTCCGCCTTCAAGGGCTCGACCCGCGCCATCGACCTCGAAGGGCGCGTCATGATCGGGCGAAACTGCAGGGTCGTCCCCATTGAGTGCGTCGTCCGCGGCTATCTCGAGGGCTCCGGCTGGAGCGAGTACAAGTCCACGGGCAAGGTCTGTGGCATCGCGCTCCCGCCCGGCCTGCGCCAGTGCGACCGCCTCCCACAACCCATCTTCACACCCGCCACCAAGGAAGAACTCGGCAAGCACGACGAGAACATCGATTTCGCCACCGCCTGCGCCAAGGTGGGCGAGCCGGCGATGAACAAGCTCCGCGACATGTCGATCGCGATCTACAACGCCGCCAGTGAGCACGCCCGCTCCCGCGGCATCATCATCGCCGACACCAAGTTTGAGTTCGGCATCCCCGAGTCGGGCGGCGATCCCATCGTGATCGACGAGGCCCTCACGCCCGACAGCTCGCGCTTCTGGCCCGCCGATACCTACGCGCCGGGCAAGGCCCAGCGCAGCTTCGACAAGCAGTACCTCCGCGAGTACCTCCAGGACCTCGTCGACCGCGGCCTGTGGAACAAGCAGGCGCCCGGGCCGGAGCTGCCGGACGCAATCGTGAACGCGACCGTGGAGAAGTATCGAGAGGCGTGCGAGCGGCTGGTGTGACCATCGGCGCGTCCTCGCTCCGCAAATAGGAAACCGAGGCCCGCGCTTAGAAGCAGGCCTCGGACAGGTTTCCCCACGAGTCTCTTCACTCTCTTCTCGTTCGTGGCCTCGCGAACCCGCGAGCGTTACTTCTTCTTCAGGGTGATCCTGACGCGCACGGTTTCACCCGGGCGAACCGCCGCCCGCTCCTGCCCTCGGCCGACTTCGACCTTGCCCGCCTGGACCAAGTAGCGACCCGGGCGCAGGTCCTTGAAAACATAGTGGCCTTCGGCGTTGGTGCGCAAGTGCGCGACGACCTTCTCGCCGTGCTTGAGGACAACGTGCGCGTCGGCGACGGGCTTGCCGTCGGCGTCGACGACGGTGCCGACGATCTTTCCCGGCGCGGGTTGGGCGCTGGCGGTGTCGGGTGTCGCGAGCATGAAGATGCCGACGATCGCCGCGATGAGGAGGGAGAGGAAGTTCCGTTTGGTCATGGCGCGTGCTCCGGTGCGAGGGGTGTGGCAACGGCACACCCCGCCGCACTCAACCAAGTGCGAACCAGCCATCCGGGGTATGCCGTTGTGCTCTCGTGCCGACAGTCAAACGCCGCCGACCCTCGCCGTATTTCACCGAGGAATATGAAATGAAGTTGCGGAAGCCATCACGAATCCTGAAAGCCGGGAGGGCCGATCCGAATCAGCAACCAGCGCGAAAGCACGGGGGTATACTCCCGGCACTCGTGGGAACCGATCAAACGCCGACCCATCGGCGGCGTCCCCGGCAAGGGTTTGCTCGGCGGACGGCACGGAACACCTGTTCATGAATCTCGACCACAGGAAAGGAATCGTCATGCCGGTCGCCACCCTTCGCACCCGGACGCTCTGTCTCTCCGCCGCCGCGCTGGCCCTCTTGGCCGGCCAGGCCCGCGCCGACTTGCCCCCCGCCCTCGATCGCGCACCCGCCAACATCCCGGTCGTGGTCGCGGTGCGCAACGCCGACAAGTTTGTCGCAAGCCTCGACAGTCTCATCAAGCTCGTCGCGCCCAACGCCGGCGCCGAAGGCGGCGAGGTTCTCGGCGAGATCCGCACGGCGCTCGCGTACCAGGGCGTCAAAAAGGACGGATCGTTCGCGATCGCCATGACCTCCATGCCCAAGCCCGCGGACCCCAACGCCGGCATGGTGGAACAGGAAGAGCCCGACGCCATCGTTCTGATCCCTGTCACGGACAGCGCGGGCTTCATCAAGGGCATGGGCGGCGACGGCGCGCAGGGCGTCGTTGAGCTGAAGGGCCCCAAGGACGCGACGGACTGGGAAGGCCCGGCCTTCGCCAAGGACATCGGCGGCGGGTACGTCGCCATGGGCAAGAAGAAGGAAGCCGTCGAGAAGTTCGAGGGCAAGGGCGGCCAGTTGGGAGCGCACAAGACCGCGCTCGGCGCGCAGGGCAACAAGCTCGCGGATCACGCCGACGTGCTCATCATCGCCAACATCCCGCTGCTCCAGGACCAGATCAAGGCGGGCCTTGATCAGGGCATGCAGCAGATGCAGATGGGGCTCATGATGGCCGGGGGCGGCGTGGCCGAGGGACAGGACCCAACCAAGGCCATGAAAGAAGCCGTCGAAGGCTACATGCGTGACGCCACCGTCGGCATCATGGGCGTCGGCATCGATGATGGCGGTATCTGGCTCGACTTCGGCTCGCAGTTCAAGGAGGGCTCGGAGTGGGCGGGCATCTGCCAGGGCAAGGGCAAGCCCGGAGCGCTGATGTCGGCCCTGCCGAATCAGCCGTTCCTGTTCGCCGTCGCCGCCGACACCAGCTCCGCGGGCGTGCGTTCGCTGCTCAAGAAGTTTGTCTCCATGGGGGCGCAGCAGCAGGTGCAGACGCCGGGCATGATGGACACGATGATGGCCATGATGGACAAGATCAACGGCACGTCGATGATGATCGGCGCGACTCCGTCGATCATGGGCGGCGGGCTCTTCGCCAACACGGTGCAGTACATCTCCACCACCGACGCCGCCGCGTACACCGGCACGATGAAGAAGTCGTTCGAGGAGATGAACGGCAAGACCTTCTCGGGCACGACCATTCAGTCCAAGTACGAGGCCGGCGCGGTCGACGTCGGCGGCGTAAAGGTTGATCGCTGGTCGATGCTGATGCAGGTCGATCCCAACTCGCCCACCGGGATGCAGATGCAGCAGGCGATGATGATGCTGTACGGCATGGGGGGCGGGCCCGCCGGCTTCATGAGCACGGTCGACAACGGCGTCGTCATGACCTTCGCCAACAACACGCCGCTCATGACGATGGCCCTCGACACTGCCAAGAAGAAGAACGGCGTGTCCGAGGACGCGGGCCTCAAGAGCGTCGGCGCCAAGCTCCCCGCCGATCGCCATGTCGAGATGTACCTGGGCACCAAGACGCTGATCGAAACCATCAACGGCATCATGGCGATGATGGGCGGCGGCGCGACCTACACGCCCCCGGCCGACCTGCCGCCCGTCGGCATGGGCGCCGCGATGGACAACGGCGGAATCCAGTTCCGCACCTTTGTCCCGACCGCGGTCTTCAAGGCCGCGGGCGAGATGGTCAAGGTCATGCAGGCCGCCCAGAAGGGCGAGATGGGCGAAGAGGGCGAGGCCCCGGCCGACGACAGCGGCAAGCCGTCGCGGTTCTGAGTTGCGAGCGATCGCCGGTCTTTGACGTCATTCCACGAAGGCCCGCCCGCAAGGCGGGTCTTTTCATTCGCGAGGGTGCCACGGACGTACCGGCGCGATCGCGCGCGGGTGATCCACGCGTGCATCTGCCGCGCACATGTTGCCTTGGACCCTTGGCGATCTGAGTATCTGGTGACCCGGCGACTTTCTCTACGCCCCGCTCACCGCCGCGTGCTTGCGAGGGTCGGTACGAGCGATGATGTCGCTGACACCCTGCTGGTTGAAGCCCTTGAACCCGTCGTTGCGTTCGAGGTTCTCAAGGTGCGAGCCCATCGCGCCCGTGGTGCGGAACTCTTCCGCCTGCGCCGGTGTGATCTGGCCCATCGATAGCACGCGCCGCAGCCGCGACTCCGCCACAGGCCAGCGCTCGCCCTCCGTGAATGCCTGGCGCAGGTACGGGAACGTCGTGAAGGGGTCCATCATTTTCACGTTCGCCTCGCGTTCGAGCTGCTCGGTCAGGCCGAACCAGTCGAACTGGCATTCGAGGTGGTGCATCCCGGACTGCAGGAAAGCCTCGCCGTGCAGCGAACACCACAGCCCGATCGTGCCAAGCTTTCCGCCCGGCACTTCGCTGAAGAATCCTTTGTGCGGGAAATCACCGAGCAGTTCGTCGGGCGTCATATCCACGTCGGCGAAGATCGTGATCCCCGCCGTGGCTTGCTCGATCACCTGCGCGCCCCAGAACGCTTCGTGACCGGCGTAGAACTTCTCGCGGCAGGTGAACCCGAATCGCTCGAGGAACGCGATCAGGTGCGTGTAGCAATGGCGGCTCGATCGGTATGTGTGGTGATCGTGGTTCGCCCAACCCAGCCCGAGCGCGTCCTGTCGCGCCTTCTGCACGCGTCCCGCGCGGCAGCGGCGCTGCCAGTAGTCGCGCTCAGCGTGGAACCACAGCTCGCACGCCCAATCACGCCCGAGGTCGCGGATCGCGGCGTCGGCCAGCGTGCCCGCGTGCTCATAGCCCCGCGCGTCGGCCGCGTGATCGTCGCCGAATTCGCGTCGGCGCTTGCGGAAGTTCTCGAGGTGGCGCTGGGCGGCGATCGAGCGAGCCGGATCGGGCTTGGCGATCTCGAAACCGCGATAGCCGTGGCGCTCAAAGACCCACAGTTCGGCATGATCGCCCACGAACGCCTTGGCGCGGCGGAACTGCGACCAGGGCTCGCCCTCGATGAGATGGTCCAGCTTCCAGGTCGCCAGGAAGTCGGCAACGAAATCAACCTTGATCGCGACGCGGCGGGTCTCGCCGGGCTCGAAGACGACGGCCGGGAACATCGCGCCCAAGTGAACGAAGTGCTCGCGGGCCCCGGGGACGGGGCGCTGCGTGAATCCCGCCTCGATCAATCGCTGGTGGAGCACGGGCGAGCCGGGCACGAAGATCGTGTCGACCCAGTCACGGAAGCGCGTGCCCGTGTCGGCCTGCATGCGCGTGGCGAGCATCGTCGCCCCGGGGCACTTCTTCAGGAACGCGTCGAGGAGTTCGTTCACCAGCGCCTGGCCCATCGGCTGGGGGCGCCAATCGAATTGGGAATTGGGTTGAGAGTCGGGCTGGGTGTTGGGCTGGCCATTGGTCATCTGGGCATCGCTGGACATGCAATCCTCCGTGGGCGCGGCGAGCGCTGAAAATCGGGCCGAACCATACGCGGCATGAGCGCAAGGGATCGCACGCGAAGTGGATATGAAACACCGTTACGTTCGCGCGGATAGGGCGGTCCGCGTGCGGCGATACACGGCGAATGGCCCACGGGTTATCCCGGAGTTCTTACTTGTTTTCCGCCGCTTTCTTGGCCTCGCGCAGCAAATCGGCGGGCGGGAGAGGATTGTGCGCGACGACAGTTCGCCCGCAGTCCGGGCAGATGGTCGGTCCGGGTTTGCCGGTCATCTCGTTGAGCAGCACGTAAGTCGGCTCGAGCTTGGCCTTGCCGTCCTTGGTCCAGTAGCACGCCTCGCCCTGGATCAGCGTTTTCTCGCCGGTCTTCGGGTTGGTCCAAGGCATGGTGGAGTCTTCCGGGATCACGAAGTCCCTGATGATCTCACCGGTCTTCGTGTCGATCACGGTGCGTCGGCGCGACAGATCGCCCGCGTCCGGCGGCGCCAGGAGCGTGGCGCGGAGGACGACAATCGCGAGCACCAACAGGGCCGCGGAGGCTCCGACAATTGACAGTATCTTCTTGAGCTTGCTTTCGCCGGCCTCGGGCATCGACCATTCTCCGTGGGATTGAGTCGGGGATCGACGGGGGCTTATGGCACGCTGTAATTGGGGTCCTTTGAAGCCGCTTCGAAGTCCTTTTTGGTAGACTCCCACGTATCGAGCTTGGTGCCGTTGGTGTTGAGCGTCGTGCCGGTGGGGAACCAGTAGTGGGGATTGGTGGCCTTGGCGTCGTTCATCTGCTCGACATGGGTGTCCAGGAAGCCCAGATGCCCGAGGGCCGTATCTCCGCCCGCGGTGGTGGACCCGGGCTTTCGCGTGCCGTGACGGAAGGCGAAGTAGCGAGGGTCAGCGGCGGAAACGAAGATATCAGCGAGGGCCTCGCCCGGGGCGAGGGTTCGCCGGAGTTCCTTGTTGTCGTCGTACCACGGGCCGGTCCCGCCGAACATCCCGCCATATCCGGCCTTGATGTCCTTGTCGAAGTCCGGAACGCTGGGCGGATCGGCGACGTAGCGGTGCCCCTCGAAAACGATGGCTTTCATGTTGGCCGTGCCCACCTGGCTGAGCATGGGCCGGTACGGGCGCTTCATTTTCCGACGAACGCTGGTGCTCCCGGTACCACCCTGGTTGGGGTTCTTCTCGGTTGATGTGAACTGGGTCGACATGTTGTAGGAAATCATTCGACCGGAAAGCCAGGTCTGGTCGTTGGCGTTGGGATACGCGACGGCGGTGATGTTGTTCTCGGGACAGGAGTATGTCTTGATCTTGGAGCGGTACCAATCAAAGCGGGCGAAGCGATCCTGTTCGGTCGCGTCGGTTTGTCCCTCTCCCGGACCGGTCATGCCGAGCTCCGCCGCCAGCGGGCCGCACCAGTCCCAGCCCTGAATCGAGACGCCGTTGAACTTGCCGTCAAAGAACGCGGCCTTGCCGCTGGTGTCGGGTGAGCCGACGATGGCGTCGGCGTTTGAGTTCGCGTATTGGGTGATGGCCAGGGCGATCTGACGCAGATTGTTTGAGCAGACCGCTCCGCGAGCGACCCGGCGAGCGCCGCTCAACGAAGGCATGAGGATGCTCATCAGGATCGCGATGATGGCGATCGTGACCAGAAGCTCAATGAGTGTGAAGCCGCGTTTGGTGGACTCCGACCGCTCGAACCGCCTCCGGTCCATGCCTGCCTCCTTCTGATCTCTTCCACCGCCGCCTAGACCGCGACCCGAGCGGGCGCGAACTCAAGCCCAACGCGAACGCCATCAAAAACGCGAGTCCGAACTGAAGATCAAACCAGCGCCAGCCACCGGTGTGGCCTCTGGATAGTACCACGCCATGTGGGGGGTGGGGGTCGAAAGCCCACGTCCGTGAACCGAATCTTGACGATGTGGACTACTTGGCGGCAGGGTCGACGGGCTTACGCCCCTGGTTCTGGGGCGTTGTCGGGGTCGCGCCCCCCTCAAGAGGGCGGATGTCGACCACAACGGGGTAGTGATCCGACGCGTAACCCTTGGGCGCGGGGTAGGTTCGGTAGTCAACACCCTTCGGCCGAGCGGGCGTCCCGAACACGAATCTTGAATCTCGGATCACCTCGGGCATCATCGCCGCGTTCACCAGGACGTGGTCGATCGAGCGTCCCGATTCATGGGTCGTGGTCGCGGGATCGTCGGGGCGTCGATCCGCGAACAGATCGATCAGGCCCGAGCTGATGAAGGTCTGGAAGCTCGCGTCGGTCTGCACGGCGTTGAAGTCGCCCAAGACCACGACGTTTCGGCCCGGGTCGTCGCTCATGGCGGTGTGGATCAGCTTGGTTGTACCGATCGCCTCCGCCTCGCGCCAATACCCGCTGTTCCGCCCCGACTTGGCGTGGATCGCAAAGATGGTGAAATCGTAATCGCGCGGATTGCCCCGCGCACCCGCGGGAACGATGACGTCCACGCGGAACGGGGAGCGATGAAACGTGATCGGCTCTCCCTCGGGCGCGTCCGCCCCGGCAGGGTGTTTGCCCTGCAATGCCATGCGAGGCCAGACCATCGGTTCGGCCAGCGGAAAGCGGCTGAGGACTCCCTGCTCGATCCCACGCGGATCGCCGGCGTCGATCGAGATCGCCTCGGTGTAGCCCATCCCACTCAAGTAGGTATCCCGAAACCAGCCGAGCACGGCCACGGATTCAATCTCTTCCAGCACCAGCACGTCAGCGTCGATCGCGCGGATCGCGTCGACGATGCCCTCCAACTCCTCCTTCGGTTTGGTCGTGTTCATATCCTCGTAGCGATCCTGGAGGGTGGGGTCGTCATTGTCATCGAAGAGATTGGCGACGTTGTAGGTGGCGATCCTCACCACATCGCTCTTCCGCGGAGTGGTCCGAGTTCCGAAACGGATCGCCGCGGTATCGATCGCGCCGGCGGACGGCTGGGGCGCCTTGGCCTGGTCGAGTGTTGTCGGCACCGGGTCGGATGGCGGCTGGGCCTGATCCGCCAACTTGAGCGATTCGCGCGCCTTGGATTCGGCGTCGGCCTGCGCCTTGGCCGCGGCCTCGCGTGCCTGCACCACCGCGTCCTCGGCGAGTTGCTGGCTGCGCTTGGCCAGCCAGGTCGAGCCCCCCACCACACCCAGACACACCAGCACGATCAGGACGACCACGCCCGCGCCGACCTTGCCGGAGCGGAAAACCGATCGACGATTTCGCGAGGAGCTTGACGCCATGGCAGTGCCTCCGATTTCGAGCGGCGAGCGTGCGGAATCTCGGGTTCGACGCCGAGCGTCGGCCGCGGTGCTCAAGGGTATCGTCCCGGCACGCCGCGTGCCTCCCCTACGATCGCCCGTGGAGCAAGTCGCCGTCAGCACCGCCCAATCCGCCACTCCGCGCGTCCGGGTCATCCTCGCCAATCCGCGGGGATTCTGCGCCGGCGTGCGCATGGCGATCGACGTGGTCGACCAGGTCCTCGACGTGATCGACGAGCGCCCCATTTATGTCTTTCACGAGATCGTCCACAACAAGCACGTCGTCGCGCGCCTCGCCGGGCGCGGCGCCGTCTTTGTCGACGAGCTCGACCAAGTGCCCGAGGGCAAGATCGTCGTCTTCAGTGCCCACGGCGTGTCGCCCCAGGTCCGCGAGCATGCGCGCCGACGCAATCTCACCGCGATCGACGCCACCTGCCCGCTGGTCACCAAGGTCCATTCCGAAGCGGTCCGCTACGCACGCCAGGGATACCAAATCCTGCTCGTGGGCCACCGCAACCACCAGGAAATCGTCGGCACCAGCGGCGAGGCCCCCGACGCAACGCAGGTCGTCGAGAGCCCGGGCGACATCGCGAAGTTGCAGATCGTCGATGAGGCAAAGCTCGTCTATCTCACACAGACCACGCTCTCGACCGACGACGCGGGCGTCATCATCGACGCGCTCAAGCGTGCCTTCCCGAAGATCAAAAGCCCGCCCAGCGAGGACATCTGCTACGCGACCACCAACCGCCAGCACGCGGTGCGCGCCATCGCGCCCCAGTGCGATGCCGTCGTCGTCGTAGGCAGCAAGAACTCGAGCAACTCCGTGCGTCTCACCGAGATCGCGCAGAACGTCGGCACACCGGCGATCCTCGTGGACGACGTGACCGAGCTCCCCGATCCCCTGCCCTGGAAGGGCAAGGGCGGCTCGATCAGCGTGATGCTCACCGCGGGCGCCAGCGCGCCCGAGGACCTCGTCGCCGCCATCTGCCGGCGCTTCGTCGACCGCTTCGGCGCCACGCTCGAGCAGTGGGATATCGTCGACGAGGACGTGGAGTTCAATCTGCCCGCGACCCTCAAACGCATGATGACCCAGAGGGGCATCGACCCGGAATCCCGACGCATCCGCGTCATCAAGACTCCCATTTCCGCCGACACCTACGGCTCGACGGCCCTTACCGTCAGCGCCGGGAAAGCACGGGCATGAAACACCCTTCACCCCACATTTTCGACATGACGCTGGAAGAGCTGCAGGCCTGGTGCGTCGAACGGGGCATGCAGAAGTTCCGCGCCGCGCAGATCATGGAGTGGGTGTACGAAAAGGGCGTCGCCGATCCGGGCGCGATGAGCAACCTCTCCAAGCTCGACCGCGAGACGCTCGCCGCGCACATGACCTTCATTTCCGGGGCGATTGTCCGCCGCCAATCCGCGACCGACGGCGTGGAGAAACTGCTCATCGAGTGGAACGACAGCGAGAAGAGCGACACAACGAAACAGCGGGAAAGCGATGCAGGGGGACAAGAGGCGAAGGCATCGCTTAGCGTGCTCGGCGCTGCCGCGGGCGACCCCTCGCGCCAGACCGAGTGCGTCATGATCCCCGCCGATGACCGGCGCACCGCGTGCATCAGCTCGCAGATCGGCTGCCCGGTGGGCTGTCGTTTCTGCGCCTCAGGCCTTGGCGGGCTCGACGGCAATCTCTCCGCCGGTCGGATCGTCGAGCAGGTCTGGCTCCTTCAGAAGCTCATGCGCGACGAGGAGGCCACCGCAAGTCCCGCGGGCGTCGCCACGACGCCGAGTGCTCCCGCTCGGAAACCGCCGCGCATCTCCAACGTCGTGTTCATGGGTATGGGCGAGCCGCTCGCTAATTTCGCCGCGGTCACCCGCGCCATCCGCATCATGAACTCGCCCTGGGGCTTCAACATCTCGGCTCGCAAGATCACGATCTCGACCGTCGGCCTTCCGCAGGCGATCGAGCGCCTGGCCAGCGAGTTCGACCTGCCCGTCACGCTCGCGCTCTCGCTCCACGCGCCCAACGACCTCATCCGGCGCGACCTCATCCCCTGGGCCAACTACACCACCATCGCCGACCTCCTGGCCTCGTGCCAGAAGTGGTTCGAGAAGACGGGGCGTGAGATCACGCTGGAATACACGCTTCTCCGGGGCGTGAACGACCGCCCCGAGCACGCCGCCGAGCTGGCCGCACTCGCCAAGTCGCTGCGCGCCAACATCAACCTCATCCGCTACAACGAGGTCGAGGGGCTGCCCTTCAAGCGCCCGCTCGACGATTTCGTGCGCGAGTTTCAAGAGCTCCTCCGCGCCCGCGGCATCAACGTCCACATCCGCGCCAGCCGCGGACGTGACATCAAGGCCGCGTGCGGGCAGTTGCGTCATGAGACCTCCGGCGCAGGAGAGCGGGCGTGAACCTGGCGCAGGCCGCCGCCCCTTCGTGGCGCGAGGCCTTCACGCCCTTTGGCCTCTTTCACCTCTGCGTCCTCGTCGTTGGGGGCGTGTGCATGGCCACGCCCATCTTCCTCGGCGTCCGATGGCGCACCAAGACCCACGACCCGCTCGCCCATCACCACGACGAGCCGACGAACGCCTATCCATCCGCGGCAGCGTCGTGCGCCTCTTCGCGCGAATCGAAGCTCCGCGCCTGGGTGGGCTGGTCCACGCTCATCGCGCAGGCGCTGATGCTCATCTACTACATCCGCCCTTCGCGCTTCGTGCTCAGCGAGAGCCTACCGCTCCACATCTGCGACCTCGCGGGCTGGGTCGGCGGCGCCGCGCTCGTCACGCAGAAGCACTGGCTCCGCACGCTCTGCTACTACTGGGGCTTCGGGCTGTGCACGCAGGCTTTCTTCACTCCCATCGTCACGCAGGGATTCGGGCACATCAAGTTCTGGCTCTACTGGATCAACCACATGCAGATCGTCGGCTGCGCGGCCTACGACCTGGTCGTTCTCCGCTACCGCCCCATGTGGCGCGACTGCTTCTACGCGGCGTGGCAGACATTTCTGTACGCGATCGTGCTCATGGTGCCGTTCAATTGGTGGCTCGGAACCAACTACGCGTACACCGGCCCCAGCCAGCCGAATACAACCACCATCCTCGACGCGCTTGGATCCTGGCCGCGCCGCCTGCTGTTGATCATGCCGCTCGCCGCGCTCGTGCTGGTCATCATCACGCTCCCATGGTCACTCGCCGGCGGACTCCACGCGCGACGCGGTTCTCGCGATGCCTGACGGATTTCGCCGCCCAGCGCCCGGCCGCGCCGAATTCGGATACCCTGACCAACCGATGGTTCTGGTTGTCCTTTCCCTCATCGCGGCCTCATTTCTCATCGCGCTCCCCGCGACGTGGCTCGCCGTGGTCGTTGGACGAAAGCTCGGCGCACTCGATTCCGCCGGCGTCGCCGGACAGGTAAAGCTCCCTCCCCGGCGCATCCCTAATACAGGCGGCGTTGCCATCTTCGGCGCGATCATGATCCCGCTCCTGGGCGCAATCGCCGTCGTGGGCCTTGTCCCCGTCGACACCTTCACCGGCTGGCTCGAGCCCGTCCGTGCCCACCTGCCGGGCCTGGCGACCAAGCGCCCCGCCGCTCTCACACTCGCCGCCTGCCTCGCGCTCCTTCACCTCGTCGGGCTCTTCGACGACCGGCGTGCGCTCGGGCCGAGACTGAAACTTGTCATTATGCTCGGCGTCGCCGCCGCAACCGTCTGGTTCAGCGACACGCGCCTTCTCACCTTCCTCGACTCTCGCGTCGGCGGCCCGTGGCTCTCCATCCTCGTCACCGTCCTCTGGATCGTCGTCGTCACCAACGCCCTCAACTTCCTCGACAACATGGACGGCCTGGCGGGCGGCGTCGCGCTCATCGCCGCCGCGTGCTTCCTCGCAGGCGCGCTCGTGCAAGGTCAGTGGTTCGTCGCCGCGTGCCTCGCGCTCCTGGTCGGCTCGCTCGCGGGCTTCCTGGTCTTCAACTTCCCGCCCGCCAAGATCTTCATGGGCGATGGCGGCTCGCTCGTGATCGGCTTTCTCCTTGCCTTCCTCACCGTCCGCACCACCTACATCGGCGAAGGCCCCGCGGGCACCAACGCCTGGTACGGCGTGCTCATGCCCGTCGTCGTCCTTGCCGTTCCGCTCTATGACTTCACCACGGTCACCATCCTGCGCCTCTCGCAGGGCAAGAGCCCGATGGTCGGAGACCTGCAGCACGTCTCACATCGTTTCGTCGGGCGCGGCATGTCCAAGCAGTCCGCCGTGCTTGTCATCTGGGGGCTCACCGCGTGCACCGGAATCGCGGGCATCTTCCTCGGCTCGCTCGAGGCGTGGAAGGCCGCCCTGGTCGGCATCCAGGTCGTCATGGCCCTGGTCGTGCTTGCCGCCTTCGAGCACGCCACCGGCTGGCGCAGCCTGAGCGCCCCGCCCCCGCGCGAGCCCGACCGGACCGGTGAGGAACATCGCCATGACTGACGCGAGCTCCGCCATCCCCGCGACACCGAGCGCGGAAGCGTCCATCGACAAAGCCAGGCTCGGCGCGACCGGCCTGCTGCTCATCACCGTGCTGGCTCGATGCATGGTCTCGCTCGACCCCTTCCCGATCTGGTCGGGCGATCCCACGCTGCTCGCCACGCCGCAGACCTCTCTGGCGCCGACGGGCCAGTTGATCCTCGACACGATCTCGCTCATCGCAGCGGCGATCGTTCTTTGGCGCTCGCGCGGCCTGTCGATCTGGACGGCGCTCTTGCTTGCCGCGGGCTCAACCGGCGCGCTCGCACACGCCTTTGTCATCGAGCAGGGCTCGCTCGACAACCTGCGCGTCGGCGTGTCGTGGTGTGCCGCGTTCTCGACCGGCGTCGCGGGCCTTGCGATCGCGCGCGATCGAGCCTGCCGCTCGCTGGCGTGGGGCGCGCTGCTCGCGCTGGTCGTCATACTCGCGTGCAAAGGTGCGCTCCAGTTTTTCGTCGAGCATCCAGAGACGGTGCGTGCGTACAAGCAGCACCGCGCCCAATTCCTTGAATCCCAGGGCTGGAGCGAGGGCTCCGTGATGGCCCGTGCGTTCGAGCGCCGCCTCTATCAGAACGAGGCGACGGGCTGGTTCGGACTCTCCAATGTCTTCGCGAGCGTTTGCGCCGGGGGCTTGGTCGGCTTGCTCGCCCTCGCGGGCGCGGCCTACCGGGTACATTCCGAGCTTCCGAAATGGACGGGAACTCTTATTGCCGTGGGGGTCAACGTCGCGGGCGCGGGCCTGGCGCTCTCCATGTCCAAGGGAGGCATCGCGGCCGCGGCGGTGGGCGTCGCGCTGCTCATCTTCGGGGCCATCGCCCGACACAGGCTCGCCGACAAGCCCGACGTCGCGCGCAGACTCGGCGTCACGCTGGGACTGCTCGTCATCGCGGGGATGCTCTTCGGCGTCGTCCTCCGCGGCATGATGGGCGAAAAACTCTCAGAACTCTCCGTCTATTTTCGTTGGTTCTATATGCAGGGTGCAACCCGAGTCATCGGCGAGCACCCGTTCCTGGGCGTCGGCCCGGCTGATTTCAAGGACGCGTATCTCCTGGCCAAGCCCGCGCTCAGCCCCGAGGAAGTCACCTCGCCTCACAGCATTCTCTTCGACTGGCTCAGCACGCTCGGGCTCGCCGGAGCCGCATGGTCGATCGCGTGGCTCGGGTGGATCGCCGCGACCGGACGCTCGCTTCTTTCGCGCGAAACGCTTTCCATTCCCTACGCCGCCCCCGGCTCGCCATCGCCCGGCGTGTGGACCACGCCCAATCTCGTCCGCGCGTTCATCGTCATCATCCTCGCTCCCACGGCGCTCTCCGCGTTCCTCGAAGTGCAGGCGAGCACGCCGGAGGCGTCCATCGCGCGGCTCGTCGCGGCCGTGCTCTCGCTCGGCGTCGGCGTCAGCGTCGCGTCGCTCATCGATCGCCTGAACTCCGTTCCCGTCGGGCTCGCCGCGGCCGCCCTCGCGCTCGCGGCCCACGCCCAGATCGAGGTCACACCCGTGTGGCTCGGCTCGGGCGCGTGGATGCTCATGGTGTGTGGGCTGTGCGCGGGGAACGTGGTGTCGTATCGCGCGGGAGCAAGCTCGGACCTTCACTCGCCGACTGGCTCAGGTCCGGCGTCCGTCACGCCAGACCCGGCAATGACGAGCGGCGGGGGAATGGGCTCGCGTCTCGGCGCGCTGGTGGCTTTGGCCCTGGCGATCGCGTCCGCATTCGGCGCGATGCGCATGTGGTCATGGGAATCCAAGCTGCGAGAGGCCGCGGACCTCGTCACGCCCGTCGCCGAGGTGCGCGCCGCGTATCTCGACTTCGCACAGTCCGGCAAGGGCAACGCGGGCGAGCTTGCCGCGATGCTGGGCTCGCTCGGCGTGAAGGCGACGCTCGACAAGCCCGACGAAGTGATGAAGGAGATCGCGATCGTTCAGTTCGACCGCGCAGGTCGTGCCGCGGCCATTCTGAAAAACGCGGGCGAGCGCGCCCGTCATGCGCCAACCATGCAGGCCGCCAGCAAGCTCTGGATGCAGCGCATGGCCGAGCGTGAGAGTGAGGCCCAGATGCTCGCGGCCGGCGACGAGGCCGCCCTTGCGATCTCCGCAGCCGAGCGCGCCACAGAACTCGCCCCCACCACTTCCTCTTGGAACTGGCTGGGCACGGTTCGGCGGGAAGTTGGCGCGGCGCTCGGGCGGCGTGAATCTCTCGTTGCCGCCGCCAGCGCGTTCGAAACGGGCGCTCGCCTCGACCCCCACGGCACGACCTCGTCTTTGGAGCTTGTTCGGGTGTTGGATTCGCTCGGCGAGAAGGCTCGGGCCGCCGAGTGGGCGCAGAAGGTGCTCGACGTGGATCGGAACCTGCGGCTCGACCCGCTTCGGCAGCTGGAGCCTTCGGATCGCGCCCGGCTGGAGAGCATTGCCAAGGGTGCCGGCGGTCCTTGATCGTCGTGCGTCCGGCGCTATTATTTTTCTTCACTTTGGACGGGAGTTGTTTGCACCTTCGGCGGTGCTTGGCCGCTGGGGTGGCTGTTCCGCAAGTGTCGCACCGACCGCGAGTCACGGCGCTCTCGGCGGCACGACGACGGAAGGGTCTGGGCCGATGCCTATGGACGAGGAAGAGGACATCGAACCTGACTGACGACTCAGCGGCATTACGCCGATGAAACTCCACGCGGGCCGGGCATCCAACCCGGCCGGCGAGTTCGACGAACCCAGCGTTTTTACGAGACGGATTCACCCAGGGCGCCGCCCCGCGAAAGGGCGCGGTTGCCCGAGGCGATCGACAGTATCGCCCGACTGTTCAAGAGCAAAGCCATGGCCGACACGATGATCGTCACCGACCTCAAGCACGTCCGCAACATCGGCATCTGCGCCCACATCGACGCGGGCAAGACCACGGTGTCCGAGCGCATCCTCTTCTACACCGGAAAGAACTACAAGATCGGCGAGGTCCACGAGGGCACCGCCACGATGGACTTCCTCCAGGAAGAACAGGAGCGCGGCATCACGATCCAGTCGGCCGCCACCACCTGCCCGTGGGAATGCCACGGCCAGGAGTACAAGATCAACCTCATCGACACCCCGGGGCACGTCGACTTCACCATCGAGGTCGAACGCTCGCTGCGTGTGCTCGACGGCGCGGTCGCTGTCTTCGACGGCAAGGAAGGCGTCGAGGCCCAGTCCGAGACCGTCTGGCGTCAGGCCGACCGCTACCGCGTCCCGCGCCTGTGCTTCGTCAACAAGATGGACAAGCTCGGGGCCAACTTCGACTTCTCTTTCGCCACCATCAAGAGCCGCCTGGGCGCCAACGGCATCCCGATCCAGTACCCGATCGGCGTGGGCAACGAGTTCGTCGGCATCATCGACCTGGTCCGCATGAAGGCCCTGTACTTCGAGGGCGACCAGGGTGAGATCACCAAGGAAAAGGCGATCCCCGAAGAATGGATGGACATTGCCAAGAAGTGGCACCATGACATGGTGGAGAAGGCCGCCGAACTCGACGACCAACTCATGGACAAGTACCTGCACGAGCAGCCCATCAGCGAGGAAGAGGTCAAGGCGGCCCTGCGCAAGGGCACCATCGCCCGGGCGTGCTACCCGGTCCTGTGCGGCGCCGCGCTGCGCAACATGGGCGTGCAGGCCCTGCTCGACGCGGTCGTTGACTACCTCCCCGCCCCCACCGAGAAGCCCGAGGTCGAGGGCACCGATCCGCTCGACAAGGAAAAGAAGATGACCCGCCCGCACGACGCGGCGGCGCCGTTCTCGGCTCTGGTGTTCAAAGTCGTCTCCGACACCCACGGCGACCTCACCTACATGCGCGTCTACTCCGGCACCCTGAACAAGGGCGACCGAGTCCTCAACCCCGGCAACGGCAAGCGTGAGAACGCCAGCCGCATCTTCGAGATGCACGCCCAGAACCGCATCCCGCTCGACGCGGTCACCGCCGGCAACATCGTCGCGGTCGTCGGCATCAAGGACAGCTACACGGGCGACACGCTCTGCGATCAGGACAAGCCCATCATCCTGGAGCGCATGCACTTCCCCGAGCCCGTCATCTCGATGTCCATCGAGCCCAAGAGCACCGAGGACAAGCGCCGCCTTTCCGACGCCCTGGCCACCATCCGGCGCGAGGACCCCAGCTTCCGCTACACCTACGACGACGAGACCGCCCAGACCATCATCAGCGGCATGGGCGAGCTCCACCTCGAGATCATCCGCAACAAGCTCGTCCGTGACATGAAAATCAACGTCGAGGTCGGCAAGCCCCGCGTCTCCTACCGCGAGGCCATCACCAAGAAGGCCGAGTGGGTCCGCGGCAAGTTCGTCAAGCAGACCGGCGGGCGCGGCCAGTACGGCGACTGCACGATCAACCTCATGCCCTACACCGCCGAGCAGGCCAAAGAGGACGGCCTCGACTTCACGGACAACATCGCCGTCGTCAACAAGGTCGTGGGCGGCTCGATCCCCAAGGAGTACATCTCCTCGGTCGAGTACGGAATCCGCCAGACCTGCGTCACCGGCGTCAAGTTCGGCTACCCGATGATCAACGTCAAGGCCGAGATCGTCGACGGCTCGTCGCACGCGGTCGACAGCTCGCAGGTCGCCTTCGAGCAGGCCGGTCGCCTGGCCGTCATGGAAGCCACCGAGAAGGCCGGCCCGGTCCTTCTCGAGCCGATCATGAAGGTCGTCGTGACCGTCCCCAACGAGTACCTCGGCAACATCACCGGCGACATCAGCTCGCGCCGCGGCATGATCATCGACACCGACGATCGCGGCGTGGTGAAGCTCATCACGTCGGAAATCCCGCTCTCCGAGCTCTTCGGCTACACCACCTCGATCCGCGGCATGTCCCAGGGGCGAGCCAGCGCCAGCATGGAGTTCCTCGAGTACCGCGCCATGCCCAAGAACCTGATGGAAAAGGCCCTCGAAGAGCAGAAGGGCACCGGCAAGAAGTAATCCGATTTCGGAGTCGGCCCCCCGGTCAAGTCCCGTTGTGTAAGGAAGTTCACAAACCCCGCCTCGGCGGGGTTTTTTCATGGGGCGGGTTGCCTCAACGCCCGGTCAGGCCGATAAATCCCGCGTGGGCGCGCCCACTCCCCGCCCCCTTCCGGCGCGGGCGACCCTGCTTTGGCGAGGACCGATCCATGTCGAACCGCTACCAGACCGTCCTTCTCTTCGGCGCTCCCGGCTCGGGCAAGGGCACCCAGGGCAAGATCCTGGGCGCGATCCCCGGCTTCTATCACCTCTCCTGCGGCGAGGTCTTCCGCACCCTCGACATGTCCTCCAAGCTCGGCAAGACCTTCATGGAATACTCCAGCAAGGGCCTGCTGGTTCCCGACGACGTCACCATCGAGATGTGGCACCAGAACATGCACGCCCGCACCGTGCTCAGCGACTACAAGCCCCACGCCGATCTCCTCGTGCTCGACGGCATCCCGCGCAACGCCAACCAGGCCAAGTTGCTGGAAAAGCACCTGAACGTGCTGGCGATCATCCACCTTGTGTGCCCGAACAAGGAGGAGATGATCAAGCGGCTCCGCCGCCGCGCCCTCAAGGAAAACCGCGTCGACGACGCCAAGGAAGAGGTGATCCGCAAGCGCTGGCAGGTGTACGAGAAGGAAACATACCCGGTGCTCGACCACTACGATCCCGCGATCGTGCATGAGGTCGACGCGACCGGCTCGCCCGCCCGCGTGCTGGAGCACATTCTCGAAGAGGTCGTTCCGATCCAGGAATCGCACTTCAACAACCCGATCACGGGTGAGAAGATGATCCCCGAAAAAGCGGGCGCCAAGGCGTCCCAGCCCGCCGCCAAACCGTCCAAGAGGCCCGCCAAGGCTGGCTCGCGCTAGAGCCAGTGCGCTGTACTTTTCCGGTGGCACCGCCCACCAGAGCGGTGTTCATGGGTGGCGTGCCGATGGCACTGCGCGGCCGCATCTTCTGGTTGAGCCGAGCCCGCTGCTCCCGCCCCCTTAACACCCCTCATCAAACGCCACGGCGAACTCGTCGTAATCGTTGCCGTTCACGAACCCATCGCCGTTGAAGTCCGCGGCGGGGTCAGCGACATCGAACAACTCGGCGAACGCGTCGTAGTCGTTGCCGTTAACGAACCCGTTGTGGTCGAAATCAGCAGGGCAGATTTTGTAGCCAAGTTCCCACGTCTCGGCATCGTAGTCGCTGGCGTATCCCCCGAAGAGGACCGTGACTCTGCGGGCAGAGTCGTACACCATCGCGTGGTTGTTTCTCGCCGGGGGGCTGCTGATCATACGCTGACGCCACGCCGTACCGTTCCATTCCCATGTCTCGTCGCTGAGCGCGGTGCCGGGGTATCCTCCGAAAAGGACTGTGACGCTGCGGGCCGAGTCATAGGCCATCGCATGACCGCTTCTTTCCGTGGGACCGTTGACTTCACGCTGGGTCCATCCCGTTCCATTCCACTCCCACGTGTCGCCGTATCTGGTGGAGTTGCCGATCCTTCCCCCGAAAAGGACAGTGACACCGCGGGCCGAGTCGTAGGCCATCTCGTGGAAATACCTCGCCAAGGGGCCGCTGACCAACCGCTGGGTCCATTCCGTCCCATTCCATTCCCACGTCTCGTTGCTGTAGCCCGTGTCGGTGAGTCCCCCGAAAAGGACGGTAACCCCTCGGGCCGAGTCGTAGGCCATCGCGTGGCCGCTTCTCGCCGAGGGGCCACTGACCATCTGCTGGGTCCATGCCGTCCCGTTCCATTCCCACGTCTGGGCGTTTCGGTGTCCGCCGCTCCATCCCCCGAAGAGAACGGTGACCCCTCGGGCCGCGTCATAGGCCATGGCGTGGCTCTCTCTCCCGGAGGGGCCGCTGACCACGTGCTGGATCCACGCTGTCCCGTTCCATACCCAGGTCTCAGCGTTGTAGCCTCCGGAACCGGTGTATCCCCCGAAGAGCACGGTGACGTCGCGTGCCGCGTCGTAGGCCATCTCATGGCCGCGTCTCGCCGAGGGACCACCAACCATGCGTTGGTTCCACCCCGTCCCATTCCATTCCCAGGTCTCGGCGCTGTAGGAGGCACCGGTCTTTCCCCCGACGAGGACGGCAACGCCGCGGGCCACGTCATAGGCCATCGCGTGGCTAAATCTCGCCGAGGGGCTGCTGACTTCACGTTGGGTCCACGCCGCCCCGTTCCATTCCCATGTGTCAGCGAGGTAGTCTGCGGAATCAGATCCCCCGAAGAGGATGCTGACGCCACGGACCACGTCGTAGACCAGCGCGGAACCGAGTCTGGGCGAAGGCCCGCTGACCTCCCGCTGGGTCCACGCAGATCCGTTCCATTCCCAGGTCTCGGCGCTATAGCCGGTGTCGTTGGTATATCCCCCGAAGACGACAGTGACGCCGCGGGCCGAGTCGTACGCCATCGCGTGTAATTCACGACGTGACGGGCCGTTGACCACCCGCTGGGTCCACGCCGCCCCGTTCCATTCCCAGGTCTCAGCGTTGTAGCCTCCGGAACCGGTGTATCCCCCGAAGAGCACGGTGACGCCGCGTGCCGAGTCGTAGGCCATCGCTGAGTCAGTTCTCGCCGAGGGGCCGCTGGCCACCCGCTGAGTCCACACCGACCCATCCCATTCCCAAGTCTCGGCGTTGTAACCAGCGCTTGTGCGTCCCCCGAAGAGCACGGTGACGCCGCGTGCCGAGTCGTACGCCATCGCGTGTTCTTTTCTCGCCGAGGGTCCGCTGACAAGACGCTGGGTCCACGCCAACCCGTTCCATTCCCACGTTTCGCCGCTATAACCGCCTACGCCTCCCCCGAAGAGGACGGTGACGCCGCGGGCCGAGTCGAAGGCCATCGCGTGGCTTCTTCTTGCCGAGGGGCCGATGTCAGGCCGATGATCCCACTCGACCGTTTGCGCCCGGGCCGTCGAGGCCGCTGGCCCGCCCAGCGAAAGCAACGCGAGCAGCAGCAACAGCGCCCGGGCCACGCACGCGCCCGCCACTCCCCACCTCGCCCAGCAGACTGCCTCCTTTGTGGCACGCCCGAACCTCGCGGACACTGATTCAGTGCGGGTGATTTCGCTCGTGAGCATGTTCACGCCTCCTTCAAACCTGCGTGTTCGTCCCATAGCTCCGACCTTCTCTCGCGGCCGCCGGCCCCGCCCGCACGGAGAGGCCGAGGCGGTGAGGGAGATCGCTCCAGTGTAACGAGCGCCACCCTTGTGAAACAAGACCCTGATGTGCTTTTCGCATCATCCAGGGGCTCCACCACCGACAGGGGCCCACCAAGCAGCCACGACGCCGCTCTGATGGGCGGCGCCAACAAAGTCCGCCGGTAGCGCATCCACCCCGCGGCCGGGTGTGCACGATGCACCCACGTCGATCCGGTGGGCGTGTGGGCGTGCGTCTGCTACATTCTCGCCCCATGAACCGACGCGCTTTCACGCTCATCGAACTCCTGGTCGTCATCGCGATCATCGCGCTGCTCATCGGCATCCTGCTCCCCGCGCTCGGCGCGGCGCGCCTTTCGGGGCGCACCGCCGCGTGCGGCGCCCGCCTGCAGCAGATGGGCGTCGCCCTAACGATGTACCTCAACGAGTTCCCGGATCGGCTGCCCCAGGCCAAGGGGCACGTCTCGGAGACGCAGGAGGCCGTCATCGGCGCGCTCTTCGCCGGAAAGAAAGGGCAGCTTCCATTTTACGACATCGACAAGATCGGAGCCGAGCGCCGCCCGCTCAACAAGTACCTGGTCTCGCGGGCGGTTCCTCCCGACGATTCGACCGGCGTGGTCGAGCTCCCGGAGTTCCAGTCACCGGTCGACAAGGGCGCGCAGAACACGGGCATTCCGTACCCGCCCTTTGACCAGACCGACTCGATGTACAACCTGATCGGCGCCAGCTATACGCTGAACGACCACTCGATCGAGGGCGACGACAAGGCGACGCTGGTGCCGCAAGGCGGCGGGCGCATGCCCTATGTGACCCAGCCCTCCAAGACCTGGGTGATCGCGACCCACACCATCTACAACTACCAATCCGACGACAACCGGCGGATGTACTGGTTCAAGCAGGACCAAGTGCAGGCGAACATGCTCATGCTCGATATGCATGTGAAGCTGCGCGTAAACGTGCCGCAGGGCGTGGTGAACACGACCGACGACTACACGTTCCTGCCCTGAGCGGGTCCGCCGTGGCACCACGAAGAAAACCGCCCGTGCGATCGCGGGCGTCCGTTGCATGGTTCGCGCGCGAGCTACTTCTTCTGCGGCTCGCGCTTCCTCTTGAGGTCTTCCGCGGTCGACGATGGGCGATCCGCGCGGATGCGCACGGCCTGGAATCCGACCTCCGGCGGGTCGGGCGTCATCATCCAGCCCCACATCGCCGGCGAGCCGAAGCTTTCGACGGTGGTAGGCGGGTGGAAATGGAGCGCGATGGGAACTACGCCCCGCAGTTCGTCGTGGGTGCCGAAGTACTTCCACGCACGGTCCATCGAGGGGGCGCGCGAGCTTTGCTTACGCATTTTGGCCAGATCAACCGGAACCCAGTTCAGCGTTCTCTTCGCCTCGTCGTAGAGGGCCCACTCGACCCAGGGCTTGAGCATCTTTCGCCCACCTTTGACCTCGTCGATGATGGCGTTGTTGTCGTCGCCACCCGTGCCGGTGTCCCAGCCGATCACAAGGCGTGCCGGCAGTCCGGCCATGCGGTACGCGGCCACCAGCGTTGCCGCGATGTCGAAGTCCGAACCGCGCCCGCGCTGAAACGTCACTTCGGGTCCGATCACGCCGATCCCCTGGAGCTGCCCATTCTGCAGGTAGGTCAGCCCTTCGCCCGACGGCTGGAGGCGTCCCATGAGCTGGCCCGCGATCCACTTGGCGAGGGTCGCCGGAGGGACGCTGGTCGGCTTGCCCTTGGTCTGCTCGTTGATCCACGTTTGCAGAAACTCCGTGTCGAAATCGCGCCGCGAGACCGCGCCGGATCGCGCGTCCCGGAACATCGCGTAATCCACGAACATCTGGGGGTTGAAGGTCGATGCGACCACCACCGGCCAGCCGTCCTTGGGCCATTCCACTTTCGCCGCCGCCGCCTCGTCGTACACCGTGTTGTACGCGGTTGACTTGTACGAAACCTCGAACCCGATCTCTCGGCACACGCCGTTCTCAGCCACCATTTTGATCAGGCTCACGCCGCTCTGGTACGGCTGACCGGTGATCTGCTTGTCGAGGATTGTCACCGCGGGCGGCATGACCGGAACATCCTGCAGCTTCAGCACCGCCTTGACCGAGCTCCGATCGGGGCTCGCCGACGCGGTCGTTGGCGGCAAGGGGAACACCACCGACAACGTCTCGAACTTGAACGGCGTTGTGTCGGGCATGACCGTGTTTTTCGGATCGCGCATGTCGTTCCGCGTCGACTGGACGTCCACATTGATCGTGACCAGCCAGTCCTTGGACTTCTCGCGCTTCACATACGGCCCGGGCTCGCTCGGGCGCGTCTCCACCACCTTGATCGCCGGCTTGGCCGGAGCGCTGGGCTGCGGGCCGGGCGGGGTCGTGGGCTTCGTCGCGGGCTTGCTTGGAGCCTTCGCCGGCTGCTTCGCTGGCGACTTGCTGTCCGCGGGCTTGCCGTCACTCGGCTTGGTGTCGGTCGGCTTGGTGTCGGTCGGAACCGTTTCCGCCGGCGGCTGCGTCGTTGGCGATGTCCCGGGCGCGTTGCTGTCCTGCGCCAGCGCAACGGTAGCCCCAAGCCCCGCGAGCCAAACCAACGATATGAATCCAAAGAGGCGTCGCATGTCCTGAACACTCCGGCTCCGATCCCTGCTCGGGTCGGGGCTTGTGCGGCATGACAGTCAGACGCATGAGAATACGGCCAAGGTCCGCCCGCGGCTTGCGATTTTCCGGTTGGAGACCGCCCGATCGCCCGCCGTACCATCGCGCATGACCAGCTACCCCATCTCGTCTGCTTCCCGTCCGCTCTTCTACCCCACCGCCGGCGGCGGAGGAACCCGCGTCGAAAAGGACACCATGGGTGAGATGCCCGTCCCCGCCGACGTCCTCTACGGCGCTTCAACGCAGCGCGCGGTCCTCAACTTCCCTGTTTCCGGGCGGATCGTCCCCGAGGGCGTGCTCAAAGCCTATGGCACGCTCAAGGCGGCTTGCGCCCGCATGAACCACAAGCTCGGGCGCCTCGATGACGCACGCACCAAGGCGATCGTGGACGCCTGCGCGGAGATCGAAGCCGGACTACCCGATCGCGGCGGGCTCGCCAAGCACTTCCCCATCGATATCTACCAGACGGGCTCCGGCACCTCCACCAACATGAACGCCAACGAGGTCATCGCCAACCTCTCCGCCATCCGATCGGGCAACCCCATCGGCAAGAGCAAGGACCCCGAGTACATCAAGAAGGGCGGCGTTCACCCGAACGACCATGTGAACATGGGCCAGTCGAGCAACGACACCTTCCCCACGTCGATGAACATCGCCGCCGCGGTCGCGATCAAGAACCACCTGCTCCCCGCGGTGCAGGCGATGGCCGCCGAACTCGAGTCCAAGGCCAAGGCCTGGGACAAGATCGTGAAGATCGGACGCACGCATCTGGCCGACGCCACGCCCATCCGCCTGGGCCAGGAGTTCAGCGGCTATGCCTCACAACTCCGCCACGCCGAGGAACGGCTGAATCGCTCGGTGCAGACGCTCGGCGAGCTCGCGCTCGGAGGCACCGCGGTCGGCACGGGCATCAACTGCCACGAAGAATTCGGCAAGCTCGTCGCGGCCGAGCTCGCCCATCGCACCGGCATCCACTTCCGCGAAGCGTCCAACCACTTCGAGGCCCAGCACGCCCGCGACTGCTACGTCGAGGCGTCCGGGCACCTGCGGACGCTCGCAGTCAGCCTCACCAAGATCGCCAACGACATCCGCTGGATGGGCTCTGGGCCCCGCTGCGGCATCGGCGAGCTGATGCTCCCGGCCGTCCAGCCCGGCTCGTCCATCATGCCCGGCAAGGTGAACCCCGTCATCTGCGAATCGCTCATGATGGTGTGCTGCCAGGTCGTAGGCAACGACGCCGCCGTGACCATGGGCGGCCTGGGCGGCATCGGCTCGCTGCTCGATCTCAACGTCGCCATGCCCGTGATGGCCGCCAACCTGCTCGACTCGATCGGCCTGCTCGCCAACGGGTGCAAGATGTTCACCAAGAATCTGCTGCAAACGCACAACGGCGATCCCTCCACGGGTCTGCCGCCCTCGCCGGGTTTGCAGGCCAACGAGAAGCGCTGCGCCGAACTCATCGAGGGCTCGCTGGCGATGTGCACCAGCCTCGTGCCCGTGATCGGCTATGACAAGTCCGCCGCCTTGGCCAAGGACGCCTTCAAGCAAGGCATGACGGTGCGTCAGCTCGCGTACGAGACCATCGTCGGCCAGAAAGATAACGCCGGCAACACCATCACCAAGGGCGACATCGACAAGTATCTCGATCCGTGGTCGATGACCCTCCCCGGCGGCGAGGGCAGCGCGGGGGGGTGACTTGCCGCTCGTGTCCGAACGAGGGCGAGCGGAATCACACGTTTGCTCACTTCGACGCTCGCGACAGAAACCATTGAGCGGCGCCCGGCGAGTGACCGCGTTCCGCTACTTCCTCGGCGCATCGGGCGCGTCGGGAGTCGCGGGCGAAGTCGCCGGCGTGGTCGACGTTGGAATCGCACCCTGCGTGCGCTGCAGGTATCGCCGGAACACGCGGCGAACGTACTCGCCCTGCTGCGGCGGAACGACCTGCTGCTCGATCGATCGCTCCGCGCCCTGTACCGCGCGGCGCACGACCTCCGCGCCCGAGCCAGAGCGGCCTGACGCCGCACGTTCGCCTGGCTTGCCAGATGGATCGAACCAATCAGAGATCACGCGATCGTCGGGCGTCGGAGCCTCACCCTTGGTGCGATCGCGCATGTCGACGGTCTTCTGTTCCACGTCTCCGAACGCACGCGGCGATCCACGATCGCGTCCCGGCCCTTCGCCCGCCTGATCTCCCGGGCCATCTCTTGGCCCGCGCGGGTTCGGGTGATCCAGCCCGAGCGACCGGGCCAGGTCCTGCAACTGCTTCTTCTCTTCGGGCGACGCGTTCTTCATGAACTCCTCGGCAGCTCGGCGTGCCGCATCCTGCGGTTGTTCTTGGCCGTTCTTGCGGTCGCCCGGGGTCTCACCCTCGCCCTTGTTGTGGTTGTCCGGCATGCCCTCGGCCATCTTCCGCGCGAGCTGTTGCAGCTTTTGCTTCTGCTCCGGCGTCGCGTTCTTCATCAACTGCTCGGCCTGCTCCAGCATCTTGCGCGTGGTTTCGGGCGAGATCGAGTTCGGATCGGGACTGGGGGATCGCTTCGCCAGCTCGCGAGCCGCCTCCGCGGCCTTCTCGATCTGCTCGGGCGACGCATTCTCGAGCGTCTTCATCGCCTGCTCACGCAATCGATCCGCAAGCTTCGAATCGCGCGAGGCGTTCTTCTGCGCCTCTTCCGCGTCGCGCAGCGTGTCGGCCAGCTTCTGCAGACCGGGCGAACTGGGCTGCGGCGAGTTCTCGCCGTTCGGTGATTCGTTCGGCTTGCCCGAATCCGGTTGGCTCGCATCGGGCTTGGCCGCGTCGGGTTTGGTCGGGTCAGTCTTGTTTGCGCCGGACTTCGACGCATCCCGATTGTTTGCCTCGCCCGCTTGGGAGTCTGACTTCTGCGCGTCGGGACTTGTGCGGTTTGGCGCGTTCGTCTTCTCGCCGGGAGCATCGGGCCGCGGCTCTGGCTTCTTCTCAGAAGTTGGTGGACGCTGCGACTCGTTCGTGCGATCACCGGGCGCCACCTGCTTCTGCGGCGAATCCGAGCTCTGCGGTGTGCCTTCGCGCTTGTGCTGGTCCGCGGGTGCTCCTTCGCCGGGCTTGTTCTCGTTCGACTTATTCTCGCTCGATTTATTCTCGTTCGACTTGCTTTCGCTCGGATGGCTTTCGCGCGATTGCTCGCTGGATTGTTCAGACTGCCGCGGCGATTCTCCCTCGCGCTGATTGGCGTCGCGGGGCTTGTCGGAATCGGCGAGGTCGCGTGCCGCGTCTTCCATCGCCCGACGCAATTGCTCCTTGCGCTGGTCGGCGGACGAGGGCTTGGGCTTGTCCTGCGGCTCCTGCTTGTTCTGCGGCTTGCTCTCGCCCGCATCCGCCTGCTTGCTCTCTGGCTTGTCATTCTGCGCACCGCTCGGCGGCGTGGGCTTCGCCGATGGATCGGGCTTCGCGGCGTCGGCCTTCTTCTCTGCCGGCGGCGTGGACTGCCCGCTCGTCGGCGCGGGGTTCTGCGCATCCCGCTTCGGATCTTCAGGCTTGGCGTCGTTGCGAGTCGATTCTTCCGGCTTGCTGGCGTCGGGCTTTGCAGCCTCAGGCTTCCCGGCTTCGGACTTGCTGTCGGTGCTGGCCGGCGTTTCGGAGTTGGCGGGATCCGTTGTTGTTGGCTCGGTGCTCTTGCGATCGGCGGTGCTCGGCTCGGCCTGCTTCTGCAGTTCGCCCGTGTTGGCCGAATCGCTGACGCGTGAATCACCCGGGTTCGCCGCGTCCTGCTTGGCCATCTGGCTCGAGAGATCGCGCAGTTCCTTTGCAAGGGACGCCCGCTCGTCCGCCGACATGGAGGGCATGCGCTCCATCAGTTCTCGCGCCGCGTCCTGGGCCGCCGCAAGATCGCCCCGCTTGAGCGCCTTGGCCAGTTCGGACGATTCGTTGCTGTTCGCATCGGGCGCGCCGGCGTCCTTTGCGCGCCCGGCGGAGAGCAGCGAATCGCGCAGGGAATCCTGGGCCGTGAGCTCGCGGTCGGCGTTGTCCTTGAGCGACTGCGCGAGCCGCTCGAGCGCCTTGGCGGATTGCGTTCGGGCGTCCGCGGGGAGCGTCTGGCCTGCCGCCAGCTCGCGCTCGACATCGGCGATCGCGTCGAGCTGGCGCTGCACGTCGGGGCTGGCGAGCGTTGGCTCGCTCTTAATCGTCTCGATCACCTTGGCAGCGGCACGCACCTGTTCCCCCGCCTGCTTCGCTTCCTCCTTTGTCACCTGCGGCACCACAACCACCGGCGGCGGGCGCGTTCGCCGCCGCGCAGCCGGACGAGCCGCGTCCTCATCTCGTCCTCTTCATCTCAGACGACCACGGCTGCCTCGACTCTCCGGTCTACGGCTCCAGGGTCGTTCGCGCGCCGAACATGCAAGCACTGGCCGCGGACGGCATCGTCATGAGCGGCGCGTTCTGCGGCACGCCCACCTGCGTCCCCTCTCGTGCCGTCATGATGAGCGGACTCCACTCCGCCCGAAACGGCGCCGAGGCCAACCACTCGCAGATGCGCCCCTCCGTGAAGACCCTGCCCACTTACCTCAAGGCGCTCGGCTACCACACCGCCCACTTCGGCAAGAGTCACTTCCAGCCGCGCGCGTCCTATTCCGACATGGAGTTCGTCAAGAGCGAGATCCAGGGCGGCCCGCTCAATAACGACCTGGACACGAAGGCCTTCGACGACTGGCTCGGCGCCAGGGAGCGGAAGTCGCCGCTCTGTCTCGTCGTCGGCTGCCACAGCCCGCACGTCTACTGGCCCGCGAACAACGGTTACGACCCCGCCCAGGTGGAGTTGCCGCCCACTTTCGTCGACACCGCTGAAACGCGCGCCGAGCGCGCCAAATACTACACCGACATCTCCAACGCCGACCGGCAACTCGGCGAGGTCCGGGCCAGCGTCCGCCGCCATCTCGGCGAGAATGCGCTCTTCATCTACACCTCCGACAACGGCGCTCAGTGGCCCTTCGCCAAATGGAACCTCTACGACGCGGGCATCCGGCTCCCCTTCATCGCCGCATGGCCCGGCCGCATCAAGCCCGGCAGCCGATCCAGCGCGATGTTCAGCTTCACCGACATCGTGCCCGCGCTGATCGAAGCCGCCGGCGGAAAGCCCCCGGAGGATATCGACGGCCGCTCGTTCCTCCCTGCCCTCACCGGGGC
>JABWBC010000182.1 GCA_013360695.1 Phycisphaerales bacterium
CGGATCGACTTCTCCGGCGACGTGCCCCGTCCGTCGGCCCCAGACGCGATCAGCCTGTACACCCGCCCCGCCGACCGCAACGCCGCGGCCACCGCGGTGAACGCCGGGCGGCTCATCGACGTCCGCGGCTGAGCGCCCTCAAGCGCCAAGCCTCACGCCCCCAACCCCGCCACCTCACCCAGCCCCGTCAGCCCCAGCGGCTCGCGCGAGAAAAACGGCTCCGCGTACAGCGTCCCGATGCGCGTGCCCCAGTACCCCATCGCGTTCATCGCCCACTCCCGCGCCGTACGTCCCTGCGGCTGGGCCCCGATCTTCCCCGGTGCGACGAACTGCGAGTGGTACGCCTCCATCGCTGCCACCTTCTTCTGCTCGAAACCGGTCACGTCGACGAGGAACGAAGGCGCCGGCACCGCACGCAGGTGCGTCGCGTAGTAATAGAACAGCCAACGCGGATAGTTCGGCTGCTCCGCCCCGCGCCCGGTCGCCTCGCGCACGCCGGCCACCTCCGGGAACGTCATCTTGGTCAGTTTCGCGTCGAAACGCGCGTCCTCCACGATCCGCGTCACGGCCACGTGGTCGGGATGGGCGTCCTCAAAGAACGGCGTGAACACCACCTGAGACCGGTGCGCCCGGATCACGCTCGCCACCCGGTGCCGCGCCTCGAGCGTGTGCTCGACGCGCCGATTGGTCAGCCCCAGTTGCACCCGCTTCACCCCGAGCAGGTCCGCGGCGGCGGCGCTCTCCTTGGCGCGAATCTCCGGCGAGCCCAGCGGCGTCGGCTCGCCGTCGGTCATGTCGAGCAGCAGCACATCGTGCCCCTGCGAGACGAGTTTCGCGATGGTCGCGCCCATGCCCGCTTCCTGGTCATCCGGGTGCGGGCCGACAACGAGGATGTTCGCCATAGGGGCGGATTATCGCGGGCTGATCGGCAGCGATCGTCTCGAAGCCTCCCGACCGCCTACACTCTCGACTCTCTGGGGACCGTGCAGAATCCGAACGAACGCCCAGCCCCGCACCGCGAGGGGAACGCCCATGACCCGCCCACAACAGCCCCGGAACCTCCGCAACGTCGCC
Organism: Phycisphaerales bacterium; assembly: GCA_013360695.1. Taxonomy (GTDB): domain Bacteria; phylum Planctomycetota; class Phycisphaerae; order Phycisphaerales; family UBA1924; genus JABWBC01. Next base: position 1,075 of record JABWBC010000182.1, read on the forward strand.
ATCATCGCCCACGTCGACCACGGCAAGACCACGCTCGTCGACCAGCTCCTCAAGCAGTCGGGCATGTTCCGCGCGGGCGAACTCGACAAGCTCGCCGGCGGTCAGCACGGGCTCATCATGGACTCGAACCCCATCGAGCGCGAGCGCGGCATCACCATCCTCTCGAAGAACTGCGCCGTCACCTACAGCCGGCCCAACGGCGAGCAGTTCCGCATCAACATCGTCGACACCCCCGGCCACGCCGACTTCGGCGGCGAGGTCGAGCGCGTGCTCCGCATGGCCGACGGCTGCCTTCTGCTCGTCGACTCCGCCGAGGGCCCGATGCCGCAGACCCGCTTCGTGCTCTCCAAGGCCCTTGAGTGCGGCCTCAAGCCGCTGGTCGTCGTCAACAAGTGCGACCGACCCGACGGACGCCCGGGAGAGATCATCAACGAGGTCTTCGACCTCCTGGTCGAGCTCGGCGCCGAGGACCTGGCCCTGGATTTCCCGGTCATCTACGCCGCCGGACGCGACGGCTGGGCTAGCACGGACTGGAAGAAGCGCACCGAGAACATGCGCGACCTCTTCGAGGCCATCGTCGAGCACGTGCCCGACGCCTCGGGCGATCCGGAGGCCCCGCTGCAGATGCTCATCACCACGCTGGACTACAGCGAGTACGTCGGACGCATCGGCATCGGGCGCGTCTACAACGGCGTGATCAAGCGCAACACCACCTTCGCCGTGCTCGACCGCAACGGCCAGCGCCGCAACGCCAAGGCCGCGAAGCTCATGGCCTTCTCGGGCCTCGGCCGCGTCGAGGTCGACGAGGTCGCCGCGGGCGACCTGTGCGCCGTGATCGGCGTCGAGAACATCGACATCGGCGACACGCTGGCCGACCCCACCGATCCCAAGCCGCTGCCGCCGGTGAAGGTGGACGAGCCGACGCTCACGATGATCTTCCGCGTGAACGACTCGCCCTTCGCCGGCCAGGAAGGCCAGTACGTCACCAGCCGCCAGATCCGCGACCGCCTGCTGAAAGAGTGCGAGCACAACGTCGCGCTCAAGGTGGAGTTCGGCGCGGGCGACGAGTTCCAGGTCTCCGGGCGCGGCCTGCTGCACCTGGGCATCCTCATCGAGAACATGCGCCGCGAGGGCTTCGAGCTCAGCGTCGGCAAGCCCAAGGTCATCACCAAGGAAATCCACCACACCCTGCACGAGCCCATCGAGTACCTCGTCGTCGACGCGCCCAACCAGCACGTCGGCGCCGTCATGGAACTCGTCGGCACCCGCGGCGGCATCCTCGAAACCATGGAGCCTCGCGGCGAATCCCTCACCCACATGGAGTTCGAGATCGCCTCACGCGGCCTCATCGGCCTGCGCTCCCGCCTGCTGACGGCGACCCAGGGCGAGGCGATCATGCACCACGCCTTCGAGCGCTACGCGCCCGTCCAGGGCGAACTCCCCGGGCGCGGCCAGGGCGTGCTCATCTCGCTCGACGCCGGCGCCGCCACCGCCCACTCCATCGAAGCGATGGCCGAACGCGGCGTCATGTTCATCGAGCCGCAGGACAAGGTCTACGCCGGCATGATCATCGGCGAGCACAACCGCGACAACGACCTGGTGGTGAACATCACCCGCGCCAAGCAGCTCACCAACTTCCGCGAGGCAACCAAGGAGGCGTTCGTCCGCCTCAAGACGCCGCGGAAGATGACACTGGAGCAGTGCCTCGAGTACATCGAGGACGATGAGCTCGTCGAGATCACCCCGACGAGCGTCCGCGTCCGCAAGCGGCTCCTCGACGAGAGCCAGCGGAAGAAGGCCGAGCGGGCCGCCCGCGACAAGGCCGCCGCCGCGACGGCGTGAGAGTCCTTCGAGGCAAAACTGTGAGAACGCACCCGCGGAGCGTATGTGGCGCGCTCACGCCTTCGTGAGGGCGCAGCCTCACTTGACGGACAGCGGATCCGGCCCTCCACGTCCCATTCTCGAACGTCGGCCCTTCTGGCTACGCGGCCGAGGCTTACCACGGCGCGTTCGGCATGTGAATCTCGCCAATGCACCCGCCCTTGGGTAACTCCCCACTCGGCAGACCCAATAGGCGGGTCAGTGCAATCAAGTCCTTCGCGCGATCCCGAACAAGCCGGCCTGAACTCCGGTGTCCAAGCACTGCGTAGTCAATAACGACGTACTTGATTCCATTTGCCGGGATCATCTCCCTCCGCCGGGCGTCGTAGAGCGCTCTCTGAGCGCGCCGGCCCACCCCGCTCAGGGTCGGCTTGCGATCAAAGAACGGGACGGCGACTGAGTGCTGTTTCTCGTGGTACTCAACTACCAACGATAGCGCCGGGTAAAAGGCGTCGACAGGCAATCTGCGCCTAGCCCCTTGGGCGTTTGCATCGCCCAACAAGAAATCAAATCGATGCTGCCTGAGCGCGGTATGTCCAAGCAACTCATCGCACAAGTCAATGACGTAGGCCTCATCTCTCGGCATCAGGCAACCTCCCCTTGGTTCAACCCTGGCGCCCCTCGATCGCCGCGATGGTGCACGCCAGCGCGATGATCAGCAGCTCGTCCATGTCCGGGTGGTCCGCCAGGATCGCCACCCCCAGCCGGTAGACGAAGGGGTTGAAGTGCGTCCGCAGCGTGGCGACGGCGCGCCCGTCGTGGGCCGTCACGCTGAACGACTGCGGGATCAGCGCACCGAGGTCGCCGAAGCGGCGCAGGAGCGCCATCGCCGTGGAGTCTTCCTCAAGCCGCGCCACTTCACGCCCCGTGGCGTCGCTGATCGACCACGAGTCTCGGACGAACTCCGAGCGCAGCCCGGCGCGCGTGAACGAACCGATCGGCGTCGGCTCGGGGCTGTGCGTTCCCGGCGGCAGCGAGACCGTGTACGTCGCCCCCAGGTCAATGACCTGCCGCGTGCCGATCCGCATCAGTTCGGTCGTGCACGACTCGTCGGTGTAGACGCGCAGGTCCTCGCGGAGCTTGAACGCCTTCTGCTTGCAGAAGCCGACGACGTTGCCCTCGGGCCCGTAAATGTGGAACGAGGCGCCGAAGATCTTGAACACCTTGCGCCGGATGGTGTACTTCTCGCCGGGGGCGGGTTTCATGGCCCGCAAGCCTATCGCGCGGGCTCGCCGCCCGGCTCGCCGCGCCGATACGCGTCCTTCACGATGATTTCCATCACCCGCTCCGGCGTGGCGGTCACTTCCCAGCCGAAGTGCCGGTACAGACCGTGGGCGTCGCGTGTCATCAGCAACCAGCGGCGCAAGCCGAGGAGTTCCGGGTGCGTCATGACGCAGCGCATCAGCAGTTTGGACAGGCCGCGCCCTCGCCATTGGTCCAGCACGAACACGTCCGCGAGGTACGCGAACGTGGCGCGGTCCGTGACCACTCGAGCGAAGCCGACCTGCTCGCAGATTGGAACGCCGGGCACGCCCTCGCGTTCACGGTACACGCCGAAGCACAGCGAGTTCGCCGCGGCCTTCTCGACCAAGGCGCGAGGGATACCCGTCGACCAATAGCAGGTCGAAAGAAACGCGTGAACCACGCCGAGGTCGATCAGCGCGCGGTCATCGCTGGCGACAAACTCGCCTTCTCGGACTTCATGGGGCACGGAGACATCCGTTCTCACGGCCGCGGCCCATCCAGATGGACCACGCTGTCAGACTTCCCGCCAGCCGGGGCGACGCCCGAAGCCAGCTCAGCCCTTGACCGTGTATTTGCCGCGGCCGACGCGCTTGAACCGCTTGTCCTTGATGAGCGTCTGGTTCACGATCGTGCGGAAGTTCGGGCTGGTCGTGCGGTAGCCGGCCTTCTGCACCGCGTCGGCGACCTCGGTCACGCCCATGACGTTCCCGGTGAGCATCTTCTCCAGCGCATCCAGCAGCGTCATGCTGTTGCGGGCGCGGCGCCGGGTGGCGCCGGCGGAGGCGCCCATCTCCAGCAGCTGCGCGTCGAGGGCGGCGAGCTTCTCCACGAGGCGCTCGCGCTGGCGCTGCAGCTTGCCCACGCCACGCTCGCGGCGGCGCAGTTCGGCTTGGATGTCGGAGGTGCTCAGTTTGTTCAACGATGACTTGGCCATGGTCGTCCTACGGGGCTGGGCCGGAACACCCGGAGCGCGAACGTCGCGCACCCGTGCCGGCGAAACACCCCTGGAAAAGACCCCCCGGATAAAAAGACTCCGCCCCCGGGCAGGCGGACCAGTATTGTCGCTCTCGCTCGATCTGTCCAATCCGGTCGCTACAAAGATGATGAGAAACCTCTCGACTCGCCCGGCGCTCGGAGAAACTTGACGAACTCCGACCCCCCGCCGGGAATCGATCTTGGACATGCGCCAGCGCTTCGCACAGCCGCGCGAGGGACGGCGGGCGAGCCGGACACGCCGTGGGTGAGCCCGAAATCGGCGGATCGAACCCGGTGTTCCGGCCCCCTCCCACCGAGACTCGGACACGCACGGAATCCGAACTATGACTTCAGTTCGACGCCCATGAGTTTCATGAGGCCGTCGAAGTGTTCGAGTGTATAAAAATCCAACATGATGCGACCCTTGGTGCGCGAAGCGCCGGTCGCGATCCGCACCTTGGTCCCCAGGTGCTCGCCCAACTGGCGTTCGAGTTCGCGGATGGCCGCGTCGGCCCGGAGCGGGTCATGCGACGGCGCCCTCGATGCGTCCGCCGTGCCCAGACCCGGCTCGGTGTTCGCGCCGGCGGCTCGTTCCAGCCGCCGAACCGACCACGCCTGAGACGCGGCCTGGTTCGCAAGTTTCTCGCGCCCACTGCCCTTGGGCGCGCTCAGCAGCGCCTTCCCGTGGCCCAGGCCCAGTTTCCCTTCGCGCAGCAGGTCCTGGATCGGCAGTTCGAGGTCGGTCAGGCGCACGAGGTTCGCCACGCTGGAGCGGTCGAGGCCGACTCGCTCCGCCACGTCCGACTGCGACAGCCCGAACTGTTCGAGCAGGTTCTTCAGCCCGAACGCGCGGTCCATCGTGTTCAGGTCTTCGCGCTGCAGGTTCTCCACGACGCCCCACTCCGCCGCCTCGCGGTCGGTGAGCGTCGCGACGATGGTCGGCACCTCGCGGAGCCCTGCGACCTTCGCCGCCCGCCAGCGCCGCTCGCCCGCGACGATCTCGTAGCGCTCGGCCCCGGGCGTGCTGTCGATGGCGCGGACAAGGATGGGCTGCATCACGCCCTGCGCCTTGATCGACTCCGCCAGCTCGGTGAGCTTGGCCGGGTCCATCGCGCGCCGCGGCTGGTACTTGCCGGGGGTCAGCGCATCGATCGGCAGCACCCGCAGGGTGTCGGTGGGCGTGGCTTCCAGCGCCGGCGCCTCCGCGGCGGCCTTGGGGCCGAGCAGGGCTTCGAGACCGCGGCCGAGGCCACGCTTTTTCGCGGAAGTCATGCGGAGGTCTCCGGAGAACTGGTACGGGATTTCTGGGCGGACTGCGCACGCTCGCGCTGGTGGCGGATGATCTCGCCGGCCAGGCCGAGATAGGCGATGGCGCCGCGCGAGCCCTTGTCGTAGCCGATGATGCTCACGCCGTGGCTGGGCGCCTCGGCCACGCGCACGTTGCGCGGCACGATGGTGCGGAAGACCTTGTCGCCGAAATGCGAGGTGAGATCGGCGGAGACCGCGTTGGCGAGGTTGTTGCGCACGTCGAACATGGTGCGCAGCACGCCCTCGATCTCGAGCGCGGGATTGAGCTTGGCCTTCAGCGCGTCGATGGTCTGCAGCAGCGCGGTCAGGCCTTCCAGCGCGTAGTACTCGCACTGCATCGGCACCAGCACCGAATCCGCCGCGGTCAGCGCGTTGAGGGTGAGCACCGACAGCGACGGCGGGCAGTCGATCAGCACGAAGTCGTAGCCGCCGCGCAGGGTTTCCAGCGCCGCCTTCAGCCGGCCTTCGCGGTTGGCCGCATCCATCAGCTGGATCTCGGCGGCGGTCAGGTCGATGTTGCCGGGCAGCAGGTCGTAGCCGTCGGCGCTGCGCACCACCGCGTCGGCCGGCTGTGCCTCGCCCAGCAGGACGTCGGTCACCGACGCACCGAGCTCGCGCTTGTCGATGCCGCTGCCCATGGTGGCGTTGCCCTGCGGATCCAGGTCCACCAGCAGCACGCGCATGGGCGTCCGCGCCAGCGCGGCGGCGAGGTTGACGGCGGTCGTGGTCTTGCCGACCCCACCCTTCTGGTTGGCAATGGCGATGATGCGGGCCATGCGGCGTGTGTTCCTGCGGCTGGGCCTGCGCCGGGGCAGGCAGGCGACAGAGGATTATGCCTTATGCCCGG
>JABWBC010000183.1 GCA_013360695.1 Phycisphaerales bacterium
GACGCTGAACGACCCCGTGTACGTCGAGGCGGCCCAGGGCGTCGCGCGCCGCGCCGTTCGCGAGGGCGGCGCCGATCCCAGCGCGCGGGCCGCGTACATGATCAAGCTCTGCGTCGGGCGTCGCCCGCGCGATGGCGAGGCCGAACGGCTCGTGGCCCTCTACGAATCAGAACTCGCCCACTACGCCGGCGACAACGACAACGCGATCAAGATGGCGACCGACCCGCTCGGCACTCTCCCCGACGGGATGAACGCCCCCGAACTCGCGGCGTGGACCGTCGTCGCCAATGTCGTCCTCAACCTCGATGAATCGCTGACCAAGAACTAGGCGCGACCATCAATCTCGCGAACAAGCGACGCAACCAAGCAGGCCTGAACGCAGAGACCGAAAGCGAGCACGCGGATGAACTTCTTCCACGAAAAATCACACGCCACCACCCGCCGCCATTTCCTCGGGAAATTCGGGCTGGGCGCGCTGGCCTTTTCGCTCCTGGACGGACGGACCGCCAGCGCCGCGCTCACCGACGCGACACGCGACCCGATGGCCCCCCGCGCGCCCCACTTCGTCCCCCGCGCCAAGCGCGTCATCTACCTCCACATGGCCGGCTCACCGCCCCAGCAGGACCTCTTCGACCCCAAGCCAAAGCTCACAGAGCTCAACGGCCAGCCCTGCCCCGATTCCTTCCTTCAAATGGAACGCTTCGCCTTCATCAAAGGGCACCCCACCATCCTCGGTTCGCCCTACAAGTTCGCGCCGCACGGCCAGGCCGGCATCACAACCTCCGAGCTCCTCCCCCACTTCCAATCCATCAGCGATGAGGTCACGCTCATCAACTCGATGTTCACCGATCAGTTCAACCACGCCCCCGCCCAGCTCTTCCTTTACACCGGCGCGCCGCGACCCGAGCGCCCATCCATGGGCGCGTGGGCGACCTACGGCCTGGGCACGGACAACTCCGACCTCCCCGGCTTTGTCGTCCTCGTCAGCGGCGGCCGCCAGCCCGACGGCGGCAAGGCGACCTTCGGCTCCGGCTGGCTCCCCAGCGTCTACCAAGGCGTGCAGTGCCGCACCGTCGGCGACCCCGTGCTCTACGTCTCCGATCCGCCCGGCATGGACCGCGCCGGTCGGCGCCGAAGCCTCGACGCGCTCCGCGATCTCAACGAAAAGCAGGCCGCGTATTTCGGCGACGACGAAACGCTCACCCGCATCAGCCAGTACGAGCTCGCGTTCCGCATGCAGGTCTCCGTCCCCGACGTCATGGACATCTCCAAGGAGCCGCCCGAGGTCCACGAGATGTACGGCACGGCGCCGGGCAAGCAATCCCTCGCCAACAACTGCCTCCTCGCACGCCGCCTCGTCGAACGCGGCGTGCGCTTCGTGCAGATCTTCGACTGGGGCTGGGACATCCACGGCACCGGGCCCAGCGACGACCTCATCACCCACCTTCCCGCCAAGTGCAAGGAGATGGACCGCCCCGTCGCCGCTCTCATCAAGGACCTCAAGCAACGCGGCCTGCTCGACGACACCCTCGTCGTCTTCAGCGGCGAGTTCGGGCGCACCGCCATGAACGAGGCCCGCAACGGCTCAACCTTCCTCGGCCGCGACCACCACCCCCACTGCTTCTCCATCTGGATGGCCGGCGGCGGCGTGAAGCGCGGCTACGTCCACGGCGCCACCGACGAACTCGGCTATCGCATCACCAACGACCCGGTCCACATCCACGACCTGCAGGCCACCATCCTGCACATCCTCGGCATGGACCACGAACGCCTCACCTACCGATTCCAAGGCCGCGACTTCCGACTCACCGATGTCCACGGCAAGGTCGTCAAGGCCTTGCTGGCGTAGGTCTCCGAACGAACTCGCGGAAAACCGGCCAGGGGCAGGCGTGATTCCTCGCTCCCCTCACTCCAGCACGAGCGTCACGGTTTCTCTCTGCACGGTCCGCGCCGTCTCCGCCATCATGCTCCGCGACACAATCCTGAATCCGTTCTTTTCCAGCACACGGATCGAGGGCGCGTTGTGCCCCGCCGCCGTGGCATACAGCGGCCGCCGCGCAAACTCGCCGAGCATCAAGCCCACCGCGCGGCTCGCAATCCCGCGCCCCCAATGCTCCCTCGCGATCCAATACCCGATCGAATCACGCCCGTCGTGCGGCGAAATGTTCACCGCGCCAACCACCACGCCGTCCGCCACAATCACCCGCGGCGTCACACCCGTGCGCGTTCCATCAACGTCCGCGAGAATCTCCTCCCACCTCGCCCGAAACGTCGCCCAGTCGCGCGGCTTGGTCCCCGCCAGCGCGTTCGACGCCTCATCGAGCTCGAACTCATGCAGCAACCGCACGTCGTCAGCGGCCGTGCGCCGAAGCTTGATTTCGTTTGGCGATGGGCGCGGCATGCAACGATCATAGAGGTTTCAAATCACATGTGGCCGCGCCGCACTTCGTCGCGTCACCCCGTCGTGCGCTTCGCCGCGCTGGCCGCCGAGCCCATCGTTCGCCGCAGCGCCACAAACCCCAACGCCCCCAGCACGCACAACAACGTCGAAAGCGACAGCACCGCCGTCGCGCCGACACGCTCGCTCAGGCCCGCCTGCCGCGCCTGCTCGTACAGAAACACCGCGAGCAACGGGCCAATCAGCCCGCGCACGCCGTTGAGCGTGACGTGCGTTGCCATGTACTGCGACGTCTGTGACGGCGGCGCAAAGTCCACATGCCCGAGGTTCCACGCCAGCGTTCCCCCGCCGAACCCGATTCCATGCACCACCGCCGCCGCAAACAGCAACTCGATGCGATGCAGCCCCACTCCCGCGCCAAAGAGCGCCGTCGACAGCGCGAACACCCACGAATGGATCGAGCGGAACTTCACCACATGCGCCCGATCCAGCAGCCGCGTCCACAGGGGGATCGCCATCGGCATCAGGATGTAGGGGATGGTCGTCGTGATCAAGATGCTCTGCGTGTAGCTCGCCCCGAACTGGTCCTTGAGCGCGATCACCATCATCGGCATCAGCATCAGGTTGCCAAGCCCCAGCGTGAACATGCACCCCATGAACAGCGCAAAGTACCGATCCTTGCGCAGCACGCGCCACACGATCGCCGGCCCCTGCCAAGGCCTGCCCACCGGCGGGCCCTCCACCTCCGCTTGCAGCATCGCCCGCTGCCGCCGCACGCGCAACCGCCTGGTCACCAGCACCGCGATCACGCCCACCGCCGCGCACGCCGGCGCGACCGCCAGGTAATTCCTCGCCGATTGATCCAGCAGCAGCCCGATCCCGATGCCCGCCACCGCGACCGTCAGCGTCTGCACCGTCGAGAACCGCCCCACCGCCCACGCCCGGTGCTCGCGCGGATAGTTCGCGCGCCACAGCGTCGGGCGGATCGTGATGATCCCCGACCAGCACACCCGCGCCAAGAGCATCAGCACCGCCGTCACCGCAAGCCCGAGCGGCGACACCGGCGCCAGCGCCAGCGCCGCCACCGAGAGCACCACCGCGAGCTGGAGCGAATTGACGACGGGCACCTTGGGCTTGGCGTGCGCCGCCGAGAGCCAGATGAACGAGAGGATGTTCGCAAACTCCGGCGCCGAGCCGATCATGGCGACAACGAAGTTGAGCGTCCGTTCGGGCGCGACCCCCGCGAACGTGTTCTTCGCATACGCCGACGCGATCCCGCCCTCGACCGCCGCGAGCGTGACCGCAAAGAACAGCGTCGTGGAAAGCTCGTTCCGGAACGCAACGCGTGCGCTCGGGGGCATTCCGCCGCCCAGCAAGCCGCGTGGTCGTTCCGTCTCGGCGCTTCCTTGCACGCCCAAGCGTTGACGCCCCGGACGCTCCAAGCAAGCCCGCGCTATCCTTCTGGTCGCCATGACCCACACCAACGCACCCGAGTACGTCCTGGGCACCGACGCGATCGAAGCCAAGCGTCTCGGCCTCCAGCACCGCATCTGGTCCGCCGCCGCCCACCAGCTCTGGGAACTCGCCGGCGTGCGCCCGGGCATGACCGTGATGGACCTGGGCTGCGGCCCGGGGCACGCCACGTTCGACCTCGCCACCATCGTCGGCGGCGCCTCGCCCGAGCGCGCCGCCCAGGGCCGCGTCATCGCGCTCGACGAATCCGCCACCTTCCTCCACCAGCTCAACGAGACCGCCGTCGCGCGTCGCCTCAACAACATCGAGCGCGTGCTCGGAGACGTGCAGAACCTCGCCGCCGCCTTCCCGAGCGCCGCCGCGTTCGCCGACGTCGCCTACCTGCGCTGGGTGCTGTGCTTTGTCCCGCGCCCCATGGACGTCGTCGCCGGCCTGGCCAAGGTCGTGAAGCCCGGCGGCAAGGTCGCGATCCAGGACTACTTCAACTACGAATCCATGACGCTCGCGCCGCGCCACGCCGATTTCTCACGCGTCATCGCCGCCGTCGCCCGCAGCTGGCGCTCCGGGGGTGGCGATCCCGACATCGTCTCGCTCCTCCCCGCCATGCTCCGCCAGCACGGCTTCCGCGTCGATCACCTCGCCGTCAACCAGCGCATCGCCCGCCCAGGCTCCATGGCCTGGGCCTGGCCCGATTCGTTCTGGGCCAGCTTCGTGCCGCGCCTGGTCGACAAGGGCTTCATCACCGCGCAGGACGCCAGCGCCTTCTTCGCGGTGTGGTCGCGCGCCTCGCACGACCCCGATTGCTTCATGCACCTCCCGCCCCTCTACGACATCATCGCCACCAAGCTGTAGGCTCATCCCCGCCATCCCGTCTATTCGTTGCGTCATGCGGGCGCAACCGCTACGTTGTGCATGATCGACCGGTGTCACGGCATTGTCACAGGCCGCGGGTGTGCGACCTCTCATTCCACGCCGCGCGGAACTTGCGGGCCTGTTTGCCGTAACACCTTGTGCTCGCCGTTTGATGAACCGGAGGTGCAGAATGATCTCAATGATCGCGGGCGTATGGATGGCAAGTGTGGTAGCCCAGCCAACGCCGATCCCGGCCTTGCCATTCAGGCCGCCCTTCGAGAACGAATCAACCAAGATCATCGGGCAAGCGAGCGACGGCTCCTGCTACATCCGTGACGGATGGTCGGGAGCAATCGAGACAGGCCTCGCGGCTGATGCTGCCATCAACGGAGCAATCGAAGACATCGACGCCACCACGCGAGGCGGCCGCATTTTCATAAAGGAAGGCCTCTACAACCTCAGCGCCCGGATCAGCATCATCGGCAGGTCCGCCCTCAGCATCGAGGGCAGCGAAAACGCCATCCTGACCGCACCCCTCCTCGACGGTGCGGCGCTGCTCATCGATGGACATTCGTCCAACATCACCATTCGCTCACTCCGCTTTCAAGATTGCAACGGCATCGCCATCAACCTCAAGAGCGGCACCGACATCACCATCCGAGATTGCCACTTCCAGAACATCCAGAGGGAATCGCTGCAGGTACGGACCGAAGACGATGAGCTGGACCCCGTCGAAAACCTACGCTTCTCGGGCAACACCATCAACGGAGCGGGATTTCAGGGCGCCATCCACCACGCCGTCCACGCCTATCGCACACACAACGCCGTCTTCTCCGACAACATCATCCAGAACTGCGACGGCATTGGCATCAACATTCAGCACGCGTCCGGGCATGTGGTCATCCAGGGAAACATCATCCGCGACAACGGCTTCGCCACCCCGGCCAACGGCATCTATGTCGGGAGCGGCTCGGCCACCGTCGTCATCGCCCACAACACTGTGACCAACAACACAGGAAACGGCCTGGAGGCCGCCTCGAGCGTCCTCGACCAGGACGAACAACTCGGCGTCAGCTTCGTCATCAGCAACAACATCTTCACCGCCAACGGAAACTGCGCGCCCCTCGGCTGCACCACGCCCGGCGCCGGCATCTTCGTCACCGGAACCGGCCACGTCGTTGAAGGCAACATCTGCGAGCTCAACGCCGGACCTGGCATCAAGGTCGGATACTCCGATCGCTCCGAGAAGATCCTGATCGCCAACAACTCCGTCCGCGACAACGGCTCGCCCGAAGCCGCCAAGGGATTCAGCTGCGGTATAGTTGTCAACGGCCCGGCCGAAAGCTCCGGCGGCGAATTCGAAAACGTCGTGATCCGCGGCAACCAGATCACCGACACCCGCGGCTACCAGCGGCACGCCGTTTACTGCGTCTCGGGCTCCGGCGGTATCTACATCGAAAACAACTACTTCCGGGGCAACGGCGAACCTCAAGTCTACTACAACGCCGCCGCCGTCAGTAACATCACCATCCGCGCCAATCGCGGCTTTCGAGACAGCGCTCGTGCCACCATCCCGCTCTCCAGCCTGTCCGACACCAGCGGATATTGTGACGTCGATCTGTCTGCCTTCATCGACCTCGACGACCTCGGCATCGCTCTCGACCCTTCCGGATTCGACGCCGACCTCCAAGGCACGCTCTCCCCATCAACCGCCCTCGTCTCGCTCCGCACCGAGTTCCTGAGCGGCACGTCGTTTCGAATCCACTGGCGCAGTGACGTCTCGCTCACCGATCTCGGCCTCCGCTGGCGATACTCCCACGAGCCGTAAGTTTCAGGCGCCGCGACTTGCCGACTTTTTCTCACTCTTGCCCGTGACTCCCGCGTCCTTCCGTCGCTTCCCCCTCGCCGCAACACCGCGGCACAAGCCACACGCAACAACACGGGAGTTCTCGTCATGCACCGCCTCGCCAGCCTCGCCCTCTGCCTCGCCGCCGCCTCCGCCAACGCCGCCGTCACCATCTCCTACGAAGGCTTCCAGGACACCGAGATGATCCTGCAGGCCTACGCCGGCGGCACCGGCTCCATGGGCAGCGCCATCAACAACTCCGGCGTGCTCTTCAGCCCCGATTTCCAGGTCGGAAACGACTCCGACATCACCGCCAACGTCGGCTACTGGGGCGACACCGCCAACGAGCCCGACGGCATGGGCACCATGTACGTCCTCTCCCCCGCCAACTGGGGCGTCATCGATGTCCCCGCCGGCTTCACCACCCAGTGGTCCACCTCCTACGCCGCCAAGGCCCAATGCCGCATCGACGTCTGGAGCGGCCCGGGGGGCACCGGCTCCCTCCTCGGATGGACCGTCATCAACCCCAACGCCCAGACCAGCGGCGGCGACCCCAACGGCTCATTCAACACCTGGAAGGTCGCCACCATCCCCTTCGCCGGCACCGCCATGTCCGTCACCTACAACGGCCCGTCCTTCGATGTCCGCTTCGACCACATGGACTTCGGCCTCGTCCCCGCCCCCGGCGCCGCCTCCCTGGCCCTGCTCGGCGGACTGGCCGCCCTCCGCCGCAAACGCTAA
>JABWBC010000031.1 GCA_013360695.1 Phycisphaerales bacterium
AGCCGGGCGGCGGCTCGCCGATCGACCTGGCGCTCGCCGCCCGCGCCGCGGCCAAGAACCCCGCGCCCGCGGGCGCCGAGGGGCGCGCGTTCCACTTCCCCGAGACCATCGCATTCCACGTCAAGCGCGCGATCGAGGACCAGGCGGCGTTCGACATGAGCGCGTCGCTCATGCACGTCACCGAGATCGTGCGCTTCGTCGACGACTTCATCAGCCACACCGCGCCGTTCACGCTCGCCAAGACGATGAACGCCAACCCCGACGCCAAGCCGGCACTGGCCGCGATCCTGTTCGCGTGCGCCGAGGCTCTGCGGGTCGCGTCGCTGCTCGCGTCGCCCGCGATGCCGACCAAGATGGCCCACCTGTGGCGCGACTGGAACTGTGCGCCCGCCGCCGGCGTGGCGCTGGTTGAGCTGGCGCGGTACGCGGGCGACCACTCGCTCAAGGCCGGACAGAAGATCGTGAAGGGCGAGCCGCTCTTCATGCGCGCCGACCCCGCGGAAGCCCCGCCCGCGGAAAAGGCCTGAACTAGCACGGCCGCCGCCCAGCTCAGAACACCAGCTTGGCCTCGAGCCCCACGAACGGCGTGGGGTCGGCCTGCACATCGCCGATCCGTTCGCCGTTCTTGTCGTACAGCGTGTACTCCGCCCACGCATCCACGCCGATCGTGCCCGTGAGCGAGAAGCGTTTGCTCGCCTTCCACACGGCGGAGAACTCGATCGGCACGCGGGCGTCCTCGGCGATCCCGTCGGGCGCCACACCCTCGTCATCCAATCGCCACTCGCGAGTCTCGTACGACGCGCCCACGCCGAACGTCCATGTTTCGCTGGGGGAATAGAGCAGGGCCAGGCCGGGCCCGCGGTTGGCGAGCCTTCCCACGCCGCGCCCCGAGACGCGCCACTGGTCGTTGATCTTCCAGTCGATGCTGAGGATTGGCGAGACGCGGGCCGAACGTTCCAGGCGCGCCGACGCCGCTACGCCCGCGGAGAGCGCGAAGTTTTCGTTGAAGGAGTAGGTGACGATCCCGACGCCGCCGCCCGACATCGAGTCCGACGCCGACGAGTCTTCGTGCGACCACGCGACGTTGCCCGCGAGGGTGTAGGACCAGTTTTCGTTGTGCCGCACGAACAGGCTGGAGATCAAGCGATGGTCGTACATCGGGCCGTCCCAGGGCGAGTCCGTGCCGCCCAGGTCGATCGCGTTCGAGAAGTTGTACCACGACATCTCTTCGCGGAAGGCGACGTCGAGGAAGACGGACTTTCCGAACGGGATGTTGACGCCGACCTCGCCGCCGGCGCGAGAGAGCGAGACATCGCCGTTCTTGTCCAGGTCGGCCTTGAGGTGGTAGGTGCCGAAGCCGCCGAGGCGGAACGAGACATCCGGGGCGTCGGACTTCTCGGCGGGAATCGCGGCGGGCGTGTCGGAAGGTGTCGCGGCGTCCTGGGCCGTCGCGATCGAACCCACGGCCAGCAGCACGAACACGGGACAGGGCGATGCGCGGCGGATCGACATGGCGGCTCTCCGGACGGTGCGAGTTGGCACGCACTATACACGCGTCGGGCCGCGCAGGTGAGAAGCGCGGACGGAACGCCCGAGTGGCGACGGTGAAAGTCGGCGGAGTGGCGAAGTGGCGGAGTGGCGGAGTGGCGGAGTGGCGGAGTGGCGGAGTGGCGGAGTGGCGAAGCATCCACGGGTGGGCCAGTCCAAGGCCAGTCGCACCGGCGTCTCCGCGAATCCCGCCCGTTTCACGCCCCCTATCCTCATGCCGCCGGGGCGGTAGCTCAATTGGTAGAGCACTAGCTTTGCAAGCTAGGGGTCGAGGGTTCGAGTCCCTTCCGCTCCACTTCCGCGCCACGCCGCGCGTCATCGCAATACGCGGCAATTTTCAGGCCTTTTTGCTCCCGACCGAATCGATCGGCTCCTCGCGCCCCGTCGCGCGTCTTCGCGCTCGAATCGCCGTTTTCGCGCCCCAACTGCTGACAGAATAGCTGGGGGTCCACTGGAGACGAATCCGTGGTTCCCGTGGCGGCGTCGGCGTCGCTTCCCGTCGGGCGCACGCCCGGAAGCTTGTCCATCGCCTTGCTCGTGTCATTGAGCCAGAGCACGGTGGAATGCCGGAGCGTGGTGCAATAGTCCGAGTGCCGCATGATCTTCTGGGCAACCTGCGGCGTCACGCCCGAGCGCGCCAGTTGCGTGCCAAGGGTCGTGCGCAGCGCGTGCAGGTCGAT
The DNA here is from genome assembly GCA_013360695.1 of Phycisphaerales bacterium. Classification (GTDB taxonomy): domain Bacteria; phylum Planctomycetota; class Phycisphaerae; order Phycisphaerales; family UBA1924; genus JABWBC01. Next base: position 2,229 of record JABWBC010000031.1, read on the forward strand.
CACCCGCCCATCCGCGTCCTCGCAACTGATGCGCGTCTTGGTCTTGACCTTTTCGCCCTCGCCGATCTTGATTGGGTTCCCATCCGCATCGAGCACCGGCACGCGCTTGGCGATACCGGCCCGGAGAAAGTCTTTGTTGCGGGTCAGGTTCCCCACCGCTTCCGGCCACACGCGGGCCGCCGGAAGCCCTGGGCGGGCCGCGTGGTGCGTCCCGAGCGATGCCGCCAGTTGCGGGTGCATCGGGATCACGTCCTCGCGCTTGGCCTTCCCGTGACGGATCGTGATCGTGCCCTCGGCGAAGTTCACGTCGCGCCACGCGAGCTTCACCATGTCGCCCCGGCGGAGCGCCATTCGTGTCGTTTCATACCGCCCGAGATCGCTTCGATTTCGTCGATGTAATCGGCATGAACGGCGTGCGGACTTTCCCAGACCTCTGCGGGAGCCATGGTTCGATGCTTCGGGGCCCAAGAACCTCGGCTCTTGCAGCGAGCAGGATCCGTACGCGTGGCGTGGGTGTGGTCCATGGTCGGTGCGATGGCTCTTTCCACGCCGGCACCCCCCGAGCAACACGCGCGTCCAATCCCGGTTGGCCGCTCGCTCACCGCGGGCGTCCGTGCGCGGCGGCATGACGGCCGCGTCGGTGCGAGCGGAGAGCCCCCCGAGGGTCGGGGCCGAGACGGCGCACGCCGAACTTTCGGGTTGGTCAATATCCCAGGTTGGCCCAAGGGTGATCGGAGTTGCCGATGCCCGTCCAGCCGTCGCTGTCGACGACGCCGACGCGTGGCGCGACGGAGTTGCCCGCGACGATGGAGTAGTTGGCGCCGCCGCTCGCGCTGGCGGTGTTGCGGATGATGAGGTTGTCCAGGCCGTCGATGTCGAAGCCGGTGTTGTTGCTCATGCAGGAGTTGCCGTCGATGCGCGAGCGATGTCCGGCGACGAAGACGCCAACGTCGTTGTTGTCGCAGTGGTTGTTTTCGACGCGGCATTCGTGGCCGGCGACGTGGATGCCGTAGCCGGTGTTGGCGGCGCCCAGCCCGTTGTAGCCGCAGGTGTTTCCGCGCGCGGTGGAAGCGTCGCCAAGGCGGATCCCGGAGCCCAGATTGTCGTAGGCGCTGCAGTCCAGCACGGACGACGAAATGGCCGTGGTGAAGCCCGACCCGTCATTGCTGCTTGAAGTGCAGCCGACCGCGACCGATCCCAATCCGATGGAGATACCGTCCTGCCCGTTGGCCCACGCGGTGCATCCGCGGGCGCTGGAATTGGACGTCACCCGGAAACCAGTACCGGTGTTGGACGTGGCCTGGCAATCGACAAAGTTGACGGCGTAATCACCTTCGAACCCGTGTTCGCCGTTCCCCCGGGCGCTGCACGCCCGGACCAGGCAGCCGCGCCCGGTGCGAATTCCGTTGCCCACGTTGCCGGAGACAACCAAGGCCTCGACCAGCGTGGGATTGACGATGTTGCCGCTGGACCATCCGACTTCGACGCCGACCTCTCCCCAGCCGCGGACGTGTCCGTTGCGGATGACCAGGCCTGTCAGCTCGCCGAAAGAACGGATGCCGCTCTTGGAACCGGGCACGCCGACGATCGAGAAGCCGGCGAGATCGAGCGTCACGCCGCTGGCGACGATCTCGATCCCGGTCTTCCCCGATACGCCGGTAACGTTGCCGGCGAGGTAGTACGAGCCGGGCTGGGTGATCTTGTAGAGGCTGGGCGTCGAGTCGGCGTCGCCCGGCGTGTTGGTCGCGTTGATCGCGATGCGCGGCTCAACCTCGGCGAGTGTCTTGTATGTGGAACTCACCGCGCCGGCGGGCGGATCGAGCGGGCCGGCGGTGACGCGGGAGGAGATCATCGCGCCGCCCGCGAGAAGGGCGAGTGACGCGATCGAGGTGCATGTCAGCGCGGTGCGGTTCATGGTTCGGCTCCTCGCGTCCTAATGCCCGAAGTTGGCCCACGGGTGGTTGGCGTTGCTGATGCTGGCCCAGCCGTCCGAGTCCGCGACGGACACGCGCGGCGCGACGGAGTTCCCGGCGGCGATGGAGTAATTGGGGCTGCCGCCGGTGGCGGTGTTGCGTATGACGATGTTGTCAGCCCCGCTGATGTCGAACGAGACGCCGTTGTCGATGCAGGAGTTGGCGTCGATGCGGTTGCGTGAGCCGTTGATGTCGATGCCGCGGTCGTTGGTCGAGCAGTGATTGCCCTCGATGCGGTTGGCGGCGCCGGTAACGAGGATTCCCGCGCCGCTCGCGGCGGCGGTTCCGTTGTTGCTGCAGGTGTTGTTGAGGATCGAGGATGCGGACGAGGCGACGATGCCGTCGAGGTCGTTGGAGCGGACCGTGCAGCCGGTGACCGTGGACCCGGCGCCTGCGGAGATGCCGACGCCGTCGTTGTTGTAGGAGGAACAGCCGGTGATCGTGCCCGCGTCGCTGCACAGGATGCCGGTTGCGCCGTTGCCGTAGGAGACGCAGTTGAGAACGGTGTGCCCGCTGCTGCAAAGGATGCCGCCGCCCTGATTGGAGAAGGTCTGGCAGTTCTCGATGAGGCTGGAGTTGACGGCCCAGATGCCGCTCCCGCCGTTGCCGCTGGCCGTGCAGCCGGCCACGCGGAAGTAGGAGTGGACGAAGATGCCGGAGTTGACATTGTCGACGGCGCGGATGTCGACGACCTCGCCGCCGCTGACGATGGTGGGGCTGAGGTTGACGCCCGCGCCCCCCCACTCGCGCACGACGCCATTGCGGACGACGACATTGTGGAGACCGGTGCCGGTCGCGACGATGCCGTGGGAAGTCTCGGTGCCGCGCACGCCGACGAGCTCGAAGCCGCTCAGGTCGATCGTAACGCCCGAGGCGGCGATCTCGATGCCGTGCTTGTTGATGACGCCGGTAATGTTGCCGTTGAGGTAGTAGGAGCCGGGCTGGGTGATCTTGTAGAGGCTGTCGGCGTCGCCGGGGGTATTGGTGGCGTTGATGACGGTGCGGGGCTCGACCTCGGTGAGGGTCTTGTATGTGGAACTCACCGCGCCCGCGGGCGGATCGAGCGGGCCGGCGATCAGGATCGCGACGGAGGCGCCGAGGGCGAGGGTAGAAAAGACGGCGATGATGACTGAGCGGGACGGCACGGACGAATCCTCCCTATGTGCGGCCAGGAATGGGGGCACGGTTCGGCGACGGGTGTGTGGCCGGTCGTGCGCGGGGGTTGGGTCAGTGCGTGTAATTCGCGTTTGCGTCGGTGGAACCCAGTGAGCTGGGGGCGGAGTCGCCGTTGATGGCCGCGGAGGCCGGCGCGGTGCGGTTGAGGATGGGACCGACGACGTTGTTGGCGGCGATCGACCAGTTCACGGTGGTGTTGGCGCTGGCGGTGTTTCGGACGATGACGTTTCCGGCGCCGATCACATAGAGGCCTCGGGCGTTGTCATTCATGATGTTGGCTTCGATGCGGCAGTTGTTGGTGGAGGAGACGAAGATGCCGTCGCTGGCGTTGCCGTTGCAGGTGTTGCCGCGGACGAGGGAGTCGTTGAGGACGACGATGCCGTCGGAGGCGTTGTCGCTGGCGACGCAGTCGAGGATGGTGGTGCCGGCCTGGCCGTTGATGCCGTCATCGCCGTTGTTGGAGGCGGAGCAGTTCTTGATGAGGCCGTCGCCAAAGAGGATGATGCCGGTGCCGGTGTTGTTGTAGGCGGTGGAGTCGGTGATGGTGACGCCGTTGCTGGCGTAGAGGCCGTAGGTTCCGTTCTCGAAGGCGGTGCACTGGGCGATGGTGCCGCCGGCGGTGACCTGAATGCCCTGCTGGCCGTTGTCGCGCGCGACGCAGCCGATGGCGGCGGAGACGCCGGTCATGCCGTCGAGGGTGTTGAGGGCGACGTAGCAGTTTCGGACGATGGCCCCGTTGGCGAAGATGCCGTCGCTGGCGTTGCCGACGACGGTGAGGTCTTCGAGGATGAAGCTGGCGTTGGTGGAATTGGCGAGGTAGATGCCGTCCTGACCCCAGGAGGCGACGGTGCCGTTGCGGATGATGATACTGGTGAAGCCGCCGACGATGCCGTCGAGCGAGTTTGGGACACCTATGACGGAGAAGCCGTTGAGGTCGAGGGTAACCCGGCTGGTGGCGATCTCGATGCCGCTCTTGGCGCTCACGCCTGTGATGTTGCCGGTGAGGTAATACGAACCGGGTTGGGTGATTCTGAAGACGGAATTGGCGTCGCCCGGCGTGTTGGTCGCGTTGATCGCGATCCGCGGCTCGACCTCGGAGAGAGTCTTATAGGTGGGACTCACCGCGCCGGCGGGCGGATCGAGCGGGCCGGCCCACGCCAAGAACGCCGCCACGCCGAAACCCGACACCGCGACCGCACCCAGCACCACACCACCCATGAGCTTGCGAGCCATCGGACCTCCTCCGGGCCGGCGGACGCCGCCGGTTTCCCGAAGGTACTGCGTAGGGCCGAGTATCCCTGGCCAAAGTTTGGCCGGCGGGCCGGCCTTGAGCCGCAAACACGACAGGCGGACCCGATCAGGGCCCGCCCGTCGCGCGATGCAGCGCGAGTGTCGCTGTTTCGACCCCGGGGTTTCAGCAGCCCATCTCGAATTCGGATGCGAACATGTCGTAATCGTCGCCGTTCACGAAGCCGTCCTGGTTGAAATCGGCGAACGCGTCGCCGGATTCGAAGGCGGAGGCGAAGGCATCGTAATCGTCGCCGTTGACGAAGCCGTCGCTGTTGACGTCCGGCGGGCAGTTGAAGACCTGCAGCACGGTTTCGTCGGTGAAGAACTCAATGAGACGATGGCCCCAGGGCAGGTTGAGGGTGGTGAACCAGCCGGTGAGCGGTCCGGTGATGGAGGCGATATCGACGCGCGAGCCGCGCGGCATAACGAACCCGTTGATGAGCAGCACGTTCAGGGTGCCGTCGAGCGTCGCCGCGCCCTCGACGCGGAGGTGGTCGGCGTTCGTGAGGCTGGCGATATCGCAGTCGTACGAGACATGGGAGTGCGCGGTATCGGACATGACGAGCGCGATCGAGGGATCGAAGGTGATGGAGCCGATGGGGTCCGATATGCCCGTGCGCGTGCTGGGGCTCACGGAGCCGCCGGTCATGTTGAAGGTTGGGCAGGCAATCTCGCCCGTACCGACGATCGTGCGATCCGTCGTGAGTGACAGGTTGGACGAGCTCTCAATGGTGCCACCCATCGCCAGGCGATTGACCGAAGCAAGCGCCACTCCGTTGCTGTCGACAAGGGTGACGATCTCGTCATTGGCATCGAGCGTGGTGCCCGCGTTGAAGACCACGCCATCGGTCGCGTTGGCGCCCATGGTGATGTTGGCCAGCGCTCTGACGGTGGTATTGTTGTTGTAGGTGACGCGGGCGTTGATGGCGCCGGCGCCGATCCAGCCGCTGTCGCCCGAAATGTCAGGGTTGTGGTTGAAGGTGTAGCGCGTGCCGTCGATGTTGCCGGAATTGTTGCGGAAGCGCCCGTTGATGGTGATGCCGTTGGCCCCGGTGGATGTGATGACCGATCCGCCGGACACCATGAAGACCTCGCCCGTGATTGTTCCCGTGCCGTCGAGTCGTCCACCCTGGACGAGCGTGACGATCTCGAAGCCGTTGGGCGCGATGATCTCGCCGCCGTTGATGGTGACTTCATCGACTTCGGCACGGTCACCGTCCAGGAGCGTGAGCGTGTGAGCACCGACGTTGATGACGCTCCCGTCGTCGGCCAGGAAGCCGGACACCGATGCCGAGTCGCCGATCGTGAGATCCCCCGCCACAAGGTCCAGCGTCGCTCCCGGGCGCAGCAGGGCTTTGGCGTTCAGCGTGGATGCGCCGGGGATGTCGTTGGGCCCGCGTAGGACCGAACCGGCGCGGAACTCGGCCACGTCGGCGTTGACGACCGCGCCGCCCTCGAGGTCCGTTTCACCCAGCACGACGAGGTCCGCACCGCCCGCAAGATTGACCATCGCGGACTGCGCTACGTCGAGCTTGCCGTTGTTCCACACCTTCAGCGGCCCGCCGGCCGGGATCGTCAACACCGCATTGGCGTTGACGGCGAGAAGCCCATCGCCGCCGCCCGCGACATTGCTCCCTCCAACGTAGACCGCATCGAACTGGGCCGTGGTGCCGAGGCTCTCGATTAGAACGTCCGCGGCCGAGGTCGCGTCGCGCGCGATCCAGAGCTCGTGCCCGGTCATGCTCGCGCCCATATCCGCCTCAAGTCGTGCATCACCAGCGATGCCCGCGACGATCATCGAACCCGGATTAGAGAGCGAGGAGCCGGCGCCGTTGACGATCATGCCTCCGAAGTCGTCGTTCCCGACGCCCATGAGCAGGTTGCCGTTCACGACGAGGTCGGAGCCCGAGCGGACATTCACATCGGCGAGATTGGCGCCGGTGCCGGTGCCGACGCGCAGGCCCGCGCCGCTGAACGAGGGCAGTGTGGCGGTCGCCCCGTTCTTCATGGTGATGACGGGGTTCCCCGGCGCGCCGTTGATGTCGAGTGTCGCGCCCGTTGAGTTGGTAAGGGCGCCGCCGTCGATGTTGATTAGGCCGCCGTCGAGGTCGAGGGTCGCGCCGACGCCGATGTCGAGGGAGTCGGCCGTCACCACGCCGCCAGTCGCGGTGTGGAGTACCGCGCTCCCGCCGTCGGGGTCGCCGGCCACAAAGAGCGTGCCGCCGACGTCAACCAGGCCGTCGGCGTTGACGTTGAGCGTCGCCGTGCCCGCCGCCGGCCCGTCGCTGGTATTTCGCCCAAGGAGCAAGTCGCCCGCGACCGAAAGCTCAGCTTCGGTCGGGACGAGCCCGCCCAGTCCCGCCACCGTCACCGCGCTCACCGAGGCGCTCCCGTTGGAGACCACCAGGTCGCCCGCGAACTGCGCGAGCGCGCCGTTCGAGATGGCCACCGTCGCGTCGCCGCCTTGCCCGAACCTCGACGAGGCTCCCGTGCCATTCACGATCAGACGTGAACGAGTGAGCGGCAGGGTGTTGGTCGCGCCGCTGATGGTGATGGTCGAGGCGCCGGTGGAGTTGTTCCCGCCGATGAACTGGTCGGAGACCTGCACGAGCCCGCCGCCGGTGACGTTCAGCGTTCCGGGCGCGTTGCTGGCGATGGTAAGGTCGCTCGATGCGCCGGTGATGACAAGCTCGGCGTCGTCATCGTTGACGTTCATCGTGCCGCTGCTCCCCGAGGCGTTGCCGACGATGGCGGAGCCCGAGCTGTTGAGCGTGCCGGTCGTCAGTGTTAGCGTTGCGGCGTCGCCGCTCACGTCGCCGACCTTGAGCCCGCCGGCGCCGATGGTGTGCGAGCTCGACAGCGTGTAGGTCACCACGCCCTTCTTGAGCGTGTGCGTGTTGCTGGCGGTCACGCTCGAGTTCCACGTCACCGTGTACGTATTGGTCAGGTTCCAGACCAGCAGGCTCGATCCAGTCGGCAGCTGGTTCGGGCTCCAGTTGGTGATGGTCGCGGCGCTTCCGCCCGCGGCGTTGGTCCAGCTCAGGGTCTGCGCCTGGGCCGACGAGGCGGCCAAGCCCGCCGCCAGGCCGGCGATGCCGACGAGTCGGGCGATGCGGGAATGCGAGCGGGCGACGGGCTTGCGAGAATTCGGGCGGGCGTGCATGGGATGGCTCCAGGACGCGGGATTGGTGCGTCTGGAGTTTCATGCGAACCAGCAAACGCCAAGGGGCCACACAATTCCACGAATCTTTCGGCTCACTCTTCCCGACCCGTCGTCGAACCGCCCTTCTCCAACCGATCAAGGGCCGCCTCTTGCTCCGCCGCTTCCGCCAAGAACCCGGCCGCCCGAAGCTGCTCGGCCCGCAGCCGCATCGCCTCGAGCAGGACCATCGACCCGGGCGCCTGAGACGACAGCAACCCGATCACCGGGCGCAGCGCTTCGGAGGCCTCGGCGTGCTTGCCCTGCCCGTCCAGCGCCGTCGCCAGCGCGATCACGACCATCGGCTCGGCGCTGTGCCCACCTCCCGAGAGCGTCATCGCCTCGCGCAGGGCAAGCTCCGCGTCGGCAAATCGCTCGAGCTTCAGGTACGCCGTCCCCAGGTCGGTAAGCGACACCGACTGCATCACGCGATTGGACATCGTGCGATGGATCGTCAGGGCCTCCTCGTGGTACCCGACCGCATCGGCGTGGCGTTCGAGTTCGCCCGCACACTTCCCCGCCAGGCCCACAAGCTGCGCGAACGGCGCGTCGCCCGTGCGCTTCTGGGCGCGAAGTGCCTCGATGATCGGCGTGAGGACCTCGAGCGCATCCCGGTGCGCCCCTCTCGCGCTCATCGCGGCGGCCAGTCGCATCGCGGCGCTCGTGATGCTCGGGTGATGCGCCGGGTACACGCGCCGCCGGATCTCCAGCGAGCCGCGATAGTCAGTTTCGGCTTCGGCGATCCTCTGGTCGCGCCGGCGCAGGTCTCCGCGTGCCAGCAGCAGTGCCGAGACGTCAAGCTCGCCTGATGCTCCGCGCGATCTTGCGCTCGTGAGGGACTCCGCCATTAATCGCTCGGCTTCGGCGGCCTCGCCGGACTTGGCATCCGCGACCCGCCGCGAGAGCATGGACGTGAGCAGGAGCGTGCAGCGCAGCGCCGAGGGGTCGTGTGCGGCATCGAGCACGGGACGCGCCTCGCGGAGCAGCGATTTGGCTTGGTCGAATTTCCAATCCAATGACAGAGCGTCGGCCAGCGCCACCTTGGCGCGCGCCACACGGACATCATCCTGCGTCAGCAGCCGGCCGAACAAGTCCAAGGACGCACGGCTCAATGCCACGCTCTCTTCCTGCATGCGTGCCGCACGCGCGACCGCCGCTCGCGCCGACAACGCCCGCGCGTACGACAGGCCGTCCTTCCCCGACGACCGCTCCGCCAGACGCATGGCCTCGTCGGCCTGCGCTCTTGCTTCGTCGATCCGCGCCAGAGACAGATAGGTCTGACACAACGTGATGCGGCTGCGCAGCGACACTTCGGGCTCGTCATTCAGCTCGATCTCGAGCATCGCCGCGGCGTCGTCGATCACCTCGCGCACCGTCAGATCACGCCCGAGCGAGACCGCGGGGTCTGCCGACGAGAGAACCGACGCGAGGAAGTCCGAAGTGCGCTGGGATGTGCGAGATTCGATCTCGGCCTCGATCGCCCGCTTCTCGGCGAGCCTCGTCGCCTCGCGGGCCCGCACCAGGCCGACGCTCGTCCCGACGACGCCCGCGACCAGGAGCACGAACGCGGCCGCCATGCCGCCCACCAGCGCCGTGTGTCGCGCCGCAAATTTGCGGAGCTTGTACGCCGTCGTCGCGGGGCTGGCGTTGATGGGAAGGTCCGCGAGAAACCGGCGCAGGTCGCCGGCCAGCTCCGCCGCCGAGGCGTACCGCCGCTCGGGATCCTTTTCCATCGCCTTGGCGACGATGGTTTCGATGTCGCCGCGCAGCGCGCGGTCGATCGCGCCCAGCGCCGCGGGCTCCTGATCCTCGATGACCCGTGCCGCCTCGGCGATCGACTTGCCCTTCACCGAAAAGGGCAGCCGCCCCGCCAGCAACTCGTAAAGGATCACACCGAGCGCATAGACATCGGCGCGGGTGTCGATCCGGTCAACGTCTCCCTTGATCTGTTCGGGCGCCATGTAGGCCAGCGTGCCGATGATCTGTCCCGGGTCGGTGCGCATGGTGGCCATCGCACCGTCCGGCTCGACCAGCCGCGCCACCCCAAAGTCCAAGATCTTCGGCTGCACACCGGGGAGCTCGCCGGTTCCGGTGCGCGCCGAATCGCCCGCGTGATCCTCGACCAGGATGTTCGCGGGTTTGAGGTCGCGGTGGATCACGCCCTTCTGGTGCGCGTGATGGGCCGCGTCGCACACCATCGCGATCAGCGACATCCTCTCGCGCACCTCCCGACCCCTCGCGTACGCCGACAGCGTCGGGCCCTCGACGAGTTCCATCGCGAAATACGGCGTGTCGCGCCCGTCGGGCCCGGGCGCGCTCCCCGCCTCGAAGATCGGCGCGATCCCCGGATGCCGCAGCTTGCCGAGCGTGGCGGCCTCCTGCGCAAAGCGCCGGCGCAGACCCGGCGTGCTCCACCCGCCGCGGATCACCTTGAGCGCGACCTCGCGCCGAGGACTCTCCTGCTGCGCGCGATACACCGCGCCCATGCCCCCCTCGCCCAGCACACCCGTGATCCGGTACGACGCCAGCGCGAAGCCCACCATCGGATCAGCGCCGTCCCATTCCTCCACAATCTGCTCGCCCGCCGGGCGAGACAGAAACTCGCCGGCACACTCGTGCGAAGCCAGCAGCGACTCGACCGCGGCACGAACCTCCGCGTCGACGCCCCGCGTGCCAAGAAACTCCTCTCGCTCCGCGCCGGCGAGTTCCGACGCCAGGTCGAAGAGTTCGCGCACCTTGGCGAAGCGTGCCGCGTCCATGCTCACACGCCCCGCCCGCCGCCGTCGATGTCCGGGTTCGGCCCGTGCCCCATCTCCTGACGGAGCCACGCCCGCGCGAAGTTCCAGTCACGCTTCACCGTGCGTTCCGACGACTCCAGGACCTCCGCCGTCTGCTCCACGCTCAGCCCGGCGAAGAAGCGCAGATGCACCACGCGCGCCGCTCGTTCGTCCAGCGTCCCGAGCTTCTCCAGCGCCGAATCCAGCGCGAGGATGTCCACCGCCTCCGGGTCCGCGTCGGATTCGAGCTCCGCGGCGTTCCGAACCGCGCGTGCTTCCGCCTGCTTGCGCCGTGCTCGATCGATGAGGATCCGCTTCATCGCCAGCGCCGCCGCCCCGAAAAAGTGCGCGTGCCCTTGCCAGCGCACCTCCTCGTCGCCCACCAGGCGCAGGTACGCCTCGTGGACCAGCGCCGTCGGCTGGAGCGTCGCGCCGGGTCGATCCGAACGCAGCCGAGCCGCGGCCAATCTCCGCAGCTCGTCATACACCAGCGGCAGCAGCTGGTCCGAGGCGCCAAACTCGCCCTTCCCCACCGCTTCCAGCAAGCGCGTCACCTCGCCGCTCGCTCGCGCCGCGGCTTCTCGAGGTTCGGGCTGTTGCGCGGAAGCGTCCATCGTGAGGGCACGGGATTGGCCCGCTTCAGTCTATCTCAACTCTCGCCCATCGCGATGCCTGTTTCGCCGCGGCGCACCGAGCACTAAGACGACTCCTCGGTCCGCTTTGGTTCGCGGACGCCGATCGCTCATGGCGCCGTACAAAGTGATTGCCCGCGCGATCGACGGCCCGGCCGTGTCAATACTGGATATTCGCCCAGGGACTGGTGGCGGTGGCGGCGCTGCCGATCGGGCCCACGTCGTTTCCGCCCACGATATCGAAGTTGACGGTGCAGCCCTTCACACTGTTGCGGATGACGGCATTGCCGCCGCTGGTCAGGTACAGCCCCCGATCCGCGTAGCTGATGTTGTTCCCCTCCACGCGGTTGGCCTGGCCGATGACCTTGATCGCGCCGTGCGTGCCCGCCGCCGCCCCGTCGCCGTTGCAGTTGTTGCCGATCACGGCGCAAGAGAAGTTGACGGAGATTCCGTCCTGCTGGTTGTTCCGCGTGAGGTTGTTCTCGATGTGGCAGCCGTTGTTCCCGAAGACCCCGACCCCCACGTTGTTGTTCACGCTGCAACCCGAGATCTTGGCGGCGTTGTAGGCAAAGATGCCCCTCCCGCCGTTGCTATTCGAGGTGCAGCCGGAGAATGTGCTGCTGTCGGCGCACTCAAACCCGTCCGCGGTGTTGTCCGTCGAAACGCAGTTGATGAACGTTGCATCCACGTTGGCACGGAATCCGTCGCTCGCATTTGTCAAGGCCGAGCAGTGCTCGAACAGGGTCCGCGCTCCCGCGTAGAAGCCTTGGAGCTGGTTCCCGGTCGCGCTGCACGACCGCAGGATGCTCGAGTCAGAGGTCCAGAACCCATGCTGTGTGTTGCCCTCGGAGACGCACCCTTCGAGCACGGAACCTTCGCCCGCGAGAAAGCCAACTTGATTGGACCGCGCAACGCAACCGGAGATCGACACATGTGACCCCAACCCAAAGCCCTCGGCGCCGTTGGACTCGGCCGTGCAGCCGCGAACGGTGCTGTTCGAACCGACGCCGATGCCCGCGTAGGTCGACCCGAGCGCCATGCAATCGGTCACCACAGAATCACCCGCAACCAATATCCCCGAGCCGCAATCCCAGGCGATGCAACGTTCGACATGGGTCACACTGGCGGAAAAGAGCGCATCGCCCCCGACCTCCCGGAAGAAGCAGTCGGAGACGCTCCCCTGCCCCCCCGCGACCAGGCCGTGCAGGCAATTGGTGATACTCACGCGCTCGACGCGATAGTCGCGGCAATCCAGCATCGCACCATCCTGGCCGAATCCGGTGATCGAACCGTTCGTGATCTCGATGTGCCCGAACCCTGAGCTCGAGATCCCATGGATCGAGCCGGTCGCCCCGCGCAGCGTGAACCCGTTGAGATCGATGGTGACGTCGGGCGCGACGTTGAAATCAACCTCGATCGCGCTCTTCCCCGCCGGCGCCGTGACATCCGACACAATGTAATAAGACCCCGCGGCGGTGATCTTGTACATGCTGTCCGCGTCGCCCGGCGTATTTGTCGAGTTGATCGCAATCCGCGGTTCGACCTCCGTCAGCGTCTTGTACGTCGAACTCACCGAGCCGCTCGGGGGGTTCAGCGGACCCGCCGTCACACGCAGCGACATCAGCCCCGCCGCCGCCAGAAGTCCAAACGACACAACGCCCGCGGGAACCGTGAGTGGGTGCAGCTTCATGCGTCAGAGTCTACCCAAACCGCCGAATGCGACCAAGCCAATTCCAAGGGGAGAGTTCGAGATCGGCTTCGAGTTCGACGAACATGGCGTGACCGAGCCTGCTCGCTCGGCTCACGATACAAATCCCGCCGGGCCGTTCGCCTCACGAGCTTGGCTTTTCGCGATCTTGCATGCCCGGCAAGGGCTCGAACGTGCCGTCGCGCTGCACGCGCAGCGTGTCGGTCTCGAGCAGATAGCGCAGCACCGCGGTGCGCAGCTGCGTCACCGCGCGGTCGCGGGCGTTGAGCGCGTCGAGCAGGTCGCTCTCGGCCTCGAGCCTCTTGCGCGTGTCGATCTCCGCCTTCTTGATCTCCTGCTCCAAACGACGTCGCTGCGTGATCTGCACCTGCTGCTCGGCCAATCGCAGCTGGAACCGGGCCAGGTCCACCGCCCGCAGCGCCGCGCGAACGTTGAGCACGACGTTGTCGCGCGCCGTGCCGTAGTCGCGCTCGGCCTTGTCGAGCGAGATCGACGCCTGCTTGACGCGGAGCTGCTCGCTCCGCCGATCCAGCGGAAGGCTCAGGCGCAGGCCGGCGTCGTACGAGGTGTCGTCGGCGTCGAACATCACGCCGCCCTCGCGCGTGTCGCCGTCGGTCGGGATCGACGCGCCGGCGCTGACGGAGAGGTCGGGGAGCAGGCCGTTCTTGGCGTTGTCGAGACTGCGCCGGGAATCCTCGACCTGATCGCGCCGGTTCTGCAGGTCCAGGCGCAGCTCCAGGGCCAGCCGGGCCGCGTCGGCGAGGTCCGCCTCGGGCTCGGGGAGTTCGAGCTTCAGCGGCCTGATGATGAGCGGCTTCTCGACGGGAAGACCGAGGGAAACCTTGAATCGATCGAGCTGCAGGCGGTACGCCTCGCGCAGGTTCTCGAGGCTCGCCAGCCCGCTCAGCACGCGGTTCGACGCGTCGGCGCGGTCGAACTCCGCCTTGCGCCCCGCCTTCACCAGCTCGCCCGTCTCCTGCTCAAACGTCCGCAGGCTCTTGAGCTGCTGCACCTGGTTGCGGATGCTCGCCTGCGTCTGCAACAGCGCGAAATAGTCGTTCGCCACGTCGACCAGGAACTGGCGGCGCGAGCGCTCGAACGACCGGGCGGCGTACACCAGGTTCCGCTCCGCCTGGATCAGCGATTCCTGGGCGATCAATCCGGCCCCGCGCATCAGCGGGATCGACGCGTCGAGCGCGATCGACGACGATTGGCGATAGCGGCCGGTCGACTGCTCGCGCAGGTGCTCGGTCGCGTCCCACAGCCAACGCGCCTGCACGTCCCCGCCGTACGGGAGTTTCTGCGTGACGGCCAGTTCGTTGAGCAGCCGCGCCGTATGGTCGAAATCGCCGTCGTCGCCCGAGCCGGTCAGCGTCGCGCTGGTCGTGTTGCTGAGTCGCGGCGACCACTGATGGCGCTCGATGAGCAGCGAGATCGCCGAGAGCAGGTACTGCTCCTCCGACGCGAGATAGTCGGGCGCGGCACGCTGCCCGAGGCGCCACGATTCGGCGAGGGTGACCTCGAGCGCGCCGTCGGCCGCGGCGCTCTGGGCCGCCGGGTCCTCCGCGATCTTGTCGAGCGACTCACTGGTTGCGTACGCATCCGTGAGTCCCGAAGTCTCGGCGATGCCGGAATTGAAGGATTCGAGGCGCTTGGCGACGTCGCGGGCCTCGTCGGCGGGCTTGAACGTAAGTTCCTGGGCCGTCGGATTCCGGGTTTCCGGGGCCTTGGATGTGTCGATCGCCTTGGTTTCGCCCGGGAGCGAGCGCGAGGGTGAAACCGTCCCGAGGCGTGTGGATCGCTCCGAGATCAGCTCGTTGATCTCACGATCGAGCGATTCGAGCCGCGACGAGCATCCAGCCAGCAGCAGGAGGATCGCGGGTGTCAAAAACACGGTATTCGTTCGGGTCACGATGGTTGGCTCCGCTGGCGTGAACCACAGAATAGCGGCCTGTTCTTCCGACCGGACACCGAAATGGATGCACCCGGACGGGTTCATCGTTGCATACGCCTTCGGGCCGCGCTAGAGTTCTGTTCCACTTTCTCCGGCCTGTTTATTCGCATTTTGTTCGGATTGCGAATGAACGGCGCGTGTGGGTCCCCGCGACAGGACCGGCGAAGGTGAACGTATGAGGAGCGACCATGCCTGCGGTGACCTACGACGGTCAGAGCTTCATGCTGGACGGGCGGCGAGTGTGGATCGTCAGCGCGGCGGTTGAATACGCACGCGTGGCGAGGGCCTCCTGGGCCGACCGGATCCAGGCCGCCAAGCTCGCCGGGTTCAACACGATCGACACCACCGCAGTCTGGGCGAGGCACGAGCCGCGCTCCGGCGTCTTCGATTTCACGGGCGACAACGATGTCCGTCACTTCGTGAAATTGGTGGGCGAAGCCGGCATGTGGCTGATCCTCCGCGTCGGGCCGTATGTCGGCGCGGGGCTGGACGGCGGCGGGCTCCCCGCCTGGCTGACCAGCCAGGCGGGTGTGTCGCTGCGCACCAAGAACGCGCCATTCCTCGAGGCTTCTTCGCGCTACCTCACGGCGCTGGTCGACCAGATCAAGGACCTGCAGCTCTCCAGCACGGGGCGCGGCGGGCCGCTCTTGCTCGTCAAGAGCGAGGGCAACTGGACCTGCGGGCACGACGACCTGGCGGTCTCGTACCTGGGCGAGTTGAACCGGTACCTGCGCGAGGCGGGCATCAACATCCCCGTCATCAACTCGCACAACCTGTGGCAGAGCGTCGAGGGCGAGATCGACGGATGGTCCGGGGGCGATGACATGCTCTCGGCCATGCGCCAGCTCAACGTCGTCCGCGCCGATCAGCCCAAGTTCATCATCGATCTCTCCTGCGAATCGGGCGACGAGCGCCGGGCCCGAGACGTGTGGGGCGGCGTCCCCCGCGCCGGGCTCGACGGACCGGGCCTCACGCGCCGAATAGCAGAGGTCATCGCCGGCGGCGGACAGTTCAGCCTCACCCCCTTCCACGGCGGGACCAACTTCGGCTTCGCCCCGGGGCGTTGCGACGCAGGCTCGGAGTGGTTCGGCATCGCCAGCGCCGATCGCGGCGCGCCGCTCGACGAAACGGGCGCGCCCGCGCCGTCGTACCACGCGCTGCGCCGCATCGCGACCTTCGCCGCCAAGTTCGGGCGGGTCTTCTCGAATCTCAACGCGGCGTATCAGCCGGTGGCGATCGACCCGGCGCGGGGAGTTCAGACTCTCAAGCCCGCCAAGGGCGCCCAGTCGCCGCCCGTCCCGGGCGTATCCGTCGTGCACCGCACCGGTGCGCAGGGCGGTTTCGCGATGGTCTTCAACGACGCCGCGATGTCGGCCAAGAGCACGGCGCTGCTGCTCCCCGACGGCACGAATCTGCCGGTCGATCTCGAGGGGCACTCGGTCGTCTGGTGCCTCATGGACGCCCCCGTCGGTCCGCGCGCCAACCTCGACTACTCCAACCTCAGTGCCATGGGTGTCGTCGGGCGCACGCTCGTCGTCTTCGGCAACGCGGGCTCCCGCGGCGTGATGTCCGTGAATGGCTCGCCGGTCGAGGTCAACGTGCCCGCGGGCAAGACGCCCGAGATCGTCGAGGTCGAAGGGATCTCGATCGCGGTCCTCAACATGGAGCTATCGGAAGCCACCTACTTCTCCGACGACGCCGTGCTCGTCGGCGTCTCGGGCCTGACCTGGGACCACAAGCCCATCGCGCACCCCTCCTTCAAGACTTACACGCGGATCGATTCGACCGGTCAGTCCCACGCCGCCCACGACGCGCTCAGGGTCCACGCGCCCAGCGGGCACGAGAAGGCCGCGCTCGGGCATTGGACCTGCGCCGGTGCGGCGGAATACGTCGACGGCAGCGGGCCGCGCTTCGCGTCGATCCCCGGGCCC
The DNA here is from genome assembly GCA_013360695.1 of Phycisphaerales bacterium. GTDB lineage: Bacteria > Planctomycetota > Phycisphaerae > Phycisphaerales > UBA1924 > JABWBC01. The sequence continues at coordinate 18,869 of JABWBC010000031.1, forward strand.
GCGCCGCTGGCGTCGCTGGGCGCACCCAGCGGATACGGCTGGTACCGCATCGGGCTGAAGTCGACCGCCACGCGCCGAGCGGCGGCCTATGTGACGCAGGGCGGCGATCGTCTGCACTTCTTCCAGGAAGGCAAGGAACTGGGCGTCGTCGGGCACGGCCCGGGCGCGACCGATCACGCGGCGCTCGCGCTCAAGAAGGGCGGGGGCACCATCGTCGTCCTCGCCGAGAATCTCGGCGAGTTCTCGTCGGGTGCTCATCTCGGCGCCTCGAGCGGGCTGGGCAAGGGACTCTGCGGACACCTGCTCGAACTGTCCGAGATCAAGCCCGGAAAGCCCAAGGTCGTCTCGTCGGACCCCGTCGACATCCTCGCTTTTCGATCGCCCCTGTGGGACGTGCGCGAGGGCGACACCACGCTGGCGTCGCGCCTGGACTGGAGCATCGGCAAACGCAAGAGCGGGCTGGTGATGAAGTTCGCCGGCGCGGAGGGCGTGGCGGCGCCGTGCCGCGCCATCGTTCTCGTCAACGACAAGCCGATCGCGTACGTCGATCGCGCCGGGCCGACCTGGGTCGCAATCGACGGCGAACTGCTGTCGAAGGGCGCGTCGCACGTACAGCTCGCGATCGTCGCCGAGGCCAGCGGGCACACGCGGACGGCGGACGAACTGCTGGGCGACGCCGACAAGGCCGTCACGTTCTATGAAGTCGAGGACAGCCTGACCGCCAAGGCCGACTGGGCGTTCGCCAAGTGGGAGCAGCCGGCGGCGAGCGCGTTCCACGCCCCCAAGGGCAAGGCCCACGGGCCGACGTGGTGGCGAGCGACGCTTCATCACGCCGCGTGCCCTTCGCCGCTCTACCTCGAGCTCGACGGCGTGACCAAAGGACAGATCTTCGTCAACGGGCGACACCTGGGCCGGTATTTCGTGGCGACACACGAAGGAAAGAATGTCGGGCCGCAGAGCCGCTGGTTCGTACCCGCGTCGTGGCTGAAGGCGGGCGCCGACAACGAGGTCGTCATCTTCGATGAACACGGCGGAAATCCCGCCAAATCACGCGCGGTCTTTGACCACACCCGCCAGGTCGTCAACGCCAAGCCGATGTAGCGGGACCGCGCGGCAGCGAGACAGGGAGGAAAAAGCGTCGCGTTGGCGACGTGAAAGCGCCAAGCCGACGGCGTTGCGACCCTCGCGTCTCCTGTCGCTCCACAATTCCCGACTCCCGCGGTATTCTCTTCGTGACTTCGTGACTTCGTGACTTCGTGACTTCGTGACTTCGTGACTCCGTGACTCCGTGACTTCTGCCTGAGGTATTCACGATGGCCAAGCGTGACGAGACGAGGGGAATGGAACTGATCCAGCGGGCCGCGAGCTTTGCGGCACGGGCCCACGCGGGCCACACGCGGGCCGACGGTGCCACGCCGTATTTCTCCCACGTCGTCCGCGTCACGCTCGTACTCCGGCACGAGTACCGCTGCGAGGACCCCGAGGCCATCGCCGCCGCCCTGCTCCACGACACCATCGAGGACACCCCCACCGACTACGACGACATCGCGGAGAACTTCGGCGACGGCGTGGCGCGCATCGTCGCGGCCCTCACCAAGAGCATGATCCTCCCCGAGCCCGAGCGCGAAGTGGACTACGACCGGCGTCTGTCGGCCGCCGACTGGCGGGCCCGCCTGATCAAGCTTGCCGATGTGTACGACAACCTGAGCGACATGCTCCAGACGCGCGAGAAACGCAAGAGCTTGGCCAAGATGATCGCCAAGGCCGAGCGGGCGATGAAACTCGCCAAGGGCGACGCCAAGCGCCGCGAGGAAACCGCGCGGGCGATCGCCATCGTCGCGGCGCTCGTCAAGCACGCCCGCGTGTTCGCGTAGACGCGTCCGGAAACGATTCGGACGTCAGCGCGAACACGTCGTGCGCCCGCCACTCGCCCGCGACGCGCACCCGCGCCGATACGCCCCTCACCGCCGTGAACCCCAGCTTGGCCGCGATGCGAAGGCTCGCCCGATTCCCGGGCTCGATCATCGCGTGCAGTGTGTGCAGGCCGAGGCCTCCCGGCAGGTCCGCCAGCGCGTGCGCGGCCAGCGCGCCCACACCCTCGCTCGCCAGCCCGCGCCCCGCCATGTCCGTTCGCACCCACCACGAAAGCTCGCCCTCGAACGACAGGCCGCGTGCGATCGCGTTGACGTTGAACGCGCCCAGGATCGTGCCGTCAAGAAACGCCCCGACGCGCCGACAGGCGCGACCCGTACGCTCGCCCTCCGCTTGCAGCCTGAGCTGACGGAGAAAGAGCTCGTCGTCGCTCTCGCCAGGCTCGTGGAGCGGGTGCGTGCGATCGAGTTCGGCTCGTGACACGCGAATCGCATCAAGGAACGCGGCACGGTCGTCGGCGACCAGAGGACGGAGGACGAACCGCTCGGTCGTGAGAATGCGCGAGGGAACTTCGAGGGCATGGCGGGTGGCCAGCTCTCCCAGAGGGCCCGCGGCATCCAGCCCGGGCGCCATCGCGCGCGCGTAAAGCTTGGATGACATCGGTTGGTGCTCCGATTCGCGCACACAACACCCCCGTCGCGACGCCGCGGCCATCCAGTTCCATCGGCCGAAGACGCCGATTCTCTTGATGGTTCGTCCGCGTCAGGCCCGGCACGCCGAACGCGACCACGATCGCTCCCCCGCGTCCCCATCTTCCAGGCCGGGACGTGCGGGGCGCGGATACCACCGGTCTGTGGCGGCCCGGCCCGCCCTGGCCCGATGATTCTGCAGCTTCCCGCCCCGGCGCGGGTACAACGATCCATCGGAAGGAGCGATCCATGCGATTTGAGCCCTGGCGAGCGGGCCCCGCGGCCTATGTGCTCGCGAGCGTCTTGACCATCTCGGCGGCGGCCCCGGCGCTCGGGCAGGAAGTCGACCTTCGCCCGAAGTTCGAGCAGGGCCAGGTCGTCCGCTACAAGCTCGAGCAGAACAGCACGAGCAAGACCAGCGCCGACCGCGACAAGACCAAGAACACCTCGTCGCAGATGGACCAGACGATCTGGATTGCGATGCGAACGATGCAGGTCGACGAGGCGGGCGTCGCCACCGTCGAGGTAAGCTACGAGCGCGTCAGCATTTCGATTGATTCCGACGAGTTCAAGGGCGCCTACGACACCGCCGAGCCCGCGGCGACCGCGCCGTCCACACCCGCCGCCAAACCCCCGACGACCAAATCCCCGACGACCAGGCCCCCCGGCACGCCCTCGCGCCCCGCGACGCCGCCGACCCGCAACCCCGACGATCGCGAGAACGCCGAGATGCTGGCGCTGGCGGTCCGCCCCATGCTCGACTCGAAGATGACGCTCAAGATCGACGCCGCGGGCAACATCATCTCCGCCACGGGCGGCGCCGGCCTGTCGCCCTCGTCGCTGGTCGGTCTCGACGGGCTCAAGTCACTCCCGTCGAACTCGAACGCCGGCCTGCTCGGGCCGATCTTCACCGCCAAAAAATCGAGCGGGCGGGCCCGCATCGGCGAGTCATGGACCAGCGACGACACGCTCGACGCCTCCGTGCTGGGCTCGATGAAGATGCGCACCACCCACACGCTGCGCTCCGCCGCTGCCGGAATCGCCAGCGTCGATCTGGCGGGCATGATCGACAAGTCCAGCGAGGGCAAGTCGGGCCCGCTCCAGATCAAGGACTCCACCTTCGCCGGACGCTACAGGTGGGACACCGCCAAGGGCCAGCTCGAATCCATGGACATCAACCAATCAATCGCCATGGAGATCGCGATCGAGGGGCTCATGCTCTCGTCGTCGCACAAGGCACGCACACGCCTGACGCGCCTGCCCAACGAAACACAGGAGACTTCGCCCGCGCCGCAGACTACGCCGGCACCGGCGCCGACAAAGCCTCGGCGATGACCGCGACCGCGCGATCGATCATGGCGGCGTTTACGTCCAGGTGACACACCGCTCGGATCCTTTGCGGACCGTTGGGGAGCATCCAAACGTTCCGCGCCCGGAGCGTCTGGCAAACCGCCGCCGCGGTGCCGATCTCCGGGATCACGTCGAAGAACACCATGTTCGTTTGCACGCTGCGCGGATCGAGGCGAACGCCCGGGATCTCCGCCAGCCCCGACGCCAACCGCTTCGCGTTCGCGTGATCCTCGACCAATCGCTCGCGGTGGTGATCGAGGGCGTAGATCGCGGCGGCGGCCAGCACGCCCGACTGCCGCATCGTCCCGCCGAACATCTTGCGGAACCGCGCCACCCGCGCGATCGTCGCGCGATCGCCCGCGACCGCGGAGCCCGCGGGCGCACCCAGCCCCTTGGAGAAGCAGCACGAGATCGTGTCAAAATGCTGCGCGTAGTCCTTGGGCGACATCCCCGTCGCGGCGCAGGCGTTCCAGATGCGCGCCCCGTCGAGGTGGCGACGCATGCCCAGTTCCTTAGCGGCCCGCGTCACCCGCTCGATCTGCGCGATCGGCCAGATCGTCCCGCCGCCCTTGTTGTGCGTGTTCTCAACGATCAGCAGGCGCATGCGCGGCGCGTGGATCGAATCGGGGCGATGCAGGGCGCGGACCTGGTCCTCGTCGAACAGGCCGCCCTCGCCGCGGGCCGGTCGCACCATGCAGCCCGAGAGCGCCGCGGGCGAGCCGGTCTCGTAGTGAACGATGTGGCTGTCCTCGTGGCACAGGATCTCGTCGCCGTGCTCGCACTGGGCCCGGATCGAGGTCTGATTGGCCATGGTGCCCGTGGGCACGAAGCACGCGGCCTCTTTCCCCATGATCTCCGCGACGCGCTCCTGCAGACGGATCACGGTCGGATCATCGCCCAGGACGTCGTCGCCAACCTCCGCACGCTCGATCGCTTTCCGCATCTCGGGCGTGGGACGGGTCACGGTGTCGCTGCGCAAATCGATGACGCTGTGCTCGCGGCTGGTCATGAATGAAACGTAGCTCGCGCAAAGTCCGCAAACCACGCATTCGCATGGCGTTCGCAGGGATTGAACGCTTCATGAACTGCCGCTTTGACACCGCGGCAGGGCGTCCGCACCACTTTGGCGTACACCCACCCCGCGCCGCAAGCCAAAAACGCTGGCACGCCCCTTGCCATTCTTCTTCCCGTCGCGAAACACGCGGCACAAACGCGTCATGAACGCCGCGCCCGGATGGGCCGGGGCGGCGAGAGAAAAAGGAGAATGCCATGAACACCCTCATCCGTCGTGAACCTGTCAGCTTCCCGACCTTTGACCGGCTGTTCGGCCAGCTTCTGGGCGATCCGTTCTTTGCCGAGATGCGCCCGGCCGTCGCCGCCATTGAAGAGGGAACACTCCCGATTGACCTGTCCGAGGACGAGAAGAGCATCTTCGTGCGTGCCTCGCTCCCGGGCTTCAAGAAGGACGAGATCGAGGTCGAGGTCCACGACGGCGTGGTCTCGATCAAGGGCGCCAAGAGCGAAGAGAAGGAATCCACCGACGAGAAGTTCTACCGGCGCGAGCGGCGCTTCGGCTCGGTGAGCCGTCGCGTCGCGCTCCCCACGGTCGTCGATGAGCAGAAGGTGGCGGCCGAGTTGAAGGACGGCGTGCTGACGCTGACGCTCCCGAAGACCAAGCCCGATTCACCGAGGAAGATCAACATCAACTGAGTCTCCTCTTTCTCCCTCCCGGTCGGCGAAGCCGTAACCGGCCCGCCGGCCGTATCGAACCTCGAATGCTCCTTGTGCGTCGGGTGTTCCGACGTCTCCATGCCCCGGGCCGACGCTCCCGGGGTGTGGCTTTTTTGCCCGCGCAGCGTCACCCGTGCTCGACGTGTGCCGACGCGCTTCGGCCGAGCGGCCGGCGCGTCCCGATCGACGCGCGAAGTCACGCCGATCGGCGCCGAACCGTCAAGGTGTGCATGGGCTTCGCTTCACCGATCGCCCGCGTCGCGCTCCTGCTCGAGAATGTCCACCTCGAGCTGCGCCACCCGGCGCTCATACTGGTCCGCGCGAAGGCGAAGCTCCGCCGCTTGCTTGGCGTCGATGCCGGGGTCCGCCGCCATCTGCCGCCACATCGCGATGTTCTGGATCAGCGAGTCACGCAGACGCCGATTCGACTCCACGATCGCCCGCGCGAACTCGGGCGGCATCCCGCCGCGCCGATTCTCGCCCCGCATCCTGACCGCCGGCCCGCTTCGGATCGTCAGCCCCGCCTGCCCGAACTCGTCGACCTCGCGCTCGCCCGTGGCCCGGCTCGGCCCCGACGCCGACACATCCGACACCGGGATCTGCCGCATCTGCGTGCGCAGCGGCTCGCTGGTGATCGGGTGATTCATCCGCTCCATGCGCGAGAGCCCGTCACCCGCCGGCTCGCTCGACCACTCCTCCGCCGCCACATCGATGACCAGCGGCTTGGACCCATCCGCGATCGATCGCGCCGCCCGCAATCGCCACGCCGCCTCGAACGTCGCCGCGTCGATGAACCCGCGGCTCCCCAGGTCGATGAAGTTGCCCAGACGCACCCGCACCGTGCCCGGCTGGCCGTTCCTCAAGATGTCGAGCGACACCGTGTCGCCCGGATCGTGCGAGATGATCGCGGCCCGGGCTTCCGCCCGCGTGCGCAGCCGCAGCCCGTCGATCGATCGGATCACGTCCCACGCCCGCAGCACTCGCGCCGAATCCCAGCCCGGCGTCGGCTCGCTCACCTGCACCTGACCGTCCTCGTCCTCCATCATGCCCTGCGTGAAGCTCACGCCCATGGCGGCCCGCGGCTCGCTCATGAACAGCGCCCGCCCAACCTGCAGCAGACGCACGCGCTGCTCCGCCGAAAGCGTCGGCTTCCCAAGCACCTGCTCGATCGCCCGCACCGTCACGCCCGGAAGATCGCGGAGCGCGGCCATCGCGTGCTCCCGCTCCGCGATCGAAGGATCATCCAGCTTGACCAGCAGCGACTCCAACACCGCCCCGTCCAGCGCCGGCACGGCGGTCGCCACATCCCCAGGCGCCGCGGCCTCGCCCGGCGCGGGCGGATCGACCGGACCGAGGTTCACCGGGGGCTGCGCATCGGGGGCTGCCTTGGGCGCCGCGTCCTGCGCTCGCGCACTCGACAGCGATGTCAGCAGCGCGAGCGTGACACACGCAAAACCCAGGCGATGAGCGTCGGGCACGGGAGAGCCTCCGGCGGTGACCACCAGAGTGTACCAAGCAAGCCGGGGACAACGCCAGCGGTTATTCGACGTTGGCGGCCTGTTCCTTGATGCGGTCAATGGCCCCCTTGACCTCCACAATCAGTCTTGATATCCCCGCGTCCGGGGATTTGCTGGCGATCGTGTTGGCCTCACGAAGCATTTCCTGGGCCAGGAAATCAAGTGTCCGACCCACGGGCTTGTCCGAATCGGGCTTGAGAAGATCGGCAAACTGCTCAAGGTGCCCGCCCAGGCGGGAAATCTCCTCGGCGATGTCCGTCCGCTCCGCGTACACCGCGATCTCGCGGATCAAGTCCACCGCGTCGACTTTGACCTGGGCTTCCTTCAGCATCGCCTCGATCCGCTGACGCAGGCGCTGCTCGTAATCCGCGATCACGGTCGGGGCCCGCTGCGCAATCTGCCGAAGGCGATCCGCGATCAGCTCGCCCTGCTGACGCAGGTCATCCACCAGAATCCGCCCCTCGCGCTCGCGCATCTCGATGAGGGCCCGCGTCGCCTCGCCCAACAGCTTCGAGAACGCGGCCCGCGCCCGCGACAGCCGGTTCTCCTCGTCGCCCGGCGGTTGGAGCACCCCCGGGAGCGAGAGCAGCGCCGAGACGTCCAGCTTCACGCCGCCCGACGCAAACTCCGGGAGCTTCTTGAGTTGCGTCATGTAGGACTGCAGCGCCGCGTCGTTGATCGAATACGCGGCCGAGGACGACGAATCCGTGCACGACCCCGTGAGCGTGATCGAGCCGCGCGTGAGTCGCTGGCGCAGCGTGGACTCAAGCTCGGCCTCGAGGCCCTGGAGTGATTCAGGAAGCCGGATCGTCGCCTTGAAGTACTTGTTGTTGAGGGAGCGGATCTCGACGAAGTAGTGAACGCCGTCGAATTGGGCCGACGCCTCGCCGTAGCCCGTCATGCTGCGGATCATCGCGGTCTCCGTTGCTTAGGACTGCTTGGGCGGATCGGCCGGCTTCTCCGCCGGGGGCGTGGCGGGCGTCTCGGCTGGCTTCTCCGTCGGCGTCTCCGCGGGCTTGTTTTCAGGCTTGATTTCAGGCTGGGTCTCTGGCTTGGTCTCCGGCGCCGCGGGCGCAGTCGCGGGAGCCGCGGGGGGCGAAACGGGCGTCGCGCTCGAGTCGGCGGGCTTGGTGTCCGAGGGCTGTGTGCCCGAGGGCTTGTTGTCGCCGGGCTCGCCCTCCGCGGGCTTCGGCTCGCTCGTGCCGGATTCGCTCGAGGTCGGCGTCGTCTTTGCCGCATCCTCGGGTCGGGCGGCATAGTTCAGCCCGATCGCCGCCCCGATGAACAGCACGAACACGATGATTGTGAAGATCGTGAGGGCATCGCCGGTCTTGGTGCCGAACGCCGTCTGACCCGAGCCCGCGCCAGAGCCGAACGCCCCCGCCAGCCCGCCGCCCTGCGGCCGTTGAATGAGGACGGTCAGGATCAGCACCACGCAGACGACCATGAACAGGACGGTGAGGATGCCGATCAGCCAGCCAGCGGCCGCTAGAGACAAAACCATGCAAAGCTCCCGGGAGTCGCGGAATGACGCCCGGAAGGGTATGCGCGCGGGTGGTCCGGGGTATGGACGGGCTCAGGTCGTCGCCGCCGCCTTCACGATCCCCACAAAGTCCTCGGGCTTCAGCGACGCCCCCCCGATCAGCCCGCCGTCGATGTCCGGCTGAGCGAACAGCTCCGCGGCGTTGGAGGGCTTGACCGACCCGCCGTAGATGATCCGGGTGCGGGCCGCGATCTCCGGGCCATAGAGCCCCGACAGCAACTGTCGGAGCTTGCGGTGGACGGCTTGGGCGTCGTCGGGCGTCGCGGTCTTGCCCGTTCCGATCGCCCAGACAGGCTCATACGCAAGCACCAGGCGATTGACCCAATCCCCCGGCACGTCGGCCAGGCCCGCGCGCACCTGGCGCTGGTTCACCGGGTCGGTGTGCCCCGCCTCGCGCTCTCCAATGGTCTCGCCCACGCACAGCACGCACTCCAATCCCGCCTCCAGCACCGCCCGCACCTTGGCGTTGATCAACTCGTCCTGCTCGCCGATCACATGGCGGCGCTCGGAATGCCCGACCAGCACCGTCGTCGCGCCGCAATCCTTCAGCATCTCGATCGAGATCTCACCCGTATACGCGCCGTCCGGGCGGTGGTACGCGTTCTGCGCTCCCATGCGGATCGACGACGAGCGATCGCGCAGGATCGATCGCACCGCCAGGAGATACGGGAACGGCGGATACACCGCGACCTCGACACCCTCGACTCGCGCCAGGCCATCCACCACGGCCCGCGTCAGGTCCGCGGACGTGGTGCGGTTGGTGTTCATCTTCCAGTTGCCGCCGACGAAGGGCTTGCGCTCGTGCACGGGTTCTCCGATCTGCTCCTCGCCGGAGCGAACCAGAGCCTAGGCCGCGGCCTGGCGGCTCGGCGCGTCGCCCGCGTGTTTGGCGATCAGCGCGTCAAAGCCGGAGAAATCAAGCCTGACAAAGAGGGGCGCGAGCTTTGGATCAAACTGCTGGCCCGCGCATCGGGTGATCTCCGCCAGCACCTTCTCGCGCGTCAGCGCGCTGCGATACGAGCGATTCGAGCTCATGGCGTCGAACGTGTCGGCCAGGCCGATGATCCGCGCGATGAGCGGGATCTCTTCGCCCGCCAGGCCGTTGGGATACCCATCGCCGTCCCAGCGTTCGTGGTGCGAGAGCACGCCGGGGAGCGCCGGCCCCAGGGGCGCCACCGCACGCAGGATGTTGTGCCCGATCTCCGGGTGGCGTTTGATCGCGGCAAACTCATCGTCGGTGAGCCGCCCGGGCTTGGTCAGCACCGCCTCGGGAACGCCGATCTTGCCCACGTCGTGGACGAGGCCCGAAACGCGGACCCACTCGACTTCGCGATCCGGCAGGCCCAGGGCCCGCGCGAGCAGCTCGGAGAGGTGCGACACCCGCTCGCTATGACCGCGGGTGTAGTGGTCCTTGGCGTCGATCGACGCGGTGACCGCCTGGATCGTGCCCATGAACAGCTGCTTCTGTTCCAGGTACAGGGCCGAGTTCTCGAGATACGCGTTCACGAATCCGCCCGCCGCGTGGATCAGCTGCGTGTCGTGGCTGCTGATCGCGGGGTCGGACCCGGTCTTGTTGGCGGCGATGATCGCCCCGATCACCCGCCCCTCGCGGATCAGGGGCTGCACCAGCGTCTGCGACGCGGGAGCCAAGGGCGAATCCGGCCCCGGCTCGATGATCGACCAATCACGCCCCGGCGTGAGCCGCATCAGCACGCCCAGCGAGCGCGACGCCAGTTCCTCGTTGTCCTCATCGTCCCGGATCGGCGAACGCCCGTTCAGGATCGTGGTCCCGCGAAGATCGGGCGTCACCGCCGGATCATCCGCGAACCGCGCCGCCACGAAATCGAATGACAGCGCCGCCCGCAGGCGCTTGCACGTCGCGCCCACGAACTTCGGCGGATTGGTCAGGTCGCCGATGGCGCGCCCGATGTCGTACACCGCGTCGAGCTGCTCGTACGACGCCGACAGCTCGCTCGTCAGCACGCCCGCGGCCTCCGATTGGTCCGCGGACTGCGCCACATCCACCGCCATCCAGCGCAGGAAGCTGCGCAGCTGCGCGATCGACTCGGGCGTCTGCGTCGCGATGGGCGCCAGGGCCGCATGCGCCTCCTGGTGCGCAACCCCCGCGGCGCTGCAAGCCTCAAAGAACGCCGGCTGTGACAGCATCGCCGGCGTAAACGCCAACGCCACCGTGTAGCCGTTGCGACGACGACGCTCCTCGACCGGGATCGGCGCGGCATGACATCCCGTGAACAACTCGGCCACCCCCGGCGCGGGCTGGCCCGCCCACAAACTCGCCGCCGCCAGCAGCGGATCAACGAACGCCGCCGTGGACACGAGGCGATCCGCCAGCGTCGCGTGCGGCCCGGGAACCAGCGCGCCCGCTCCATCGATCGCCAGCGTCGGAATCCCAAGGCCCGTGCAGCGCTGGCGCAGCGTCAGGTGCGCGATCTCGATCGGCGTCGGCATATCAGGCGGCCTCCGTGCTGTTCGTGCCGACGGAGCCGGCGAGAAGTTCATGCACGCACTCAACCAGCTTCGCGGCGCTGAAGGGCTTGGCCATCATGCGCCGGATATTCGCGAGCTTGATCTGTTCGGGCGACAGCACGTGCCCCCGCGCCGTGAGCATCACGATGCGCACGCCCGGCTGCTCCGCCGCCAACGCGGTGCAGAACTCCAGGCCCGACATCTGCGGCATCTGGAAGTCACTCACCACGACATCCGGGCGAAGCTCGCGCGAAAGGTCCAGCGCTTCCGCGCCGTCGCGGGCCTCGGTGACCTCGAATCCGCAGGAGCGCAGCTTCGCCGCCACCAGGTGGCGGATGTGGTGCTCGTCGTCGGCGATGAGGACTTTGGTCGGCATGCACGGCCCTCCGAAACGCGTCCGCATCGATCGTCATTCCCGGGCCGGGGCTTGACCGGGGCCCGCCCCAGCGTTGACTCACAGGCGTTCTCGGACCGGCGCGGACGGGACGGTCGACAGAGACGCGCCGGCGCGGTACACCCATGCGCATGAACACACTCGATCGTCGTGGATTCCTCACCGTCACGGGGCTCGCCGGCGCGGGATTGGCCGGCGCGGGGCTCTCAGGGTGCACAATCGAGGACGCCACGGGCGACGCCGGAACGCCCCTGTATGAAGAGAGCCTGGCGATAGAGCGCATCGCCGCCGCGGCGGAGGCGGCTCGCGCGGCCGGGTTCCCGTTCCTGATCACCGCACGGGCTCACAATCTGCTGTTCGGCTCGCCGAACCTCGACGCCACCATCCGGCGGCTGCAGGCGTTCGAGGCGGCGGGCGCGGATGTCTTGTTCGCGCCGGGCATGCCGGACCTGGCGGCAGTGCGGGCGGTCTGCTCCTCGTTGTCGAGACCGTTCAACTTCATGGCGGGAATCAAAGGGAAGTCGTTT
>JABWBC010000032.1 GCA_013360695.1 Phycisphaerales bacterium
CATGCAGTCCGTCCTCGACGCCGTCACACCCACCCACGCCGCCAACTGCTACCGCCACTGCGGCTACTCGCTACGTCTGGAGTAAGACTGCTCTAGCCAGAGGGCGATGGGCCATAGGCAATGGCGGAAATGCAGGCCGTGCGGGGAGTTACGCGCGGTGAGAAATCGCACGAAGATTTTTTTCGAGATTCTGGAAGGAGGGGAAAAAGACGGACACTTTGGTGCGCACCAGGGCGGTGGTAAGCGTGTGCTAACCCGGAAGGGGGCGATGGGCACCGGCGTGGGCGGAAGAGATGCGGGGCGCGTGTCGTTCAGAAGTCGGCCGCGATGCCGCTGGAGCGGAGGAGCGTGCGGAAGCTCTCGCTGAAGACGAAATTGTGGGACGGGAACTCGAGGCCCGACATGTTCTGATCGATGTGGCTGAACATGAGGTCGATGGCGCCGATCTGCTCGGCGCTCCCGGGCCTGGCGGGGTCGAGGAGTTCGACGATGCCGGAGACCGACGCGCCGGCGGCGTCGAAGAGGGTCATGGTCGCGGTGTAGCGGAGGGTGTCGCCGGGGATGGCTTCGCGCGAGAGTTCGACCTTGCCGACCTTGGCGAGGACGACTTTTTCCTTGAACGCGCCGGCGTGCCCGACGAGGATGCCGCCGGTCTGGGCCATGCCCTCGACGATGAGCGAGGCGGGCATGACGGGCATCGGCGGGCGCGTGGAATCGCCCGCGAAATGGTCGTGGAGGTGATCTTCCGCGAGGCTGACGTGCTTGATGGAGACGCAGCGCGTGCGCGGCGTCAGTTCGAGCACGCGGTCGATCCACATCCAGCGCATCGACTTAGGCCTTGCTCAGCTTGCGTTCGACGAAGCGGCAGAGCGAATCGACGGTGAAGACCTGGGCGACCTTGGCGAGCTGGGGGTCTTTCTCGAACTCGGAGAAGTCAAAGTGAGGGAGCTTTTCCTTCATGGCGGCGATGCCCTTGGGCGTGACCTTGCCGTCCTTGACGTACTCGGGGTCCTGCGACACGCCCTGGGGGAAGAGCTCGGCCTGGCCGATCTTGAAGCCGAAGGCTTGTTCGAGCTTGAAGCCGATGTCGAGGAAGTCGATCGACTCGGCGCCGAGGTCGGCGGTGAGGGTGGTGTTGGGCTGGACTTCGTCCTCGTCAACGCCCAGGGCGTCGACCAGCACCTCGCGAACCTTTCCGAAGATCTCCTCACGGGTCATGCACGCGGCTCCTGCGAAATCGCTCGCCAGCGTCCGGGACCCCCGACGCGGGCGGATAGCTCCATCCGATAAGCCTCCATAATAGCTCGCGGATTGCCCATCCATCCGCCGAACCGGAGGGGCCGGGTTGGGAGGGGGCCTTGGTTGGGATTGCGCGATGGGCGGCGGGATTGGACCCGGCCCTTCATCGCTGACCGGTCGCTTGCGTTGTGCGGAGAACGGGGATGCTGGGGGGTCAGGCTCGGGCGACGCGGGCGGGGCGGAGCGTAAGCCGCCCGGAGCACGCGACTTCGGGCGTGGGCGAGCCGGGCTCGATCAGGAGAACTTCGCCCTTCAGGTCGTGCTCATCGTTGGCGGCGGGCTTGGCCCGTTCGACGCGGACCTGGAGCGTTGCGCCGGGCTTGACGAACTTGCCGTATTTGAGCGCACGGACGCGGCCCAGGACCAACGGCGTGGGATCGGTCCGGGCGTGGCTTGCGAGCTTTCGACCGGCCTGGACCATTGCTTCGAGCATCATCACGCCGGGTAGGACGGGGAAAGTGGGGAAGTGGTCCTGAAGGTACTCCTCCGCGGCGGTGACGTGCTTGATGGTCACGATCCGGTCTGCGGACTGTTCGAGCACGCGATCGACGAGGTCAAAGTGCATGGTGAGACGATACACGGGGCGGGGGGTGCGGGCGCGGGTACGCTTCGGAAGAAGTGGCGAAGTGGCGGAGTGAAACGCAAGACAAGCCCTCCCTTACGGTCGGGCCACTGATCATGAGGCGAGAAGGGGACGGCGTGATCGAGCGGCGCGATGAGGACTCTGCGTGGCGAGCGTGAAGGACATCGCGATCTGCGTGCGGCACTGGGATTGGTCGGAGACCAGCCAGACGGTGTCGATTCTGTGCCGAGAGCACGGGCTGGTGCGCGCGGTGGTGAAGGGGGCGCGGCGGGAGGGTGCGCCGTTCTCGGGCGGGCTGGAACTGGCAACGCGTGGCGAGGCGGTCATGATCCTGAAATCGGGCGACGCGATGGCGACGCTGACGGCGTGGGGTCTGATCGAGGCGTATCCGGCTGTTCGGCGGTCGCTGGGCGCGTTCCACGCCGCGATGTACATGATCGACATCGCGCAGCGCGCGGTTCGCGAGCATGATCCGCACCCGGGGTTGTTCGACGTGCTGTCGGCGGCGCTGGAGCGTCTGGCGACGCCGGGGGAGATCGCGCGGTCGCTGGTGTGGCTGCAGTGGGCGGCGTTGGCGGATACGGGTGTGGCGCCGGCGCTGGATCGGGATGTGGTGACGGGGGAGGTGATCGATCTTGCGGCGGCGACGGGGTCGGCGGTGCCAGGGCTGGCGTTTGATCCGGCGCGCGGCGGGTTGGTGGTGGGCGCGGAGCGGGGCGATGTGTGGCGGGTCAGGGCGGAAACGGTGCGGTTTCTGCGGCGCGTGAGCGAGCAGTGGTCCCCCGATGAGGTGTCGATCTGGTTTTCGGACCCCGACGTGGGGGATGACGTGATGGCGCGGGCCGGGAAGCTGCTTGCGAGTTTTTGGCATGTGGCATTGGGGTACTGGCCCGCGTCGGTTCGGTCGGTGTACGCGGGAATTGCGCACTCGAACATTGGAAGGTGGGCTGAAGGGGGGGAAACCACCGGTCGATGATGAGAGGACCGGGGTCGGGTTCGATTCCGGCGGAAGTTGCAGAGACCAGGGAAGGTCGAGCGTTCATGAACCGCGAGCTGCTTGAGGAAATCCTGAGCTGCCCATCGCTGCCGTCGCTTCCGGCGGTGGCGGTGCGCGTGATCGAGCTGACGGCGAGCAACGACGTTTCGATGAAGGAGCTGGCGGCGACGATCGAGAACGATCAGGCGCTGGCGGCGAAGGTTCTGCGCACGGTCAATTCGAGTTTTTACGGGCTGCGGACGCGATGCGCGACGATCAGCAAGGCGCTGGTGATGCTTGGGCTTGGGCCGGTGAAGACGCTGGCGCTGGGATTCTCGCTGGTGTCGAGCATGGGCGACCAGGACCCGCGGTTTGACTTCGTGGGGTATTGGCGTCGCGGGTTGTACACCGCGGTTTCGTCGAAGCTGTTCGCGGAGGCCGCCAAGAAGAAGTGCTCGGAAGAGGCGTTCCTGGGCGGGCTCTTGCAGGACGTGGGCGTGATGGCGTTGTACCGGGCGCTGGGGAATCGCTATCTGGATGTGATGAAGCAGACGGGCGGCGATCATCGCAAGCTGGTGAAGTTTGAGCTGACGGACCTTGAGGTGCAGCACCCGGACATCGGCGCGATGCTGACGGAGCGATGGAAGCTGCCGGCGGAGCTGGTGTTGCCGGTGAAGTACCACGAGCGGCCGACGGCGGCGCCGAAGGAATGCACGGACCTTGTGCGGCTGGTGGGGCTGGGGAATCTGGCGCACGATGTTCTGAGCGATCCTGATCCGGGTCCGGCGCTGCGCCGGCTGTATCAGCGCGCCGAGCAGTGGTTCGGGCTGACGGCGTCGACGGTTGATGGGCTGCTGCGTCGCATCGCGGAGGCGGCCAAGGAGTTGTCGACGCTGTTCAAGCTGGACACGGGATTGGCGGCGGACGCGGAGGCGATCCTGACCAAGGCGAGCGGGCAGCTGCTGGAAATCTCGAAGAACGGCGGCACGGGCTCGCAGTTGCACGAGGGGCTGCAGCACGATCCGCTGACGGGAGCGGTGAGCCGGGAAGGCTTCGACGCGACGCTGCGCGAGGCGTTCCGGGCGTCGATCGAGAACAAGGAGCCGATGGGGCTTCTGGAATTGACGATCGACGATTTCAAGCCGATCCGCCAGTCGGCGGCGGACCTCGCGGACGAGGCGTTGATCGGCGTGACGGCGCTCTTGAAGAAGCACTTCGAGCCCGCGGGCGGGGTGGTGTGCCGCGTGTCGGACGAGGTGTTCGCGATCCCGCTGTCGGGCGTGACCAAGCAGGCTCTGGCGCGGGCGTGCGAGGAGTTCCGGACGGACCTGGTGCGAGCGTCGGGCGTGTGGCTGAAGGGACGGATCACGGGTCGGACGACGCTGACGGCGAGCATCGGCGTGGCGTTGCACGAGCCGGAGAACTCGGCGTTCCAGAGTGTCGAGCACTTGCTGACGGCGGCGACCAAGGGGCTGCAGGCCTCGCGTGCCTCGGGTGGGAACTCGGTGCGGGTGGTGTCGCAGAAGGCCGCGGCCTGACGAGGGCGGGCTCGGCGTGCGGCATTCCGCGGCCGCTCCGGGAGACATCAATGGGCATCGCGCGCCAGTGACGGTGTGCCGCCGGGGGGCGACATTTCTCGACATCAGAGGCGAGTCTCGCCGCCTTGCCGTGGGGTGTGGTGTTTCCGGCCGACCCTTGGGACCTTGGTGCGGGCTAGTTTGCGCCTCCGAAGAGTTCGCGGGCGTCGTTGCCGCCGATCCATTCGGCGCACCAGATCTGGCTGGAGGGGCGTTCCTCGCCCTCGATCTTGGGGGCGCGCTGCGAGGTCCACATCATCAGCTTGCCGTCGTTGCTGAAGACCGGGAGGACGTCGGCGCCGGTGGCGCTGGTGATGCGCCTGGAGCGGAGGGCGGACATGGGCTTGTTCATGTCGGCCTCGATGGCGACGACTTCGTAGTTCTGGTGCCCGAACTGGCTGCTGGCGAAGATGAGGAAGGTGCCGGAGGGATCCCAGTAGGGGGCCCAGTTGACGTTGGCGTCGGTGAGCTGGTGCTCGCGCTTGATGCCGGTGGGCACGGCGTCGGCGTCGAACTCAAGATCGGCGATGAAGAGCTGCAGCTCGTTGTTGCCCTTGCGGTCGGAGCGGTAGCAGATCTTGGCGCCGTCGGGGCTGATGAACGGGCCGCCGTCATAGCCCGGGGCCTTGACGATGCGCCGGTGTTCGCCGGTGGCGGTCTTGTAGACCCAGAGGTCGGCGTCGGGGCGTGCGGGCGCGCCGTTCTCGCCGGGGATCTCTTCGACGTGGGTGTAGATCATCCACTTGGCGTCGCGAGAGAACGAGCATTCGGCGTCGTAGCCGTCGAGGGTGAAGATAGGGCGGGGCAGGAACGTGTTGCCGCAGAGGGCTTCATCGATCTTTTCGCCGCGTTTGGCCATGACCTCGCGCCAGAGGGGGAGCGGCACCTGGGAGACGATTTCCATTTCGCGTGGGAAAGACCACATGTAGCGGCCTGTGGGGCCTTGATATCCCGGCTTGTTGGTGGGCGCGGGCGGGTCGATGGTCGAGCCGTAGATGACGCGGGTGGGCTCGACGGGGTCGAACCAGCCGCAGGTGTTGGCGCTGCCGTCGGCGGAGAGCTTGGTGATCTTCGAGAGGCCGGTGACCCGGCCGCTGTGATCGCGGTCGACCTTGGCGACGTACATCAGGTATGCGGTCGCTGGCTCCTGACCGGCTTCGGGGACGGGGACGGCCTGGAAGATGATCCAGCTCGCGTCGGCGTTGAAGTACTGTTCGCCGGCCTTTACGAACTGCTCGCGTTTGGTGAGCTGCACGTAGTTCTTGAGCAGTCCCGATTCCTCTTTGGCCCAGTCGAGCGGGGGCTGGGCGGCGGGCTGAGCGCCCGGTTGCGCGCCGGGCTGGGACGGGTGCGATCCAGAGCTGGCGGGCTGGCCTGTGGCGTACCCGGCGAGGGCGAACATGACCAAACCAACACCGACGCTGGTTCCAGGCCGCGGCATCAAGCTACGCATCGTGGATGGCTCCTTCCGCGGACAAGAGTCGCCGCGGTACAGTTCTGATACCCAACGATAGCCTTCCGTATCGGTTCGGGGAGGCGGCCTCGCCACGCCCGGTTTTCGGAATATCCACCACAAATCGCCGCCCGACGTGATCCCACCCCCGCGACATGCCGAACCCGACCCCGTGCTGGAGGTGATCCATCGCGGGCGGGGCTACGTCGCGATCAACAAACCGAGCGGCGTGCTGTCGGTGCCGGGCAAGAACCCGAAGGTGCCGAATTGCGTTGAGATCGGGCGGCGGATTTTCCCCGAAGCAACCGGGCCGATGGTGGTCCATCGCCTGGATATGGAGACGTCGGGCATCCTGCTCATCGCGCTGGACGAGGACTCGCAGCGCGAGCTTTCGATGCAGTTTGAGGCGCGGATGGTGGACAAGAAATACGTCGCGTTGCTGCACGGGCTGGTGGACGCCGACGCGGGGCGCGTGGATCTTCCGATCCGCCCCGACATCGATCGGCGCCCGATCCAGATCGTGGATCATGTTCATGGCAAGGCGTCGACGACGCTGTTCCGCGTGCTGTCGCGCGAGGTCGATCGGACGCGCGTGGAGTTCGAGCCGATCACGGGGCGCACGCACCAGTTGCGGGTGCACGCGGCCACGCCGCGCAAGGACGGCGGGATGGGACACCCGATCATCGGCGACGTGCTGTACTCGCCGCCGCCTCACGCGACGAGGTTGATGCTGCATGCGAGCTATCTCGCGTTCATGGACCCGTCGACAGGCCGGCGTGTGGAGCTCGAGAGCAGGCCGGAGTTCTAGCGTGGGACGCAGGGGGCGCGGCGCGTTCATCCAACGGCGTCGTGGACCATCGAGGTTGTGAGGGCCGCCAGGCGATGCAGGGTGCCGGCGTCGTCACGCACGATGAGATGGCTGAGCGGATCGACGGAGACGACGGTGCCGGCGGTGCGACGCCCGGCGTGCTCGAAGGCCCGGCGGGTTCCGACGAGCGTGTCGCGTGCGGACCAATCGCGAGCGATCCGGTCGGGCGACATCGCGAGCACGCGATCGATCGCGCGGAGAAGTTCGATCGCGACAAGTGCGCGGAGAGAGTTGCGATCAAGGCTCGGCTCAAGCTCAACAAGCGACACGGCGCGCCCCCGAAGAGCGTCGGGCCAGTCGCCGGCCCTGTGCAGGCAGTTGATTCCCACGCCAACGACGAAAACGTCGTTGAATCGCTCGATGAGCACACCCGCGAGCTTTCGGCCGTGGGTGCGCTCGACGACGTCGTTTGGCCAGCGCACGCCGAGGGCGGTGGATGCTCTTGTTGTTGCGGAGTTCTGCGGATCGATCAATACCTGTTCGCAAGCTTCGCAGGCCGCCAGCCCAACGCCGATGGAGAGGACGCCCGGGTCCCGCACGAGTGTCGCGTCGAGCGTGAGGGACAGTGCCAGGCCCGCTCCCGCGGTGTCGGACCAGGCACGTCCGAGCCGGCCTCGGCCTGCGGTCTGGCGTCGAGCGATTACGATCGCGCCCGTGCCTGATTCTCTTGCGATGTCCTGGGTCGAGGCGCACTGATCGACGACGACGACGCGTCGGCCTGATGGCTCCGCCATTTTCAGCACCGGCGCGAATTCGTCGACGCCGGCGTTCACGGCGCGGCGTCCAGGCCGAAGTCGACCCACGTGGCGCCGTGCGTGAGCGTTCCGGCGGAGATTCGATCGACACCCGAGAGCGCGATGGCGCGGATCGTGTCCTCGCGCACGCCGCCGGAGGCCTCGAGCTCGATCGCGACGCCGGATCTATCGCGCATCGTGACGGCCTGCGCGAGGAGCTCCGGGCCCATGTTGTCGAGGAGGACGATGTCGACCTTGGAGGATTCGGGCGCGCCCCGTTGGGCCGCGAGAATTGACTCGAACTGGTCGAGTCGATCGACCTCGACCTCGAAGAAGGAGATGGAGCAACTCGCGCGGGCGCGGGCGGCGGCATCGGTAACGAAGCGCCCGAGGTCGGCGCTGGAAATACCCGCGAGGTGATTGTCCTTGAGGAGCACGGCGTCGTGCAGGCCCATGCGATGGCACATCCCGCCGCCGCAGCGTACGGCGTACTTCTCCAGCACGCGCACGCCGGGGGTTGTTTTGCGGGTGTCAAAGAGCTTCGACCGAACGCCGGGGCCCATAGCGGCGACGAAGTGCGCCGTGCGGGTTGCAACGCCGCTGAGCCGCCCGAGGAAGTTCAAGATTGGGCGTTCGGCGGCGAGGATTGCGCGCGAATCTCCGTCGAGGCGCCCGAGTGATTGGCGGGGCTGGACGCGATCGCCGTCGCGTGCCGCGGCGCGAAACGTCCCGCCGCCCATGAGCGAGAGCACCTCGGGGATGATCACGAGCCCGGCGACGACGGCGTGGCCGCGTGCGACGATTTCGCACGAGGATTGTGCGCCGGGCTTGGCGAAGACGCGGGTGGTGACGTCACCCTGCTCGCCGAGGTCTTCGTCGCGAGCCAGCTCGAGCAGGCGGCGGACCAGCGATGGTCCGCCCGCGACACGGCGCGAGGCGAGCTCGCGATAGAGGTCGGGGAGCGGGAGCGTGTTCAGGTCCGGCGTGGGCACGGACAAAGGTAGCACGGGCCCATTGCCATGCACGTAGGGGTATACTTGGCGATTCGCGCCAAGCGGCGCGGGCATTCTCGGGAGGCGGCATGGCATTGCTCAGCGGCAAGACGGGCCTGATTGTCGGGATCGCGAACGATCGTTCCTACGCGTGGCACATCGCAAAGTCGATGATCGAGCACGGAGCGAGCTGCGCGTTCACGCACCTGCCGGGTGAGAAGAACGAGCGGCGCACGCGCCGCGCGGTGGAGGCGCTGGGCATTTCCGACCCGTGGCTGGTGCCGCTGGATGCGTCGAGCGACGCGGACCTTGACAAGGCGTTCGCGGCTTACACGGAGAAGTTTGACGCGATGCACTTTCTGGTTCACTCGATCGCGTACGCGGAGCGCGAGTGGCTGGCGGTCGGCAGGTTCACCGAGACGCCGCGTGCGGCGTTCGCGCAGGCGCTGGACATCTCGGCGTACACGCTGGTGGCGATGGCGAACCGTGCCAAGGACCTGATGGCCCGCTCGGGCGGCGGGTCTATCATGGGCATGTCGTACTACGGCGGGGAGAAGGTCGTGCCGGGGTACAACGTGATGGGCGTGGCGAAGGCGGCGCTGGAATGCACGGCGCGCTATCTCGCCAGCGAGCTTGGGCAGCACGGCATTCGCGTGAACATCATCTCGGGCGGATATCTGCGGACGCTCGCGAGTTCGGCGGTGGGCGGGACTGACACGATGGAAGAGGCCGTCGCGCAGCGAGCGCCCTTGCGCCGCGCCACGCTGGGGAGCGACGTGGGCGACACGGGCGTGTACCTGGCGTCGCATCTCTCGGCGGGCGTGACGGGCGAGACGATCTACGTCGATAGTGGCGTGAATATTCTGGGCGCGTGAACATCCTGGGCGCGTAAGCGACCGAAAGCCGCACGAAATGCGTCAAGAAGCGCGATTCGGTCGCCAGGGACGCGACGCAACCACCGGCGGCGCCATCGGTACACTTTTGTGAGCGGCTTGATCGCGACACGAATCACGCGGCCGCCTGGGGGATTCGCATGGAAGGCCTGCTGACACTCGTTCTGAGCATCATCTTCTTTCCGATTACGGTGTTTGCGTCGTGGCTGGTGGTCCATCCACAGGAAGAGGCGGTGGTGCTTTCGTGGGGCAAGTTCTCGAAGCTCGTGAAGAGCCCCGGCCTGTCGTGGGTGAACATGTGGGGGCGGAAGGTCATCAAGATCTCGACCAAGAACCAGGCGATCGACGTGAGCCGCACCGTGGTTGCCGACGGCAACGGCAATCCGATCGTGGTCGCGGGCGTGGTGACGTTCCGGTTCGTGGACAGCGTCAAGGCGGCGCTCGAGGTGCAGGACGCGGCGGGGTTCGTGCGCACGCAGGCGATGGCGGTGCTGAAGCAGGTCGCGTCGCGCTATCCCTATGAATCGACGACGCACCAGGTGAGCCTGAAGAGCGAGACGGGCGCGGTGGCCAAGGAAATGCGCGACATTCTCCAGCAGAAAGTGGCGAGCGCGGGAGCCGAGGTGAGCGCGTTCGAGCTCTCCGACCTCAGCTATGCGCCGGAGATCGCGCAGGCGATGCTGGTTCGCCAGCAGGCCCAGGCGCTGGTCGACGCGAGGAAGGTGATCGTCGACGGCGCGGTGCAGATCGTGCACCACGCGGTCGAGCTGCTGGGTCAGCAGGGGCACAAGCTCCCCGCGGGCGACGAGTCGCGACTGGTCGCGAACCTGCTCACGGTGATCTGCGGCGAGTCGCACGTGCAGCCGACGTACTCGATCCAGGGCGGCGAATCGCGCGACCCCAACCTCGACAAGCACATGATCTCGGTGCTGGAGTCGATCGCGAAGAACACGACGCCCAAGACGGCGTAGCTCGGCGGGTCGCGCGGCCAAGGGCGCTACTTCAGCTTCGCCTTCACGACCTCGATCGCTCGTTCCAGCACTTCATCGCGTCCGGCCGCGAGGCCTTCCTTCGTGGGCGTGACGGGCACGGTCGGGAGGATGCCCACGCCGTGGTGGCGCGAGCCGTCGTGCTTGAGAACCTGCATGCCGGTCCATGAGACGTTGTATCCGGCGGGGAGTTGCACGCTGGTGATGTTGCCGTTGGAGCCCGCGGTGGCGGCGCCGACGATCTCGCCCAGCTTGTAGGCCTCGACGATCCCCATGCAGCTTTCGGCGTAGCTGATGGCCCGCCCGTCGGTGAGGAAGGCGATGTTGCTGGTGAGGCGGGGCCTCTGGGGCGGGAGATTCCAGTTGCTGACGTTGAAGCGCACGCGCTGGTAGTTCGGTCGCGCGATGATGGGCACTCGCCATTGCGCGCTCTTGAGATTCGTGTCGCTGAGGTAGGGCAGGACCGCCGAGCCCGCGTCGGCGGGATAGCCGCGCAGGTCAAAGACGATGCCCTTGGCGGTCGAGAGTTTCGCGAGGTTGGTGGTGAGCGCGGCGAGGCTGGTGCCGTCGAGGTTGAAGTAGACGATGCCGGGGGAAAGCTCGCTGCCGTCTTCGGGGCGGGCCATTTTGGGCGTGGCGTGTCCGTCGCGCGGGAGCGCAACCGCGAGGCTTGACGTGCCGCGCCTGATCGAGAGCGTGACCTCGTTCTTTCCCGGTCCCCAGCCGATCTGCGACAGCGCGCGATACCGCTTCCACTGCTCCGTCGCGCTGCAGATGGTGGGCTCGACGGCGGCATAAAGATCGCGCACGCTCGTGCCGTCGATCGCCTCGATAACATCGCCCGGCGACAGGCGATCGGCGACGTTGTCGGCGACGCGGCGGATCACGATCTCATCGCCGGCCCATTCGGTGCTGTAGGGCTGGGGCATGACCATGGGCGCGCCCGGGCCGCCGATCCAGCCGTGCCCGTCCTTGATCTTGGCGTGCATCATGGCAAGCGTTCGCCAGAAATCTTCGGCGGTGGCGTCGGTGGCGGCCTTGTCGAGCGCGGGAGGAAGGGCCGCGACCCAGTCGGTCTCCGTCACGTCGAAGTATGGATAGTGATGGTTGAGCGTGTTCCACGCCTCGATGAGCACGGCGAAGCGCACGGCGCGTTCGGCGGGCGTGGCACGCCAGTTTCGCGGACGCTCCTCGGCGGGCGTGGGAAGCGCGGCGGTCGCCTCCGGGAGGGTGCGATCGGCGTTGGCGTACGGCGCGATTGGGATGCGAGCAAAGACGCCGCCGCCCAACGAGATCGTGACCGTCTCGCCCGGCGCGGGGCGGGAGTCGGTCGCTTCGGCGTTGAGGTCGAGGCGGACCTGCTCGCTCGAATAGATGTTCATGCGACGTCGCGAGGCGTCGACGCTCGGATCGACATAGCCCTTGTGAACCATCGCGACGGCGCCGGTGGCGTTCTCCGGGCGAGGCGAATCGGGCGGTCCCTGGTCGCGCTGGCCGCGCCAGAATTGAACGCCGGGCGCGATGGGGAGCGTCAAGGCCTTGAGCGTCGCGACGAGTTCGTCGGCGTCCTTGCACGGTTCGACGGCGTTGACGGCGTCGATGGTGTAGGTGTCCCAGTCCACGCCACGGGACTCGGTGGTGGGGGAGAAGCCGCGGAGCACGCCGACGAGGCGCGTGAACGCGACGATGTTGTCGCGACCGCGCTCGCTGATTGGAGCGACATCGGGAGCACGCAATTCGGCCTTGCCGGAGTCGGTGATGGTGAGCGCGTCGAGCCAGACCGGACCCGGCCCGAAGACGAGCAGGCCGAAGACTATGCCCGAGGCGTCGGGGGCGACGTCGCCGGCGATTTCGTATTCGTCCCAGGCCGACGACTTGATGGGACGGTCGTGCATGTTGTCAAAAAAGCCCGGCTGCTGGCTCTCGCGATCGACGCGGAGCCAGAGGGCGGCCTCGGTTTCCGCGGAGCACCGGACTCGGGCCTTCAGCGTCACAAGCCGCCCGCGCAGATCGTCGGGCTTGAGAAAGCCCAGGACCACGCCCGTGTCGCCTTCGCCGGTGCGTTCGACCTTGAGCACACGCCCGCCGGCGTCGTCGACGGCCTTGGCTTCGTAGCCGGGCGTCGTCACGCGGAGCCCCGGCGGGATCGAGCCCACCGGCGACTGGTCAAAGTCGTGCGATACCAGCGGCGTGGTCGCCCCACCGTTCGGGGGTTCCGGCGCGGGCTGGACCTGGAGCGCGGGGGCAAGCCCCGACAGAACGAGCAGCGAAACCACGCACGCAACGCGACGGCACCGGCCAAGAGAAACCATGCGGCCTCCGATCTGGGGTTGTCACACCCGGCTTGATAGCGACGAAACGGGCGCGGGTTGCACGCAGTTTCTGGGAAATCAGCGGGATCGATTCGAGCGATGACCATCCCGAAGTCCGGGCCTTCAGGAATCGACAGATCGCAAGGGTCTGAGCGGGCTCGCTCAACCACCATCGCTCGTGATCGCGGATTCTCGAATGGTCGTATGATCGACGTTGTCGCTCATCCGCCGACGCGGGAGCGGTCGTCGTCCTGGCGGGAGAGCCACTGGTCGAGAACCTGGATGATGTCCTCGTGCAGGTCCTTGGCCTCGCCGCCGAACTGGCCGGGCACCTGGTTCATGATGATGGAATAGGCGATGCGGTGCCCGGAGTCCTTGGCGGTGAGATAGCCGGAGAGGCTGCGCACGCCGTTGATGAACCCGCTCTTACCGCGGACTTCCGAGCCTGGCTTTTTGCCGCGGAAGCGCTTTTCAAGGGTGCCCTCGCCCGGGGTGGGGAGGGTGGCGACGAAGGCGTCGCCGGCGCGGGAATCTTTGGCGAGGGCGGCGAGCCACGAGCCCATGGAGCGCGTGGAGACGGTGTTGAGGCGTGAGAGCCCCGACCCGTCGACGATCGACGCGCCGGTGACCGACTGCGGGCCGATCTTCTGGCTGAGCATCATGCGCACGACCGAGGCGCCGCTGTCCCAGGTGCCCGCCTCGCCGGTGACCTTCTGGCCCGCGAGCTTGAAGAGGCAGTCGGCGTAGAGATTCTGCGAGTCGACGTTGCAGCGGTTCATCACGTCCATCAGCGGCGTGGTGACCTGCGCGATCACGCGCCCCTGCGTCACGGGGGCCTGCGGGTCGATCATCACGACGTCGGGGGACGGGTCCTGGTACTGGCGCGGGTCGCCCGCGGCCCGCGAGCCCACCGCGACGCCCGCCTTGAGCAGGCGATCGGCGAGCACCCGTCCGAAAAAGAGGCCCGGCTGGTCGACCGTGATCTCGATGGGCGCCTGGGTGGCCGCCTTCACCTCGCCGCGGAGCACGAAGCGGTTCTGGTTGGGAGGGCGTGTGAGCGAGATGATGTTCTTGCCGTCGGAGACGGTGCGGATGTTCCGCTTGTCGATGTCGATCCATCCCGCGGCGGGCTCGGTGGTGTGGAGCGGGAGGGCGCCGGCGCCCGCGCCGGGGCGAACGAAGATGGCCAGGGTGTTGGCGCGGAAGTTCAGGCCGCTGACCTGGGCGCAGTAGGTCCGCTCGTATTGATCGGAGGGCCAGCTGGAGTGGATGAGCTGGCGATCGAAGACCCGATCGTCGATGACGACACGATCGACCTTGGTGATCCCAGCTTTGGCGACCGCGCCGGCGAGGAAATCGAGCACCTCGTCGACGGCCAGCGGCTTGTCGCGCTTGGCCAAAAGCTCGGGGTCGCCGAGCGCCGGGTCGCCCGCGCCGCGCACGACCAGCGTCGTGCCGTCGAGGATCATCTCGGTCTTGAAGACGAAGTCGGAGCCGAGCACGAGCATCGCCGTGCCCGTGGTGAGGAGCTTTTGATTGCTGGCGGGAATAAGCGCCTCGTCGGCGCGGACGGAGGCGAGGGTCGTGCCGCTCGACAGGTCGACGGCGTAGACGGACGTGACCGACGCGCCGACCTTGGCGCGCGAGATGGTCTTTTCGATCGCCAGGTTGAGGGGCTGGGCGAGACAGGTTCCCGCCGCGAGCGTCATCACCCCGACCCCGATCACGTTCCGCCGCCGTTCCGTCAAGACGTGCCGCATCGATCCCTCTCCACACGGTGCTTCCCGAGGGTATTCGGATCGACCAAGCGCGGGCGTGGTCTGCACAAGCGGATTCACACGCGGGCGAGATTGATCACACGGCGACGGTGTCGTCGGCCAGGCACGCCGCCGCGATCAGCATCAACTCATCGAGTTGTGCCTTGGACTGCAGTTCCCATTGGGCCCAGTACTGTCCGTTGACGAGGCTGGCGGCCCCGAGCGAATCGCGCACGGGCTTTGAGAGCTTCCGAAGAGGCAGGCGATTCACCGCGTCGCTCGCGATTGGGATCGCGACGTAGGCCTTGACGGGTTGCGGCACGAGGTACGCGACGGGGCGGGTGTCGTTCCGATAGACCAGCGTCCACCGGAAAGGAATGCCCTGCCAGGCGAGTTCCTCGCGGACGCCTGGCGTCTCGCGCATGCGCTCGCGCCAAGACTCGGCCAGTGACGACAGTTGCTTATTGAGCCCATCGAAGAGCTCATCCACCGTCGGCCTGCGGAATCGATCTTCCCACGCCGCGCGTGGTTTGCTGACCGAAGCCATCCGAATTCCTTCCCGAGCCCCACAGCCCGACCCCACCAGCCCCAATCCACGGGGGGTAACCACCGCGCGCCAATTCCTCCCGAGCCCATCTCGGCGGGCGCAAACTCAGCCCACTATGATCTTTAGTACCATACCCCCCGCCGGTCCATTCCCGGTCGCGCGGCGGAAGAACGCTGCGAGCCTTGGACTGGACCGCGTCCGAAAGGACTTTGTTCGGATCGGCATGTGTGTCGCGCCGGGGCGATTCGCCCGCAAGGGAGTGCGCATGAAGGTGCTGAAGACTCTCCGTGGCGTTCTCGCTTTGGCGCTGCCGGGATTACTCGTGCTCGGGTGCGATCGCGGTTCGAACTCGAACTCATCGGGAACTTCGGGAAGCGCGGGTCAGGTGTCGCCGGCGGGTCCGGTGTACATCTTCTTCGACGGCAAGGATCCACTCCCGCCGTCGAAATGGGCTGGTGCGGCCGAGCCTTCCGGCGGCGATGGGGCGGCGGCCATAGGCAGCCTGCACATTCGCGACGTGAATAAGAAGCACGCTGATTCGGGCTACTTTGAAGATGGTGTCAAAGCGCATCCCGAATTTGATCCGACCAGCCTCTTCGTGGACGATCTTCGATCGATCGTCTCAATGGGGGAAGCGGCGAGCATCGCTGTTCGCTGGACCGGCCCCGACAGCGCAAAGGGGTTCAGGGATTATCTCGTGCTTCCGGATGGAAAGGAAGGTCGCGCAGTCGGTCTGGCGGGCTATTTCAATGCCATGGCAGGGGTCGCGCGAGATGGCGGGCTCCTGGACTTGGAGCGGGACCAAAGGCTATCCGATCACCTTCTGTGGATTGGATACAACATCTACAAGTCCGACTCGGACGTGACTACCTGTAAGCCTCGGAGCCTCATCCTCGGCTCGGCGTGGAGTGCGGCATTCGAGCTGAAGAAGCAGTACGCGAAATCTCTCGGAAAGAACGAAGAGGCGGGTGCGTGGAGCAAGCGCAATGAAGAACTCGTCGAGGCGTACCGAGCAATCGATGAGGCGGCTCGGGCGGAACGAACGAGGATCTACGGCGACCAGTGAGCTGCTCCACGCCGGCGAGCGTTTGCACCACTAGAATGAAGTGCATGAGCGTTGTGCGGTCTTTCTTGGCCGTGTGGGCCTTTTCTGGGAAGCCGACAACGGCCTCTCTGTCCGAAAGGACCTTGTTCGTATGACGTCGCCAGCCACGCCGGGCCCGAGTTCCGCCGATCTTTCCGCCGAGGACCTGTCTTCGGCCTTGATCCTTCTGGTCGACGACAACGAGCAGAACCTCGAACTGCTGGAAGACTACGTCGCCGAGCTCGGGTGTCGGGTCAAGACGGCCAAGGACGGCACCGAGGCGCTGGCGGCGGTGGCGGCGGAGCATCCGAGCCTCATCCTGCTCGACGTGATGATGCCGCGGGTCAGCGGGTTCCAGGTCTGCTCCAAGCTCAAGGGCGCCGCTGCGACCCGGGAGATCCCGATCGTGATGGTGACGGCGTTGTCGGAAGTGAGCGACGTGGAGCGTGCGGTCGAGTGCGGCGCGGACGACTTCCTCACCAAGCCGGTGCTGAAGGTCGAACTGCTCACGCGCGTGAAGTCGTTGCTGCGCCTCAGCATCTTGCAGAAGCAGCTGAACAAGACGCTGGCGGAACTCCGGGCGGCCAGCGGCGCGGGACTCCCGCCGCGGTAGGGCACGGGGTCACAGTTTCGCATGAGCACATGGCACATGGCACATGTGGACATCGCACATTCGGGAATGGCACATGCGCAGAGAGCCCCGCGAAGGCGGGTTCGGCCATTCCGCGTTCAGGGACCTTGTGACGCGACACTCCCTCGCTTGCGATCGATGCTCGCGCGGATTCGGCTCAGACCAAATGCCTCGCGCCTCTTTCTTGTGCCGAGTGCCTGGTGCTTTCTCTCAGCACCCCGCCTCGAAGTGGGACGCGAAGGCGTCGAAGTCATCGCCGTTGACGAAGGTGTCGCCGTTGATGTCCGCGCCGAGGTCGCCGCTCTCGAAGTAGGAGGCGAAGAGGTCGTAGTCATCGCCGTTGACGAAGCCGTCGCCCGTGAGGTCGGCCGGGAAGCTGGTGCGGAAGCCGAAGGAAGCGGGCGTGGAGGCGCGGGAGCCGGCGGTGTTGACGGCGGTGACGCCCCAGTAGTACTGCCCGCATTCGGCGAGCACGCCGCCGCCGATCACATAGCTGGTGCCGGCGAGGCCGCCGGCGTTGACGATCGGGCTGGAGAGATCGGGCGAGAGGGAGACTTTGACGGTGTAGCTGGTGGCGTTGGAAGAGGGGCTCCAGGTGAGCGACGTGGTCAGGCTGGTGTTGACGGTGTTGTCGGCGGGCGTGAGCAGGTTGAAGGGCCCGGGCTGGGTGACGGCGGCGGGCAGGATGAAGTCCGCGATCACGGGGCGATGGTCCGACGCGAAGCTGGTGCAGAGCGAGAATCCGCCGACATAGCCGACGAGCTCGGGCGGCGTGGTGGTGCTGTTGCAGTTGACGGAGTTGAAGATGAAAGAGCGGCGGAGCGTGGCGATCGAGTCCTGCCAGCAGATGTAGTCGAGCTTGCTGGAGGACTGGGTGCTCCGGTTGTTGGTGAAGAAGTCGCGGGCGTCGTCGAAGGTGGCGTCGGTGCGGTCGCGGTCGGTGCCGTCGGTCCCGCCGTTGACGGCGGCCTTGGTCATCCACCAGGCCGGGCCGTCGCGTCCGTTGGAGTTTTCGTCTTCGTTGAAGTCGCCGCCCCAGATGGCGGGGGTGGTCGCGGAGGGGACGAGGGTGGCGGCGGGGGAGTCGAGGATCATGCCGCGCGGGTCGGGGGTGGAGGTGCCGCCGCCGTTGAGCATGTAGTCGATGTAATACGCGATGTTCTGCGAGGCGACGAGGCGTTCCTGCTTGTCGCTGGCGGTGCCGCCGGAGCGCAGGTGCGCGGTGCCGACGACGAGATTGCCGGCGTAGTCGGCGTCGGGCAGGTTGATCTCGGCGAAGATGAAGCCGCGGATGCCGGGCGTGCCGCCGGGGGCGTAGAGATCGGGGAGCGAGCTCCAGGTGCTGATGGCGTTGAACGTGTCGCCGGTGAGGTCGGTGAAGGGGAAGCGGCTGAGGACGATGTTGCGGTTGAAGCCGTCGGTGGTGAAGCTGACGTAGACGTAGGGCATGTCGAAGGTGGGGGCGTATTTCTTGACCCACGACGTGATGGGCGCGTTGCTCTTGAAGGAGTCGTTGCCGCCGTTGAAGAAGTAGCCGAGGGTTGTGTTGAGCTGGGAGGTGGAGTCGACGCCCGATCCCGTACCGTTGCCGGCGTTGTCGCCAGTTTCCTGAAGGAGGAGGATGTCGGGCTTCATGGCGGCGACGATGCGGGCCAGGGCCGCCCAATTGTTCAGGTCCTCGACCTTGTTGTTGGTGCGGCAGATGCCGTCCAGCACGTTCCAGGTCATGACGCGAACGTCGCGCGGATCGGACTTGCCCCACTGACCGGCGTTGGGATTCCATTGGGCCGAAGCGCCCGCGGCCAAGACCAGGGCCAGCGACGCGGAGACCAGGCGCGAGCGACGATTCATGCGGACTCTCCCTCTTTCGGCCCCGAACCGGGGCCGGTGTCATGCTATCCGAGCGTCCGGTCCGCTCCAAGGGCCGAGAAGCCGGTTCCGACTACAAAAAAGACCGGGCCCCCGCGTTTGCGGGAGCCCGGTGGGGTCGTGCGAAAGGCTCAGCAGCCCTGGTCAAAGTAGCTGGCGAAGTAGTCGTAGTCGTCGCCGTTGACAAAGCCGTCGAAGTTCACGTCGGCGGCGCCGTCGGCGATGTCGAAGGCGCTGGCGAAGGCGTCGTAGTCGTCGCCGTTGACGAAGCCATCGCCGTTGAAGTCGGCGTTGCAGCGCTTGTCGATGTTGCCGATGTAGAGCATGACGTTGTAGGCCTCGTCCTTGCTGGTGGGGTCGCCGGAGGAAGAGGTGGGATCGCTGAAGTCGGCGTCGTTGTCGGCGTCATAGACGATCTTGGCGGAGAGGACCAGGCCGCCCAGGTTCGTCGACGCCGAGTTGGGCACGTTCCCGAAGTTGGTGTTGTTCCAGGTGCTGGGCAGGACGTTGTTGGCAAAGAAGGTGCCGGAAGCGACGGAGTTGCTGTCGGCGACCTCCATGAACTGCACCTGCCACTTGGTCTGGGAGTTGCGGCCCGTGAAGGTGTCGCCGAGCTCGAGGGCCAGCTCGAGATCCCAGCACATGGCGGTCTCGTTGTAGATGGCCCGGATCAGCGCGGTATCAAAGTCGATGAAGGGCACGCCCTGGGCGTCCGCCTTGTTGAGGGCGACGGTGGCGAGGAACCACACGTTCCCGGCCGAGTCGAACGCGGGCGGAGAGATCGAGGGGCCGGCCAGGCCGATCTGGAGCTCGGGCATCGACGCGATGCGCCCGATGGGCCCGTCGAGGGCGTTGCACACGCCGTCGAACTCGCCGGCATCGCCGGTGAACGCGATGCCGTCCATGCCGTAGTCACCGCGGATGGGCTTGCCCGTGGAGTTGGGGGTGTCGTTCCAGGCCACCAGGCGCCACTGGGGCTGGCTGGTATCGCCGGGATTGAAGCGGGCGGCGACGATGGCGTTCCAGGGGTTCACGGCGTTGGCGGTGGTGGCGATCATGGCCGCCGCCAGGCCGCGACCCTGGGCGTCGCGGGTGACGCTGACCTGGCTGACGCCGCCTCGGAACGCGACCTGCGAGCGATAGCTCTCGAAGAAGCTGGTGGCGTCGTTGTCGAAGGTATAGGCGGGGCAGGTGTCGGTGGGGTTGGCGGGGAGGGTGAGGGTGCGGGTGTTGGCGGGGGTCACCGAGCCGTCGGCGTTGACGCCGAAGACGGAGATCGAGTTGGTGCCGCTGACGACGCTGAGCACGGCGCTGGTTCCGACGGTGCCGTTCCAGAGGATGCGGGGCGTGAAGGCGGCGCTCCCGCGGTGGTCGGTGGTGCCGGGGCGGTGCGAGGTCGTGGTGCCCAGCGGGAAGCCGGGGCGCTCCCACTCGTACTGGGTGTTGAAGTTGGCGCCGATGTAGCGCCCGCCGGCGGTGATCTGGTCGGGGAGATTCTGGGGCGGGTTGTGGTTGAAGGAAGCGTCGTTGACGACCAGCCAGTTGGTGGCGCCGGCGTCGGCGCCGCCCGCGTTGCTGATCTCGTTGTTTACCGCGGGATTGCGGTTCTGCATGCGGACGCGGAAGATGTTGGCGGCGGTGAGGGGGTTGGCGCCGGTGACCGTGCCGCCGCCGTTATCGCCGCGGAGGTAGACGTTGCCGGTCGAGTCGACGGTGCCCATGCCGAACTGGGCGTTGTCGCCGACGCCCACGCCGGTCTGGTTGGTGGCGGCCATGTACTTGGTGACGTACAGGCGCGAGGGGCGGGCGGGATCGAAGTTCACGATGCCGCCGATGATGTTGTTGGTCGAGACCCCGCCGGCGTCGGTGGAGAACTCGGCCATGCCGACGGCGAACTGCGAAGCGCCGTCGCCCGCGAAAATGTTCGGGCTGATGGCCGACGCGGGGTTGTTGTGGAGCGGGTTGAGCCCCTGGCCGGGGACGTTCCAGACGCGGTAGAGGGGCGAGTTGAGTCCGGCGCCGTTCTGCAGCGTGGAGCTGATGCCCGAACCGCTGAAGAGGCTGCCGAAGAATGCGGGGTTGGTCTTGCTCGTCTTGATGAGGGGCGCGATGCCGAAGCGCGTGCCGCACGACGTGAACATCGGGGTCAGGTCGACGACATACGCCGACGCCTGGTTGGGCACGCCCGTGGTCCAGGGATCGAGCGCATCGCCGGGGAGGCCCGCGGCATACTTGTCAACGCTGTCCTGAGCGAGCGCCGGGGCGGCCAGACCCGCCAGGGCCATGAGCGAGAGTGCGGTCAAGCGACGATTCATCCTCTGATCTCCTTCCAAGAGAAATTTCCCAACACCAATCCACCGCGAGCCCCAAGCATGACGAGTCTGGTCAGACCAAACCACGGCCCGTGTTCCGCCAGCGCGACTCCACCGCGACGACACAACCAAGACCCGCGTACGAGACCCCTCGATTCACAATGCCAAGGGAGGAAACTGTATCCGCGCGGCTCCCGCGCCGGGCGAAGACCTGGGCCTAAAAGCGTGAAGTTTGCGCTTGGCCGACCCCGTTACAGGCGGGCCGCGATCTGGGCCGCCAAGGCCGCGTTGGACTTCACCAACTCGACATTGGCTCGAAGGGTCTCCCCCCCGGACAACTCGTGAACAGCCGCCAGCAAGGCCGGGGTGAGGTCGCGGCCGGTGACACCCTCGGATCGCGATCGTTCCATCGCCAAGTCCAGCCAAGACCGCCACTTGCCGCCGTCGACCTCGTATTCGACGGGCACCGGATTTACCACCAGCACGCCGCGCCCCGAGCGGGCCAGTTCCATCCGCACAAACCCTGCCAGGTCCGAGACGTCTTCAAACCGTGCATCGACTCCGGCGGCGCTCTCCCGCTGGTAGAAGGCAGGGAAGCGGTCGGTCCGAAAACCAACGACCGGCACGCCGAGGGTCTCCAGGGCCTCGCGGGTGGCCACGACGTCGAGAATGGATTTCACGCCGCTGGAGACGACCGCGACCGGGAAGCGGGTGAAGGCGGCAAGGTCGGAACTTACGTCAAAGTGCTCGGCGCAGCCGCGATGGACACCACCCAGGCCGCCGGTGGCGAAGACGCGCACGCCCGCGGCGGCCGCCAGTTCCATCGTCGTGCTCACGGTGGTGGCGGCGTGCTGCCCTCGATGCATGAGCACGCCGAGGTTGGCGGTGTTGGCCTTGGGGACCGACGCAGCGGCGAGGAGCTCGGCGAGTTCGGCGTCATTCAGTCCGACGATGGCCTGGCCGCGAAAGAGCGCGATAAGCGTGGGGGACGCGCCGTGCACGCGGACGATTTCCTTGAGCGAGCGTGCGAGATCGGCCGCGCCGGCGCGGGGTACGCCGTGGAGCAGGAGCGTGGTCTCGAGCGCGACGCTTCGCGGTTCGGGCCGGTTGATCAGGTTGGGGATCATCAGCGCCTTTCGTGCCGATCGGCCGCGTGCGGGCGGATACCGATCGGTCGTGTTCAACCATCCCTGTTTCCGTTATCCTGCCGCGGCACCCGGCCGGGCCTGAGATGTCCGCCGCCGGGCCGCTGGAGACTCGCGTCCTTATGAGCCTATCCGCCCTGGCCCTCACCATCCTCGCGATTCTCGCCGTCGGCTATGTGGTGTACGGGCGGTTCATTGCGCGCCAGTACAACCTGGACGACACCCGCACCACGCCCGCGGTCGCCAAGAACGACGGCGTGGACTTCGTCCCGACCAAGCCGTTCTACCTGCTGGGGCAGCACTTCTCCGCGATCGCCGCGGCGGGGCCGATCGTGGGCCCGATCGCGGCGTGCATGGCGTTTGGCTGGCTCCCCTGCGTGCTGTGGATCGTGATCGGGGTGATCTTTATCGGCGCGGTGCACGACCTTTCGGCGCTGGTCGCGTCGGTTCGCCACGGGGCGCACTCGATCGCCGACATCGCACGCCACAACCTCGGGCGGCGCGCGTACCTTGCCATCGTCGCGTTCATCTGGATCTCGCTCCTTTACGTCATCACCGCGTTCACCGACGTAACGGCGCTCAACTTCGTCGGCAATGACCCCGATCTTCAGGCGATCCAGGCCGACTTCAACCGCGGCGGGGCGGTGGCGGCGTCGAGCGTGCTCTACCTCGCACTGGCGCTGGTGCTCGGGCTCGTGCAGTGGAAGCTCAAGCCCCCGATGTGGCTGGTGACGCTGATCTTTGTCCCGGCGACGTTCGTCATGGTGTGGCTGGGCACCAAGGTGTCGACCGCGCTCGTTTACGATATCAAGGTGTGGCACGCCGCCATCCTCGCCTATTGCTTCGTCGCGTCGCTGCTCCCCCTCTGGCTGCTGCAGCAGCCGCGCGGCTACCTCGGCGGCTTCGTGCTGTACGTCTCCCTGGCCCTCGGCGTGTTCGGCTTGCTCTTCGGCGGGTTCAAGATCGAGCAGCCCGCCGTCGCGCCCGGGAGCAGCAACGTCTTCACCTGGTTCGCCAGCGGTGACGCGGCCTCCATGTCGCAGCTCATCTTCCCCTTCCTCTTCGTCACCATCGCCTGCGGCGCGTGCTCGGGGTTCCACGGCCTGGTCTGCGGCGGAACCACCAGCAAGCAGGTCAGCAAGGAATCGCACTGCACGCCGATCGCCTTCGGCGCGATGCTCATGGAGGGCTTCGTCGCGATCATCGCCCTCGCCACCGTCATGATCGTCTCCCCCGACAAGGCCAAGGCCTTCGCCGGTGCGCCGGGCGTGCTCTACGGCGAGGGCCTGGCGCGGTTCTTTGCCGCGATCTTCGGCGATCAGCACATGATCTTCGCCAAGACCTTCGGCACCATGGTCATCGCGACATTTGTCTTCGACACCCTCGACGTCGCCACGCGCCTGGGCCGCTATCTGCTCCAGGAACTCACGGGACTCAAAGGGCGCGGCGCGGGGGTCGTCGCCGGCCTGCTGACGGCGGGAATCCCGCTCGTGATCCTCTGGACCGCCGAGAAGGGCTCGTGGCGTGCGTTCTGGTCCCTCTTCGGCACCTCCAACCAGCTCCTGGCTTCCCTCACGTTGCTCGGCATAACTATCTGGCTGTGGCGTCAGCGCAAACGCCTCTGGTACGTCGCGATCCCCATGGTGCTGGTCATGAGCGTCACCGTCAGCGCCCTGGTCATCCAGATCGTCGCGGCTTATCGCGGGGCGGCGGCTTCGGGCTGGAAACTCAGCGGCCCGCTCATGAACGCCGGCGTCGCCGTCGCGCTCCTCGCCCTGGCGTGCGTGTTCGTATTCGAGGCACTGGCTGCACTGAAACGCGGCCGGCCCGCGGAGGCCCCGGCATGATCTCAGTGGCGAGTGTGTCGCGCGTCGCGCGCCGAGCGGTCATCACGACATCGATCGGGGCATCGATCCTCGCGTCGGGCGCGATGGGCATGGGTGGCGAACCCGCGGTTCCTCGGCATCGCGAGGGGATCGAAGGCACGGTCGCGATTCCCAATGCCGCCCGGCTCCGTGCCTGGCACGATCTGGTCGCGTCCGAACCGCACATCGCGGGGTCCGAGGGCGATCAGCATGTCATCGAAAAGCTGGTCTCGACATTCCGCGATTTGGGGCTTGAGGTCGAGCGCCACGACATCTGGCCGCTGCTCCCGACGCCCGTCTCCGCCAAGGTCGAGGTGATCGCGTCCGACATCCCCGGCGGGCGGGGCGAGCTCCCGCTCAAGGAAAAATCGCTCCCCGAAGACCCCGACACGCAGCACACCGCACTCACCTTCGGCTGGAACGGCTACAGCGGGAGCGGCGACGCGACCGGCGAAGTCGTCTACGCCAACTACGGGCGCAAGGAGGACTACGAGAAGCTCGCGTCACTCGGCGTCGACGTGCGCGGCAAGGTCGTGATCGCTCGGTACGGCGGAAACTTCCGCGGATACAAGGCCAAGTTCGCCCAGGCCGCGGGCGCGGTCGCGCTCATCATCTACACCGACCCCGCCGATTCCGGCTATGCCCGTGGGCTCATGTACCCCGAGGGCGGCTTCGCCAACGAGACCTGCATCGAGCGCGGCAGCCTGCTCACGCTCGACTACATCGGCGATCCGCTCACGCCCGGCGTCGAAGCGAGCATGAATGCGCCGCGCGTCGCGATCGAGTCGGTCGCCCTCCCCGCGATCCCGGTGCAGCCCATGGCCTGGAGCGGCGTGGTCGAGATCATGAAGCGGATGCGCGGCGCCGCGGTGCCGACGGGTTGGCAGGGGGGCTTGCCCCTGCCGTATCGCGTCGATGGCAACGGCGCGGTGCAGGTGCGCGTGGCGGTTCAGCAGAAGCGGGAAATCACGCCGACCGCCAACGTCGTCGCGACCATGCGCGGCGAAACGTATCCCGACGAGACGATCGTGCTGGGCTGTCATCACGACGCGTGGGGATTCGGCGCGGCGGACCCGACCTGCGGCCTGATCACGCTGATCGAGGCGGCGCGCTCGCTCTCGGAGATGCGCGCGCAGGGTTGGAAGCCGGCCCGCTCCATCGTGTTTGCCGCATGGGGCGCGGAAGAGATGGGGATCATCGGCTCCTCCGAGTGGGTCGAGAGCCGGCGCGACAAGCTCGAGCGCGACGGCGTGATGTACATCAACCTCGACATGGCGTCGATGGGCCCGAGCTTCGGGAGCGCTGCGTCGCCTTCCGTGCAGGGGATCGTGGAAGAAGCGATGAAACGCGTGCCGCTGGCGCGCGACGCGACGCGCACCGTGTTCGACGGGTGGAAGGCGGGCGGAGGTGGATTCGGCGATCTCGGCGGCGGGTCGGACCATGTTGGTTTCCTGTGCCACGCCCTGGTGCCGAGCGCCGCGTTCGGCGCGGGTGGCGCGGCGGGAACGTCGTACCACTCGATCTATGACACCCGCGCGTGGTACCGAAAGGTCGTGGGAGAGGACTACGAGCCGGCGCTCATGGTGACTCGGATGGCGGCGACGGCGGCGGCGCTCGCGGGCGGGCCGGCGCTCGTGCCGCTCGAGCCCTGGCGATACGGGAGCGAAACGGCTCGTCTGCTCGGCGCGATCCGCGATGACGCGGCCAAGCTCGGCGTGGAGTGGCACGCGTCGGTGGAGCGCGTCGAGGCGCTGATCGAGAAATGCAATGCGCTCACGCCGATCGGTGACGCGGCCCGGTCGCGCCTGGCGGCGATCACGGACGCGGGGGCGATCGACGCGGCCAATCGCGAGCTGATCGCGTGCGATCGCGCCTGGAAACGCGACGCCGGCCTGACGGGGCGCGCCTGGTTCAAGAACCTGTACGCCGCCCCCGACCGTGATTCGGGCTACGCGGCGTGGATGCTCCCCGAACTTCGCCGCGCGATCAGCGACAGGGACCTTGACGGCTTCAATCACGCGATCGGCGAGTACGAGCATGTGATCGCGGACCTCTCCGCTCGGATCGATCGCATGGCCAGATTATGAACAAGGCAAGCGATCGGCACCGGGCCACTCGACGACTTGACCACTCGACCACATGGACACTTCTTCCTCCCTTCCTCCCTTCCTCCCTTCCTCCCTTACTCCCTTACTCCCTTCCTCCCTGTCTCGCTGTCTCGCTGCATCGCTTTCTCCGCTAAACTCTCTCCGTGGCCACGTTTCGATACATCGCCCTCGACGCCGGGGGCAAGCGCATCCGCGGCGAACTCGCCGGCGCCAGCGAGCAGGCGGTGCTGTCGGAGCTCGAAGGGCGTCGCCTTCTTCCCATCACCATCGAGCAGGCCGAGCAGGCGGCCTCCAAGGGCAAAGGCGTCTCGCCGCGGCGATTGGGACAGACGTATCTGCAGCTCGCCGACCTGCTCCGCGCCGGCGTCCCGCTCCTCCGCTCGCTGAAACTCCTCGGCGGGCGCAAGAGCGATCCCGCGATGGCCGCCGCCTTCCGCGAATTGGCGGAGTCGGTCGCGGACGGCGGGGATCTGGCCGAGGCCATGTCGCGCCGCCCGCGTGTTTTCCCTTCGGTGCATGTCGCGATGGTCCGCGCCGGCGAGCGAGGCGGGTTCCTCGAAAAGGTCGTGGAACGCCTCGGACAACTGGTGACGTCCCAGGCCGAGCTGCGCGGAAAGGTCATCGGCAGCCTGGTCTATCCCGCGCTGCTCGCGGTGTTGGGCTCGATCGCGCTCACGGTGATTTTCATCGTCTTTGTGCCGCAGTTCCGCGTGCTGTTCGAATCGGTGCCCGACCTGCCCGCGGTGACCAAGCTGGTTCTGGCCATGAGCGACCTGGTCTCGCGCTGGTGGATGTGGACGCTGATCGCCCTGGCGGCGGGCGTCTTCGGCGTCCGCTGGCTGCTCAAACGCCCCGCGGTGCGCGAGAAGATTGAATACTGGCGCACTTTCGCGCCGATGATCGGGCCGTTGACCAGGTCGCTCGCCGCCGCCCGCTTCTGCCGCATGCTGGGCACGATGCTCGACAACGGCGTGCCGCTCCTGGCCGCCATGCAGATCGCCAAGGAGACCGCCGGTAACCGGCTGATGGAGCGTGCCATCGCCAGCGCGGCCGAGTCCGTTCGCTCCGGCCGACCGCTGGCGCCCCCAATGGGCGAGAGCGGGCTGTTCGACGACGACATCATCGAAATGATCTCGGTCGGCGAGTCGGCCAACAACCTCGACCATGTGCTGATCACGATCGCGGAAACGATCGAAAAGCGCGTCGATCGCCTGCTCACTTCCCTGGTGAAGCTGATCGAGCCGTCGCTGCTCCTGGTCATGGCGGGCCTGGTGGCCACCGTGGCGATCGCGCTGATCCTGCCCATGACCAAGCTCGGCCAGTGACGCGGGCGCCCCGCGCGTGCGACCATTCCCCTGCCAGCTTCCGAATCCTCAAATCCCCGATTTTCACGACAATCTGAACATGCATCGATTCGGTGCTTTCCCCCAGCGCATCACCGCTTTGGTGCGCAATATCGCGGTGATGCGCCGCCGCAACTTGGCGGCGTTTCACCGGTCTGCTAGTCTGACAGCGTGGGGGCGCGGGCAGGATGCCGACGCCGCCGGAGTTTGAGGCGCCCGGGTCCTTAGGCCCAGCGCCGGAAAGGAAACAGTCGAATGGAGTTGAAGTCGAAGTACGCTCGTTCAGCGTTCACGCTGTTCGAGGTCATGATCGTGATCGCGATCATCGTCGCGATCGGCGGCCTGGTCGGTCTGTCGGTGCTCTCGCGCAAGAAGGACGCCGACAAGGACTTGGCAAAGGTTCAGATCAAGAGCATCGAGAGCGCCCTGGAAGGGTTCCATCTGAAGTACGACCGGTGGCCGACCGACGAGGAGGGTCTGGCGGTTCTGTGGTCCAAGGACACCTTGTCGCCCGACGCCGACGCGGCCAAGTGGGCCGCCGAGCTGAAGTCCCCCATTCCGACCGACAAGTGGGGCACGCCCTGGGGCTATCGCGCTGTGAGCGAACACGGCGACGAAACCAAGTTCGACCTGTGGTCCAACGGCCCCGACAAGCAGGAGGGCACGGAGGACGACATCAAGAACTGGACCGACGACGGCGAAGGCGCTCCGACCGATTCCGGCACGCCGTCCACCACCGGAGGCTCGAGCACGACGGGCGGCTGACGCCCTCGTGCGCGGGGGACGCGTCGTGCTTCCCCTTCGATCCAACACACGATCTCAAAACCGCGGCGGGGCCGACGGCGGACGCCGCGCGTTCTCGCTCATCGAGGTCGTGATCGCGATCGCGATCCTGCTGGCGATCGCGGCCTTGGTGCTTCCGTCGATGCTCGAGCGGACCCGGGGACGCGCGGAGCGAGAGGCGGTGGAGATCGCCAAGGCCGCGTGCTCGCGGGCCAGCAGCGAGTCGCAGCGGAGAGGAGTCCCGATCTTGCTCGTCGCGGTGGCGGAAACCGATCACGTCCGGCTTGTCGGCTCGCGCGTCGAGACGGGCGACGACGAGGCGGGCGTGGTGCGCGAGCTCTTCTCGATCGACCTGCCGGCGGGCATGTCGGTGACGACCCCGGGTGCGAACGCCCCGGGGCCGGTGCTCCCGCCGTCGGGCGGAGCTGAATCGAGCGCGTTCGGCGCGACGCCGAGCGAAGAGGGCGGCATGACGCGAGCGGGCTCGCGAACCACGCTCACGCTCGCGTTCCCCGACGGGCGCTGCGCGGGCGGGCAATTCGATCTGGTCACGTCAGCGACGCGACGTACACGATTCAGTTTGAGTGAATGGACCTCCAACGTGCGTGCGCGCACGATCGACACCTCGCCGAGCGCGGACTCGCTCGGGAACAAGGACGAGAGCGAAACCACGGGAACCGAATCCGATGCCGAGACTCCGAGCACGCTCCCAGGCGACTTGTCGCCGAACGGGGGTGGCTCATGAACTCCGGGCGTGGCCAGCTCCTGCTCGAACTCTTGCTCTCGGTTGCGATCTTTGTCGCGGCGGCGATCACGATCTCGTCGATCGTTCGTCGCGCGCAGGACTCGCTGCGCCAGGCCCGCGACCAGCATGTGGCAGCGGATTTGGCGCAGTCGGCCCTGGCGAGGATCGAGTCGGGGTTGGCGACGCCCGAATCGCTGAACGGCCCGGTGCCCGACTGGCCGAGCGACGACCCCGACGCGCCGACGGGTTTCGACGACGCGCCGCCTACGGGCGCGTGGCGGATCGAGATCGCGACCGAGGCCTCGGCGTTCCCGGGCCTGACAAAGGTTTCGGTCACGGCCCGGCGCGACGATTCGACGCTGCCACCTGCGTCGTTCACGATGCACCAGTTGGTCCGGCTCGGGCAGAACGCGGTGGATACGGTCGGGCGCGATGCCGCGGGGAGGAGCCGTTGAAGCCCCATGCGCCCACTCCCAGCCGCGGTTCGAGAGCGTTCACGCTCTTTGAGGCGATCCTCGCGCTCGCGCTGCTGATTGTTCTGTCGTCGCTCGTGTTCGCGTTCATCAGCGATTTGTCGGATCGGCGCGGGCGTGTGATCGAGGCGATGACGCGCGATCGGGGCGTGGAGCTCCTGCTGGATTCCGTGGAGTCGGACTTGTTCGCCTGTGCCGCGGTCGCGCCGGACGGCTCGCCGGGCGTCAAGGGCGACGCCCGCTCGATCTCGATTTTCACGCGCGGCGTGTCGGGAGGGACCAAGAGCGACGGCATCCATTCCCGCTACGCGTTCGCGGGTGGCTTCATCGATGTGGCGCGGCGCGATCAGCACGACCCCAGCGCGCCGCGCCCCGAAACGATCGCGGAGAACGTCTCACGCGTGCGATTCCGCTACTACGACGGCTCGTCGTGGTCGTCGTCGTTCTCGAGCGATCGGCGCGGCCTGCCGGTCGCGGTCGAGGTGGCGATCTGGACCACGGGACGGGGCGAGCGCGACGTGGAGGACACGACCCAGGACATGGATATCGATCCGCCCGATCGGCGTCGGGTCATCTGCATCCCCGACGGGCCCAGCGCGGGCTGGAAGGAGGGCGCATGACACGCCCCGTTTCTTCCGGGTGCCGGAGGCGATCGCGCCCTCGATGCGGGCCGCCAGCAATTGCTCGAAGGCAACAAACAGGATGTTCTGCAGGTCGATGGTCAGCGCTAGCAGCCTGTTCAGGAAGGTTGTGATCGGCGGCAACTCGTCCTTGATCCCGTTCGCGTCGGTCAGCTTCAGCCCGGTCGTGTTCTCGAACGCTTGAAGCGAGCAGCCTTCGACCTTGCCCATCACCAGCAGGAGATAGAGCTGGCGCAGCGCATCGCGTGCGTAATGGCTTTCGAGGTTGTCGTCGGCCCGGAACAGGCCCTGACCCCCGGTCTGGCGCTGGCCCTTGGTGATGGCGCCGAGGGTGTCCAACCTGCGG
Organism: Phycisphaerales bacterium; assembly: GCA_013360695.1. GTDB lineage: Bacteria > Planctomycetota > Phycisphaerae > Phycisphaerales > UBA1924 > JABWBC01. The sequence continues at coordinate 30,326 of JABWBC010000032.1, forward strand.
GCAATGGTCGAGAGGAAGCGCTTCTCTGCCTTCACGTTGGTGGCGATCGGCCGGAACAGCGGCGGTTGGGCCTGATTGGTGCGGTTGGTGCGGCCAAGCCCCTGGATGGCAGCATCGGCCTTCCATCCGGCCTCTAATAGATAATGTATGCGCAGCCGCCGGTTCCGCGCCGATAGTTCGGCGTGGTAGCTGCGCCCGGTGCCGCCGGCATCGCTGAAAACGAGAATGCGCTTGACGTCATCCATGAACGCCTGCGTCTCGGCGAGATTGGCGGAGCCGGCGCGGTTCTCGACCACAAGGCGGTCGATACGATCCGAGCCGGTCTTGCGGATGATGCGGCGCGAGCGGCCTGTCACCTCCGCCACCATGCCCGTGCCAATTCTGAAGCGTTCGCCGTCGTCCGCGACTTC